>NZ_JBALBW010000038.1:0-11242 GCF_036919895.1 Nostoc sp.
ATAATTATTTGTCAAAAAATTATGCTTCGACACAAGTTCTCTATTTAAATAAAGAATTTTCTCTGATTTTTTTTCAAAATGAGAATTGCTGGTAAGCGATAGGCCCTAAGACCCCAAGACTCTCAACCCAAATGACTGAGGTCTGTAGAAGTCCCTGAATGTTCAACTGTTTAGCGACAATTATTAGAGTGAGAATTAGGCAACTTAGGAGTAGCAGTTTAAGTTTGGAAGTTAATAAACGCTTCTTCATTTTTATAAATTTGACCTTCTGAGGCTCGACGTTGACCTTCTGAGGCTCAATGTTGACCTTCTGAGGCTCAATGTTGACCTTCTGAGGCTCGACGTTGACCTTCTGAGGCTCAATGTTGACCTTCTGAGGCTCAATGTTGACCTTCTGAGGCTCAATGTTGACCTTTTGAGGCTCAAGTTTAAAACCTACACCTCCAATCCAATGCCACTAAGATATACTACCTACATGAGAAACAGTTTAATTCCCTTAAATTTTTCTCGGCGATACCAGCTACGAATTCGCTCAGGTGAAACGCCGAGTAAATAAGCAATAATTACTAATTGATTAAGTAACGTAGTTTTGAATATTCCCTTTTGTAACCATCTACGCGCTGAAGTAAGAACTGGTGTAGGGATAATTACAATGCGTCCGATGCGTTTTAACCGACAGATGAGTTCAAAATCTTCCATGATAGGCAATTCAGGAAAACCACCAATTTGCTGAAATGATTCCTTGGTTAAAAAAATTGCTTGGTCGCCGTAGGGCATTTGGCAAAAATGCGATCGCCACTTTACACCCAACTCCACCCACCTTAAACTCAAAAGTGGGGCATCAATTCGCAAATTAAATGCACCAGCCACAGTCCCAGGCTGTTGTAGCGCGGTGCAAATCATCTCATCAAATCCAGTCGGTAAACGGGTATCTGCATGGAGAAATAACAGAATCTCACCGCCAGCCGCTACAGCACCCGCGTTCATTTGCACAGCCCGACCGGGAGATGATGAGATAACTTTGACACCTAATGACTGAGCGATCGCTACAGTATCATCTTGAGAACCACCATCTACTAAAATGACTTCTATATTTAGACGGCTTTGAGTAGTAGCAATTGTTTCTTTAATATTCCTCGCTTCATTAATAGCCGCAATGATAATAGAAATTTTGGCAGCATCAATATTCTGACTCATGATTGCTGAGTTCTCTTTTCCAGTTGGTTAGGAAATAAACACTCTACCCTTATTTGTGGCTTCAATGTAAATAATCGTGCCATCTTCTAACTGGATAGTTGTGAGTTGAGTTCTCAGATAAATCTTAGATGAAACAAGTACTTAAATATATAAGGTAAAAATATTATTAATTGGATTATCGTCCAGATAGTTGGACTATCTTATTTATACACGAAAAAGCGCTTGAGAGTTTTGCTCACTCAAACGCTTCCTCGTAAAAGCTTATACCAACTCACTCGTTTGATGCAACATTGGAAATCTGCAACACTCCCTGAATAGGGAGCATTGCGGGGATAACTTGTGACAAACATCTGGTGAAATGGTATCACTCCTTGCACTAACTAAGAATATCTCTTTTACGAGAAAATAAGGGATCTGGTGAGTGACAGTTTATGAACTGAACACTAGTTAAAAACGACTCACCATGAATAGTAACTAATAAAACTAAGCACAAATGTAGCAAGTTTCTAAGTATAGTATAAAAACTGATAGTTGATTAGCTATTATCTAACACTGGGTACGATTTCAAAATGTACAGCAATTAGTAGCATAGATATCTGAAATTTGGTGGCAAATGAAGCGTAAATTATCAGTCAAAAATCATCATTCAGTAAGCTACAAATGGCTTGGATATTGATATAAAAGCGATTTAGACTGAAATAAATCATCACCTCCCCAATAGATAGAGGTATTCCTTGGAGAATCGCAATTCAATAATCAATCCTCCACGAAAGCAGATTGAAAAGTTTGGGTTTGGTATCTTTTATATCTTCGCAAACGGCGACATCCAACTCTTCCGCATAGTGTAGGCGGTTACTTCCTTCGTTGAAGCAAAACATCGCTTTTTCACTGACGATTCCCGCTAGTCTCCAATCGACACTCACCTACAACCAAGGTCTTAACCTGGTGTCTAAGTGTATGGTAAGATTGCCTAGAACAGAGGTTTTATCTAAGTTGGAGTCTCGTATAAATTGCAAAGGTCAAGCTGACCGATGATTAACTCCCACGATACTTTTCCTATGGATTTGGAAAATATACAACAAGACTGATGGTCATCTGAGTGTAATTTGTAGGTAAATATCTAGAATTCGCTACCAGAATAAACCAACTTCCCACAATTTTGACTTTTATTTGACTTTTAGGATAGACACATGAACGATAAGCTGATGCTAATGATTCCAGGCCCAACCCCGGTGCCAGAAGCTGCCTTACTGGCATTAGCCAAGCATCCGATTGGACACCGTACCAGTGAATTTAGCAATATATTGGCAGAGGTGACAGAAAACCTCAAGTGGCTACACCAAACTCAAAGTGATGTGCTGACATTAAATGTCAGTGGTACGGGTGCTGTTGAAGCCGGAATAATTAATTTTCTTTCTCCAGGCGATCGCATTTTAGTTGGCTCTAATGGTAAATTTGGCGAACGTTGGGTAGAAGTTGGCCAAGCCTACGGTTTGAATGTAGAAGAAGTTAAGGTGGAATGGGGAAAACCATTAGACCCCTCAGTATTTGCCGAAAAACTCCAAGCAGATACCCAAAAGCAAATTAAAGCTGTAATTATTACTCACAGCGAAACCTCGACGGGTGTGTTGAATGACTTAGAAGCTATCAACCGCCATGTCAAAGAACACGGTGAAGCTTTAATTATCGTTGATGCCGTCACTAGCTTGGGTGCATTCAATCTCCCCGTGGATGCTTGGGGTTTGGATATAGTCGCCTCCGGTTCCCAAAAAGGTTATATGATTCCGCCGGGATTGGGTTTTGTCTCTGTCAGTCCCAAAGCTTGGGAAGCTTACAAAACTGCGAAGCTACCGAAATATTATTTGGATTTAGGTAAATATCGCAAAGCCACAGCCAAAAATACAACTCCATTTACTCCCCCAGTGAACTTAATCGTAGCGCTGCACACCACGTTACGAATCATGAAAGAGGAAGGCTTGGAGTCAATATTTGCTCGACACGAACGGCTAAAAAACGCTACCCGCGCCGCCATTCAAGGGTTGAATTTACCCCTGTTCGCGGCAGATAGTTCTGCTAGTCCAGCAATTACAGCTGTAGCACCACAGGGAATTGAATCTGATAAGATTCGGTCATTGATGAAAAAACGCTTTGATATTGCCCTAGCCGGTGGTCAAGACCATTTGAGTAATAAGATTTTCCGTATTGGTCACTTGGGCTTTGTGAGCGATCGCGATATCCTTAGCTGTATAGCATCCTTAGAAGTTACCCTAACAGAACTTGGCTACGAAGATTTTACCCCTGGTTCTGGTATAGCAGCAGCAGTTAAAGTGTTTAGTCAGTCCTAATTAATCCGAACTAAATAGAAAGAGCGAGTTAATAATTTAACTTGCTCTTTTTATTTGTATATAAATGAGTATAAACCGTCAGAGTTAATAAACTTATATATCAATCTTTGTATAGATTAGAGTTGATGTGACATGCTTTACTTTTCCTAAATCATACCAAGTTGCCCTAGATAGTATTAAGGCTTGAGATTCCAATAATAACCGTTTGCTAGAGATTTTTAATGCAAAATCAAAAATCTAAAATCCAAAATTGGCATCATCTATGCCGTCTCCAGCCAATCATAAATTTGTTCTAACTGCTCTAGAGTAATCAAACCATACTGCCAAAGAATCATTGCCAAAGGGCCTGGGTCTTGCTCCCGATGGCGTAGCGCAACCGCCAGCGATGCCGTGGAAATTGCCAAATCTTCTTGCAAAAAATTAATCAATCGAGAATATTTTGATGGTGACATTTCGATCTCACCTCCTTGTACCGAATGTATTGTCATATATGAGTTCACCATTGCTTGGTAGCTAGTAGCCAGTATTTTATCTGTCACTTTGCCGTTATCGGCTATACACCCCAGCACAGTTTTTTCAATTTGCCTTTAAGACAGGCTTATTATTGAGAGTCTGAAAAATAGAACTTTTCGTACAAATCATCTGCTCAATTCTCAAGCAGCATTTTTACTTAATTAAATTGGCTCCATCTTGTTTGCTTTTGTGCTTTATTTAATGACACATGTAGTAATAAAGATTCCATAGCCTGTACTCTCTTATTGGCGACTATTTACACTTACGCCCAAGGGAATATTTTTGCAACCAAACTTTAAGACTGCGATTTCAGCTTGGAGACAGTAGAATTCTACATCATTACCACAGTTTTTAAATAGTAGCGTTACAGATGACTTTTTTACTACAACACGTGACATTTTTTACAAAAAAAACACATACTTCGGTAGTATAGGCTCTGAACAGAGCAATCATCCAAATCTTTATCCCCGCAATACAATGCGGCTAAGTCTCAATACTGAATTTTGACAGTATCGCCCACTTTCAACTTCAATTCGGCAGCTCTTCCAGAGCGAAGTTCAATTACCTTATCGATTGGTGTGTTGGGACTATAAGTAGGACAAGGCTCACTTGCACAAGGAGGTGCAGCAGCCTGAATATATTTAACTACACCGTCCCGTAAAAATACCATATCCAAGGCTACAGGTACATTCTTCATCCAGAAACTAATTGATTGTGGAGAAGAGAACCCAAACAGCATCCCTCGGTTATCTGGTAAAGCTGGTCGATACATCAACCCCATCTGTTGCTGTTGTGGTGTCTTCGCCACTTCTAGCTGAATAATTGTTCCATTAGGAACAATGGCTTTAGCAGAAATTGGTAGTTTTTGGCCTAAACTCTCTGGTGCTGGAGTTTGAGAACCAGGCGTAGGGGTTGGAGGTTTAGCTGTTGTTGGTATAGAACAACCCATCAACAAAACACTCAGCAACATCGAGAGTAAACCTAGCCAACGAGTCATAATTCTTTTTGGTTTTGTGATTTAGATTTCAATTTTACAGAATTTAAGCTATAAAACCTACGGCTTTTATTTGTCCCGTAATACAGAGCCTTTTTTAGCCTCAATTAACCAGGACTTACGCAAATGATAGTCAAAACCCTTATTATTAGGTAGGGGCAATTAATGAATTGACCCTACTGCCTGTAGTTTTACGTAAGTTCTATAACTAGACAATGCACTTGAGCAAATTGTCAAAAGGAGGCAAACTTCTGTACTAGGATTCTCTTAAAACGTAACCTACGCCGCGCACTGTCTGAATAAGGCGCTTTTGACCTTCATCTTCAATTTTGAGGCGCAAGTAGCGGATGTACACTTCAATGACATTCGACTCACCCAGAAAGTCATAACCCCAAACATTTTCTAAAATTTGTTCGCGAGTTAACACCTCACGGGGATGTTCCATTAAGAATTTTAATAGTTCAAATTCCTTCATTGTCAAGTCAATTGCCCTTCCTCCGTGGATAGCACGGCGAGTTGCGATGTCTAAAATTAGCTCCCCAAAGCGCAATTGCTCCGTGGTATCCACATCAGGTTTTAAGTAGAGGCGAATTAACTTTAAAAAGTCTTCTGAGCGGTAAGGCTTGAGGATGTAATCATCCGCTCCTGCTTCTAGACAAGCTACACGATCGTCAACGGTATCTCTTGCCATTAAAACCAACACAGGCGATCGCATACCAGTGCTTCTCAGATTTTTGCACAATGAGAGTCCTGATTCTCCTGCTAGCATCCGGTCTAAAACAATTAAAGCAGGTTGGCGATCGCGACAGTATTGCAAACCACTGGTAGCATCATGAGCCAAAATTGATTCATAGCCAGCTTCTTGCAAATCGCAAGAAAGCTGATTTGCTAGGCTCTCATCGGTTTCAATCACCAAAACACAGGGACTTAGAGCAACTGTCATAACAATTTGGGATATTGGATTTGGGATTGTAAAGATATTCCAGAGAAAATCTTTACATCAGTTATAAAGTGCAATTACGAGTTTTTAGTGATGGATCAACCCTGATTTGACACGCTGTTAAGGATGTTTTAGCACGTTCAGGTGTCAGCCATCGAATTCTTCGATGCAATCTTAATAACTCACTCCAAATACCTATCCGTACACCAGTAATTCTGGCAGGAAATTAGCAAACGGGGAATGGGGAAATAATTTTCTGTTTGCTCAGTTGTCTCTTTAACAATGCCCAATGCCCAATGCCCCATTCCCCATTCCCAATAACTACTGGCGTGGCAAGCCTAAAGTTGTGCATTAGCGACAAAGCAAAAAATATTGATTTATCTCAATTTTCTCTAAAATCTATTGCAACATTTTAGGCTTGCCGCGCCACTACTGGCGTGGCAAGCCTAAAGTTGTGCATTAGCGACAAAGCAAAAAATATTGATTTATCTCAATTTTCTCTAAAATCTATTGCAACATTTTAGGCTTGCCGCGCCACTACGGCAATTCTACCGAAGTTGGTTTGGCAATATGTGGCAAACCCCAACCTAATTTTTCTCGCAAAATTCGGAAAAACTCAGGGGGTTGCAGGCGAATAAATCGGACAGTATATTGCGATCGCTCCATATATACTCTATCTTCTGGGAAGACATAGCACCCTCCATTACCATCTACCACCATCACCAGGCGAGGAATGTTAACTGGATAAATGTTGACCGATTCAGTATCTGGAAATACTAATGCTCTAGAAGCTAGGGAATGGGGACAAATGGGTACTAGCTGTAAAACAGGTACGCCAGGAGTCACCACTGGGCCACCAGCACTCAATGAGTAAGCTGTAGAACCAGTAGGTGTAGAAACAATCACACCATCCGCCGCAATATCTACTGGTGCATGACGACCTATGGCAATTTCAAAATGGCACATAGAGGTCAAAGGTTCTCGGTGCAGAACCATTTCATTCAAGCACAGGGCTTCCCACAGCACTGCATCTCCCCGAAATACTTTGACGGTGAGCATGGCTCGTTCTTCAATTTCATACTTACCTGTCATTGCCTGTTCTAGTGCTTGGGGCAATTGATTCAGGAAAGTTTCTGTCAAAAATCCCATGTGACCAGTATTCACTGTTAATAGTGGAATACCACAGGGGGCTACCTGACGAGACGCTGCTAAAACAGTGCCGTCTCCCCCTAACACCACTGCAAACTCCATATCTGAGTCAAAACCAGGGGGCGTTAGACCATCAATGGGGGTGTGGCATACAGGACTATCTGGATTAGAGTAGCCCAATATTCCACCGATACTGGATGTGATACACACATCCCAACCAGCTGCGGTTAGCTTGTCTTTCAACTCGATAGCGACACGACCCGCTATCGGCTTAACGTCATTGTAGATAATGCCTGCTTTCGGCACACTCAAATATCCAAGTTTAGGCGATGCTTTGTATTATGTAATCCTTACACATTTTTGGTCATGTAGTCATTAGTCTAGAGTCAAATATCCAGAATGTAGAGTTTCATGACTAATGTCTGTTTTGTAATTACTATTGACTATTGGCTTTTGAAGACTGTTTAAAAGGAGTTTTTTTTGGTTTCTGCTTTTTATTTTTATTTTTCTGGTAGTCTACCTCTTTGAGCTTCTTCATAATCCGACTGAAATACTCTTGGAGATAGCTTTCTAGAGTTGTGGTTTGTTGCGGATCTAAGCCAAA
Source organism: Nostoc sp. (assembly GCF_036919895.1). Lineage (GTDB taxonomy): Bacteria > Cyanobacteriota > Cyanobacteriia > Cyanobacteriales > Nostocaceae > Nostoc. The sequence goes on from NZ_JBALBW010000038.1 coordinate 7,743, forward strand.
CACTGTATATACTTCATCCATTGAAGCATTTAGCTGTTTTCCACTAGCCAATACTTCTGTAAACGCTAGTCTGTCGGCTACGTTCCATCCCCACTGAAAAGACCGCATTAAGCCCCGCACGGCACGCAATAAGTTTATTGGCATCCGCGTTACCCTGGCATCTTTTCCAGATAAGCGTTCGCACAGGTTGATAATTTCTTCTGCACTCCATGCACGAGTCCCAACTACAGGAAAAGCTTGGTTTTCCGTTTCAGGCACAGTCAATGCGCGGATTGCAAACTTAGCAATGTCTTGAGTATCCATATAGGCAATGGGAGAAGAATTACCTGTAACCCAAACTGGCTGTGCTTCCAAAATTGGAATCCCATACTGACCGATTAACCCTTGCATAAAACCAGCTAGCCGCAAGATGGTATAATTCAAGCCTGATTCAGCTAAGAATAATTCTGTACATCGCTTAATTTCCATTAGCGGTACTTCTGGATATTTATCGGCATCCAAAATTGAAAAGAAGATAAAACGCTCTACACCTGCTGCTTTTGCTGCTTGAATTAATGCTACTTTGCCCTCCCAGTCTACTTGTTTGATACTCAGTGAATCTGTAGGGCGAGATGTTGAGGCATCAATAACTTGGGTTACACCTTTTAATGCATCCGCGAGGGTATCGGGGTAACGTAAATTTCCTGGTACGAGTTCCGCACCCCATTCTTTGAGAAAAGCTGCTTTTTTGCTACTCCGCACGAGGCAGCGTACTTTATATCCCTCATCGATTGCACGACGAGCCACTTGTCTTCCTAAGGTGCCAGTGGCACCGACGATTAATAATGTCATGAGGTTTGTAATAAATTTTAATGTTTTATGAAAAGAATGTTATCAGAATAACCTATGCAAACAAAAGTTTACATCTTTTCTCAGAAAATCGTTTTTTATAGAAAAATTCATGGGAAAATAGCTGTCCGTTTACCGAACGAGCTTTTTTCCCAGTTAGCGAAAAGTATGAATGCCGACTTGGGGCGAACAGAACTTTTCAATCAAAAAGGGAGTCGGAAATGGGGAGAATCAAGAACTCCTAACTTCTAACTCAGCACTCAATTACTCTTCTGTGCCTTGAATTTTCAGTAACAAAGCACCTAAGCCCCAGCCCACGAAGATTAAACCGAAGGACAATAGAGCTGCATCCAAAATTTCGCCGCCCATTGGTGTGATTCTCCTTATGCAAATTAGTGTGTGTAAACTAGGTCTAGCAGAAGCTTTTCAAGAGTTGCTGTAGGATTAGACCTGTGTAAATAATTTTAAACTAGTTTAGCAAGTAATCCCTACCAGGTTGGGGGGCAATCCCTACTGTAGAGCGGAGAATGAAGGGGATAGGGAAAATTTTGATGATAATAATTATGAATAAATTTTATGTATCAAAATAATCAAGGTGATTTAGTGAATTTTAGCAAAAAGAATCGCCCACGTTTGGCGCTGACGCTGGGAGATCCGGCTGGGATTGGGCCGGAGGTGATTTTGAAAGCTTTAGCAGAACCGGAAATTAGTAAAAAATACGACGTGACAGTGGTGGGTAACTGGGATTTGCTGACACAGACTTATCACAAATTGAATTTAACTGAGAATTTAGCACCTCTGGCAAATCCAGATGAGTTGTCAGTGATTGATATGCAGTTGGGTGGGGAAATTCAAGGAATTATCCCAGGAACAGGTAATGCGGCTAGTGGTGCGGCTAGTTTTGCCTATATGGAATATGCGATCGCACAAACACTCGCTGGTAAATTTGATGGGATAGTCACAGGGCCGATCGCTAAATCTGCTTGGAAAGCCGCAGGGTATAATTATCCAGGGCAAACGGAACTTTTGGCAGAGAAGTCAGGTGTTGAGCGTTTTGGGATGTTATTTGTAGCGCGATCGCCCCATACTGGCTGGACACTCCGCACTTTACTTGCTACCACACATATACCTCTACGTCAAGTAGCGGATACATTGACACCGCAGTTGTTGACACAAAAATTGGATTTGCTGGTGGAGTGTTTGGAGAAAGATTTTGGGATAGAAAATGGGAGAATTGCGATCGCAGGTTTGAATCCCCACAGTGGCGAACAGGGACAACTTGGACGTGAAGAACAAGATTGGTTAATTCCTTGGTTAGAGCAAGAGCGACAAAACCGACCACAATTACAACTAGATGGGCCGATACCACCAGATACGATGTGGGTTAAACCTGGTCAGGCTTGGTATGGCAATTCTGTAGTAAAAAATCCTACTGATGCTTATTTGGCACTTTATCACGACCAAGGTTTAATTCCTGTGAAGCTGATGGCGTTCGATCGGGCAGTTAATACTTCTATAGGTCTTCCTTTCGTTAGGACTTCACCCGATCATGGAACAGCATTTGATATCGCGGGTAAAGGAATTGCTGATGCTACGAGTATGAAAGCAGCGATACATTTAGCGGCTGAGTTGGTTAGTCAAAAGTTGGCTAAGAAAAATTATTAATGATTATGTCTATAAATATAAATTATCACCAAGTACTAATTAAAAGTCTCTAAGACGCACTACAGTATTTTACTCATAATCTCAACTGTTTCCCAGTGTTAAGACTCCCGCCGGAAAATCCACCACTAAACGTCGATTTTTCAGCCACTGACGACCGAGTAAAAGTTCCGAAACTCCATCACCTGCATAAACAGGGATATTAAACTCTTGTCCATCTATTCGCACTTTTCCAGCGTAGATATCAAACTTTGCTTCCCCCTTTGCTAGTTGCATATTTCGTTCACCTAAATACACCCAATCAAATTCCTCTAAATCCTGCTTGTCAATGGCTAGCCAGCCTGAAAATCCTGTATCTAGCATGGCATCCACAGGTAATTCTAAACCATCGGCAGTAATCAACTCTATTTCAAAGAATAGCTGTTCCTCATCACCAAAGCTGCCTTGAATCATATTGTGCCAGCTATTCCTGTTTCATTAATCCGAAATATGAACACCGGAGCGTTCGGGTGCTGCTGACGAGACTTATGTATAGCAGCTAATTCGTCTTTATCAGTGAAATAGTCTCCACTCTCAGGTTCAACAGCTACATACCAGTTGTGGTGACTTTTGATTAACTCTGGCTGAACTTGGTCAAAAATAACTTTAGAGCGTTGGTAAAATGCCTCTTGTTCAGCTTTCCATTGAGCTTTTTTTTCTTCTGTCCACTGAATATCAGGGAATATTCTTCCCCGGCGAACTGTGCGAATAGGCTTTGGATTAGTCATTGTTGTTTTTACCAATCTACTTTGAGATTTTATAACTTTATCATCGAAGCTATTTACTAGCTTCAAGTAAAGGCAATTTATAAATACCAGTCATCTGTTTTTCAGGCGACTGGTATTTATTTTTTATGCTTGTTGGGTTAGAGAAAGAATCAGCAATTCTCATTTTGAAAAAAAATCAGAGAAAATTCTTTATTTAAATAGAGAACTTGTGTCGAAGCATAATTTTTTGACAAATAATTATCA
>NZ_JBALBW010000039.1:0-13307 GCF_036919895.1 Nostoc sp.
CATCAACAATAATATAAGTATTTTTTCTCTTACATAGGGATTTTCATGCTCTCTTAGAGTTTTTAGTAGTCTTTCTTTCTGCTCTTGAGATAGATAGTTTTTTGCTGGCATATGTCCCTGTTCATAGCTAGGCACTTAATTTTATATTATACAAATAAGCTGCGTAACAGCTTAGTGGAGAATGAGGGAGATGAGGGAGACGGTGGAGAATGACAAATGAGGATAAATGATGGATGCTCAATTAAGTCTTACAGAAATCAGTGTTGCACGGGAGATTTTACAAGATTACGATCCTGCACAACACGCTTTTAATAACTTGGAAAAACACAAGGGCAAAGTTGAAACCGCGTTACCTTGACAACTACTTGACTTATACAGCGATCTTATCTTATAAGCATATAAATAAAACTATGTCAAACAAGCGATTGCCAATCTAAACTTTGATTTTTAGCTTACAATTTAGTGATCCAGCCAGCTTTACATAAAATCTCCATTTTTTCACTAATGATTTAGTATTGCTATATGATATTTACTCAACCAAACTTCATCATTATCGGAACTCAAAAAGGTGGCACAACTTCTCTTTATAACTATCTAATTCAGCACCCTCAAATTGTCCCATCTAGTCAAAAGGAAATTCACTTTTTTGATTTCCAATACCAAAAAGGTATTGACTGGTATGAAGCTCAGTTTGCCTCTAAAAACTCTACTGAGTTTTTGACTGGAGAAGCTAGCCCCTACTATATCTTTCATCCCCTGGTTCCCGAACGTATTAAACAGCACTATCCACATATAAAAATCATTGTTCTTTTAAGAAACCCTGTTGATAGAGCAATTTCTCACTACTATCACGAAGTTCGCTGTAAAATTGAGACTCTCTGTTTAAAGGAAGCCTTTGCTGCTGAATTAACAAGACTTACTGGTGAAACTGAGAAAATTATCAGCAATCCTGACTATTACAGTTTTAATCATCAACGTTATACTTATTTATCTCGTGGTATCTATATAGAGCAGCTTCAAAATTGGAGAAAGTACTTTCCTATAGAACAATTTCTTATCCTAGAAAGTGAAAGTTTTTATAAAAACCCCGAATCTACAGTTAACCAAACCTTTGCATTTTTAGGGCTTCCCTACTATCAGCTTTCCCAATACTGTAAATACAATGTTGGAAATTATCCTGTTGCTAATGAGCATATATATCAATACTTGACAAATTATTTTGAACCATATAATCAACATTTAACAGCGTATTTAGGCAGAGAATTTATCTGGACATCAACAAAGAAATCATTTTGTTGATAATATGGATCTATGTGAATTTGCCGAAGGTCATCCGGTTACGGTTCGTGGCATATTTTGCAATGTCACCCAGCGACTAGCAGCAGAACAAGCGCTGCGTCATCAGCAGGAAGAAACGGAACGTTTATTGCTGAATATTTTGCCAACCCCAATCTCCAAGGAACTGAAAGCAGAATCAGCTAACATTGCTGAAGACTTTGCTGATGTTACAGTTTTATTTGCAGATATCGTCGGCTTTACCGAAATAGCTGCTTCTATGAGTGCAATTCAAGTGGTAAGCTTACTCAATTCGATTTTCTCAACTTTCGATCGCGTCACCAAAAGATATGGTTTAGAGAGAATCAAGACAATTGGCGATGCTTATATGGTACTTGGTGGCTTACCTACACGCCGCCCAGATCATGCTCAAGCGATCGCTAAAATGGCACTCCAGATGCAAACTGCGATCGCTCTATTTAATACTGAGAATAACCAAAACCTCAACCTCCGTATCGGCATTCATAGCGGTTCTGTAGTGGCGGGAGTAATTGACCTCAACAAATTTACTTACGATCTTTGTGGAGATACCGTAAACATCGCTAGCTGCATGGAATCCCAAGGTATTGTTGGTAAAATTCAGGTTACAGAAGATACTTATAAGTTTTTGCGTAATGAATTTTTATTTGAAAAGCGGGGCGAAATCGAAGTTAAAGGCAAAGGAAAATGACAACTTATCTTTATGATTGGACAAAAAGGATGAGGGGCATGGAGCATGGGGCATGAGGCATTAGTTATTTCTCCTCTGCTCCCCTGCTCCCCTACTCCCCTACTCCCCTGCTCCCCTGCCCCCCTGCCCCTCTACTCCCTAATGAGCATTTGGAATCAGCCGACCACAGGGATAAGTCGCTGTTTGCTGTGAAGCACTATCAGCCGCTGCTGCGGGAATCCGATCTGATGGTTGGTTTTTGGCTGCTAGATAGTCTTTTTGGAGTTTATCGAAAATAGCTTCTCGCTTGTCGTACACCCGCTTGAGGGGACGAGGCTGGCACTTATTCAAGACGTATGCTGTTACTAGTGGTAGAGCGATCGTGCTATCGGTATAACAAACAATTGTGTTAGGTAACTCTTCCGGGTCAATCTTACCCCAACTAACAGCTTCCGATGGGGTTGCTCCAGACAAACCGCCTGTATCTGGACGTGCATCGGTAAACTGGATAAAGTAATCGTGTCCTCGTTCTTCTAGCCCTAATACTTCGTGAAGTTGCGGTTGAGTTTGGAGTAAAAAGTTCTTAGGACTACCGCCACCGAGAATTACCGCCGCACTTTTACCACCTGACTCACGGGCATTATATGCGATCGCAGCCGTTTCATTTACGTCAATTGATGGATCTATCACTAACTGCGAACCTTCCAAAGCCAAAGCCGCCACATTCATCCCAATAGAGCTATCTCCTGGAGAAGATGTATATATAGGCACGCCATACTCATAAGCTGTAGCAAGCAAGCAGGAATGCTGCACACCCAACTGCTTTTCTACTTCCCGAACATACTTACCTAGTAAATGGTGAAACTCAGCAGTTCCCATCCGCTTCTGAAACGCTTCCCCTTGCAAAATCTTGCGGATGAACGCATCAGTTTCTAGTAGCACATCGTAACCAAAGATGATGTCATAAATGCGAATAGTCCCTTCCTGGCGGAGCTTCACATCATCCAAAAACGGATTACCAGCAAAAAGTTCAAAACCCAAACCATAGTGCATATCGTGGTAAAGATTTGCACCAGTGCTAATCATCCAGTCAATAAAACCGTTGCGAATTAAGGGTGCAAGCGCTGAAACCCCAAATCCTGCTGGTGTCATCGCACCGGAAAGGCTAACTCCCACCGTGACACCTTCCGTCAGCACATCACGACTCAGAAGTTGGCAGATTTCCCGCAACCGCGCTGAGTTGTAAGCGGTGAAGTATTGATCGATCAAATCCACTACATTAATATCATTTGATATCGGTGTAGGTGCAATTTTTTGACCCAGTTGCTTAGACATTTTGGCACTCTCGAACAGTAAACACGCCGAATCTAATGTTATCTAGCTTTCAACTAAAGTGGCAGAAATTTAACTAGTACAGCAGCAGGTAAATCCACCCACGGCACGAAGAAGTAGTCATTTCCCCCTGCTCCCTTCATCTTCGTTGAGTTTCCGAAAATATTAAATTTAATGGAAGATTTAATAAATCGAGAGAGGTGTACGCTACCTAGATGTGAATGCGTCAACAGAGGACTCAACCAATGGGATATGTAATTGCTACTGCAAATATGAAAGGTGGCGTTGGTAAAACCACCCTCACCGTAAACTTAGCTACCTGTTTAGCTAAAAATTATGGCAAGCGGGTGCTTGTCCTTGATTTAGATAGCCAAATTAGCGCCACACTCAGTTTGATGTCGCCTTTAGATTTTGCCAAGCGTCGTAAACAAAGCAAGACATTTAGGTATCTGATCGATGAAGTAATCAATCCAGATCCACAGGCAAAACTAACAATTCAAGATATCATTCAATCTCAGGTTTGTAATCTTCCCGGACTGGATTTATTACCAGGAGATATCGATTTGTATGATGAATTCGTTGTTTCAGAAATGCTACATAAACAAGCAACCGCATTAGGTGAACAGGACTTTGAAACGATTTGGAATCGCTTTGAAAGAGTCTTGATTAATAACATTCTAAAACCAGTCCGTCAAGAATATGATTTTATCCTTCTCGATTGTGCCCCCGGCTATAATTTATTGACTCGTAGCGCTTTAGCTGCCAGCGATTTCTACATCCTTCCGGCAAAACCAGAACCTTTATCTGTAGTGGGGATTCAACTGCTAGAAAGACGCATTGCCCAATTGAAAGACAGTCATGGACATGAAAGCAAAATAGATATAAAAATGCTGGGAATTGTATTCAGCATGTCCAGCGCTAACCTGCTCACTGGTAGATACTATAAACAAGTGATGCACCGCGTTGTGGAAGATTTCGGGGTAGATAAAATTTGTAAAGTACAAATACCTGTTGATGTCAATGTTGCTAAGGCTGTTGATAGTTTTATGCCAGCTGTTTTAACTGCTCCCCAATCAGCTGGTTCAAAAGCGTTTTCTCAGTTAACTCAGGAGTTGTTGCAAAAGCTATAAAGACCTAGCCAGTCAATTAATCAGGGTAATATAGCAATCCTAAATCATTCGTGAAAAGTTAGATCCCCGACTCCTTAAAAAAGTGGGGGATCTAGACAGTGCGAATTGTCATAAATCAGATAGTATTGCTACAAGTAAGTTATCTTTTCTTATAAGTTCAGCAGTTATACGGAAGCTATATACAGCGAGATTCGGCTATTGAGTGAAAAGGTCAGTAAATCTCGCTAAGAAACAATGCTTACTAACAATTCTATACAGGCAGAGAAAAATCAGAATTTGGCGATCCGACTACCACGGACTCTGAGTTATCTCGAAACCTGGGGCTTTGGCTTAACGGGTCATGTGGGATGGATTGGTACTGCTCCCATTATTCATGCAGCGTTAGGGTCTAAAGCAATCTTAGTTTGGTTTGTTGGGGCGATCGTTTCCTTTTTATTGAACTTGCAGGTACAAAGTCTAGGTAGACGCTGGCCAGATGTCGCTGGAGGGACACCAAACTATACTACAAGGCTATTAAAAAATTTTCCTGGCTTAGGTCGTTACGTAGCATTAGGATACTTTTTTAGCTGGGCAGCAGCACCAGCACTATACGCGATTATTCTCACAGACCTAATTAAAGTCAATTTTGAAACATTAGGTCTTTCTTGTCCAGAAACTTTATTAAAAGTTGTATTTACAGCAATTCCTTTTATTGTGGCATTCAGTGGTAGCCGTGCTTTAGCACTCCTGCATTTATTTTTTGTATTCCCAGCGATTTTATTACTGCTTTTGTTTTCTATTCAAGGTGTCCTATGGTTAGGCTTCTCAACTGCTAGTTTTAAACTTATCCCAACTAGTACACATACCCTGAGCTTTGAAGAATGGGCAAAGTGGTTTTTTCTAGCTAGCTATTCAATTTATGCTTGTGAAACCACTTCTTCTTTTGTTGCTGATAGCCACCATCCGTATAAAACTTTAAAGTTCTTGACCGTAGCTGCTTGGCTAATTCCTCCAGTATTTTTAGGTGGTTCTTGGGTATTAATGTGTTCGACTCCCAATCCAACAATAGGTGACGATACATTCTTAAATCTAGTAGCGGCTTCTAAACCTTTCTGGGGTGAATATGCTCCCTTTCTAGTAACACTTCTGATTACTGTATCTTGCCTTCTAAGTTCTGCTACGGCAGTCTCCAACTCTCCTCGGATACTATATCAACTTGCCTTAGATAGACAGCTTTCTCCCATATTTGCATTGGTTTCTCCTCAAGGTGTCCTTGCGCCTGCTATTTTAGTTACCTTTCTAATCAGTTTGCTTTGTCTCAATTTAGGAAATGTATCTCAACTTGTCACAGTCGCAGGTACTTGTTATCTCATGTCCATTATGGGACTACATCTGGGATTATGGCTGTGTCGGGGCGAACCACAGGTCTTATGTCCTTGGTGGTCACTTAGTTTTTTCTTTCTAGAAACAGTAGTTCTAATAGTGGGAGGTTTGGCTTGGAATTGGAGAGATTTTTCAGTGGGATTACTATTACCCATTGTTCTGATGATAGGAGATGTAGCTTTAAGTCGCTTAAGATTTGCACCATTACACCCGGAATGGTGGACACAGCGTTACTACACTAGGTCTAGCAAGAACAACTCAGATTTTGTGGTACTACAGGTAATTGTCTTAGTATCATTAATTTGTATTACTACCACAAGTAGCTGGGTCATCCGCGATTTACTAGACAGAGTTTCTACTAATCCTCAAAACTCTTTACTAGCTATTTTGTTAGTGACGCTTTCTTTTATGGGGGTAGCGATCGCTTGCTGGACAACTCTACCACAAATTGTTGCTATCGACGAGGCACGTAAACAAGCAAGAAACCTATTTATTACTACTCTCGATACCATTCCAGATAGTGTTTTAGTCTTAGATGAAAATGGTACGATTTGTCAAACAAATGCTGCCGCTGAAGAATTATTTCAAATGAGTTTTGAGCAGTTGCTTGGAAAAAAATTGAATAAACTATTAAGATGCTATCGTGGCAAACCAAAACAGTGGTCTATTAGGAGCGAGCAAACATTAAGAGTAAATCAATGTCTACGAATTGTTGAATCAACTATTTCACAGCCATTCAATTCCCAAGTAAAAGAGTATGTTGTTATTATTCGTGATATCACTAAGCGAAAATTAGAAGAAGAAGAATTAATCCAATATCGTTATCAGCTTGAGCGACTTGTTCTAGAACGCACTATTGAACTTATTAGAGTAAATCAACAACTTCAACAAGATATTATTAAGCGGCAACAAGCACAAGAGCAATTACTACACAATAGTCTCCATGATGGGCTAACTGGATTACCTAACCAAAGATTATTTATGGAGCGAGTGCAGCAAGCAATAGAACGTACTCAACAGCAAAGTAATTATTTATTTGCCGTGCTATTTTTAGACCTAGACCGCTTTAAAGTTGTCAATGATAGCTTGGGACATCTAATGGGAAATAAACTTTTGATTGCAATTTCTCATCGCTTAAACTCAGTTCTGCGAGGTGGAGACATAGTTGCTCGTTTTGGCGGCGATGAGTTCACAATCTTAATTGAAGAAATTGAGGATATCAATATCGCCATACAGGTAGCCGAGCGAATTAAAAAGATACTAGCTTTGCCATTTCAATTAAATGAGCATCTGGTATTTACTAATGCTAGTATTGGCATCGCTTTAAGTAAACCAGATTATAAACAATCAGCGCATATTCTCCGCGATGCCGATGTGGCAATGTATCGTGCAAAATCACTTGGTAAGGCACGCTATGAGGTCTTTGACCAAAAGATGCACGAGACTGCATCTTTACTATTAGAGTTAGAAACTGCTCTGCGAAATGCGCTGCTCAAGCAAGAAGGATTTCGGCTTGATTACCAGCCAATTATTTCACTAACAACTGGTAAAATTATTGGATTTGAGGCGCTGATCCGTTGGTATCATCCAGAACGAGGTTTTATTTCGCCTCAAGATTTTATTCCCCTGGCCGAAGAAACTGGAATGATTGTTAGTATCGGGGAATGGGTACTTTTTGAAGCCTGTCAGCAAATGCATAGATGGCATCAACAATTTCCTAGCTCACTACCCTTGACAATTAGCGTAAATTTTTCTGGGAAACAAATTACGCAACCCGATGTGTTTAAACAAGTTAAACATATTTTGCAAGAAACTGGACTTGAACCGTGCTGTTTGAAGTTAGAGATTACTGAAACCCTGTTGATGGATAATTTTGAATTAGCTAACACCGTGCTTTCTCAGTTAACAGAGCTAAATGTCGAGATGCACATGGATGATTTTGGGACTGGTTATTCATCCCTGAGTTATCTACACCGCCTACCAATCAAAACTCTTAAGATTGACCGTTCTTTTGTGACTAACATCGGTAGCCAAGGAGAAAATTTAGAAATTGTAAGAGCGATTGTGACATTAGCTCATAATCTAAATATGTCTGTAACAGCAGAAGGAATAGAAACTATAGAACAGCTAGCACAACTGAAGACATTACAATGTGATTATGGACAAGGATATTTTTTCTTGCCACCTATGGAAGGTGCAGAAGTAGAAAAATTACTCGCTGCTAATTTGTGTTACAAAAACTTTTTAGATAGATAAAATCTCGTTTGAAGAAACACATTGTAAAATTGGGAAATTAATTCTACCTGATAGTCTATATGAGTGTCAGACTGTCTGTAAATTAAAATTTTCTACATTATTAATTAACCCTTCTTCTAGCAAAAGTTCACTAATAAAACTATCTATTTTATCCCGATTAATATTCTGCATGACTATAATATGTGCCCAATTTTCAAACACGGCTAATTGCCACTTTTTGATTAACTTTTGACAAGGCTTTTGAAACACCACGGTGTTGGAAAAATCATTTAACATACATGGATATTCTCTGATTTGAAGTTGTTGGAAAAGGTATTGGGCATTGTTAATACAAGTATTTGCTTCTCTAGCTAATCCATCATAACCTCTGGTTTGCACTGCATACCAGAGAATTAGGGGAGTATGACCGTTTCTAGAACCCAGAATTGTTGTATCTTTTGAACCAATATATTCAATTTCTGTTTCAACTTTTTCTACCCATTTCTTCTTTGTTAAAACTACACCACAAGGTAATGGAGAACCAATAAATTTAGCAGAAATAGCTACACTGTCTATAGGCTTTTGAAAATTAACTTGCGGAGCGCCATCTAAAAACGGTAATATTAATCCTGAAAGTGCGGCATCACAATGAATATAGTAATCTTTAATCTGATTGCGATCTAAAATTTCTAGAACTTTGTCTAAGTTATCAATTGCACCTTTGACAGTAGTCCCAATATTTAAATTTATGATAGCTGGATAATTACGATTTTCGCTAAGAAGTTGTTCAAAATGGTCATAATTCATTTCTCCATTAGCTTGCGAATTAACAACATTATGTTGAATGCGGAATAATTTCGCGGCTTTGGGAATTGAGTAGTGAGAGTCTTGTGATGAGTAAAGAATCCCATTCGGGTAGATTTCTCTTGCTAAGAACATTCCATATAAATTACCTTCAGTCCCGCCAGCAGTAACATAACCCCAAAACTGACTTTCTGGAATTTTATAAAGGTGAGCAAAAAAAGCTAATACTTCTTGCTCAAACTTACGAGAATGAAGACCAAAGTCTGGTTCAATATATGGATCTCCAGCATTATTTAACAGATGATTGAAAAATTTGCCGATCGCACTGTAATCACAACTTAAATTATATGGGTAGCCTGCATGAAACTGCGATCGCTGTTCTATTTGCAGCAAAAAATCTGCCAACTCTTTAGCAACTGTATCTGACATATCTTTTTCTCCCTTGAATTTTGAGTTAATGGATGTTTTAGTCTAAATTCTACGTATTAATCCATACCTTTGTATTTTCTTAATAATTTAGCAGTTCCCCTTTCCTTAAAGAAGATACAGTTAAAACACGTAGCCATCTTCAGTAAAAATACTCGATTTTTTTGTTCCAAATTATATTACCCCTAGGACTTACGTACTGGACAAAAAGACTATAATGTGTATTACGCAAAATATCTATTTCAACCGCTGACTCAAAAAACTTCTCCCTCGTTTTACTACGTAAAACAATCCCTCTCCGATTTGGAGAGGGAAAGACTTGAAATTTAGTTAAAAATAGGGAGAAGTTCGGCGAATTAACGTATATTTACTAGAACTCTCCGGCTAAGGCTGCAACGCACCGATCGCAAATTAAGGGATGTTCTGCTGATTCTCCTACATGAGTAGAGTAATTCCAACAGCGATCGCACTTCGTGTAGGCTTTGCCAACGCATTTTTCGCCGTCAGCATTCACTACACCAATTACCCAGTCTTCTGTTTGTGCTGTATATTTTAATTTTTGTAGTGCATCAGCAGAATCTAATAATTCCACTCAACTAATTGTTTTCTCCACTCTCAATTGCACAAAACCAATATTTTAATTACGAATTAATTTTTTAATAAATCGCCACAGCAGGGAAAAGGGTAAAATTAATATCGCCTTTAATATTTGCATAAAGTGACTTAATCGACCTTTCTAAATAGCGGGGGGATTAGACTGGCGTTGCAGGATTGCTAGATTTTCTCGAACTGTCGCTGTATTGGGATGATTAACGCCTAACACCCGTTGGCACATTACCAGGGCTTCAATGAACAGAGGTTCGGCATCGCTGTACCGTCCTTGGCTATTGTAGAGGAAAGCTAAATTGTTCAAGCTAGTAGCTACATTGGGATGCTCCCCAGCAAACAGGCGCTTTCTCATTGCTAGGGCTTCAATGTACAGAGGTTCGGCATCGCTGTACCGTCCTTTGCTATGGTAGAGACCAGCTAAATTGTTCAAGCTAGAGGCTACATTGGGATGCTCCCCATCAAACAACCGTTCGCACATTGCCAGGGCTTCAATGTACAGAGGTTCGGCATCGCTGTACCGTCCTTGGCTTTTGTAGAGCAAAGCTAAATTGTTCAAGCTAGTAGCTACATCGGGATGCTCCCCAGCAAACAAGCGTTTTGTCATTGCCAGGGCTTCAATGTACAAAGGTTCGGCATCGCTGTACCGTCCTTGGCTTTTGTAGAGGGAAGCTAAATTGTTCAAGCTAGAAGCTAGATTGGGATGCTCCCCAGCAAACAGGCACTCTCTCATTGCCAGGGCTTCAATGTACAGAGGTTCGGCATCGCTGTACCGTCCTTGGCTATTGTAGAGACCAGCTAAATTGTTCAAGCTAGAAGCTACATCGGGATGCTCCCCAGCAAACAGGCGCTTTGTCATTGCCAGGGCTTCAATGTACAGAGGTTTGGCATCGCTGTACCGTCCTTGGCTATGGTAGAGACCAGCTAAATTGTTCAAGCTAGAAGCTACATCGGGATGCTCCCCAGCAAACAGGCGCTTTCTCATTGCCAAGGTTTCAATGTACAAAGGTTCGGCATCGTTGTACCGTCCTTGGCTATGGTAGAGCAAAGCTAAATTATTCAAGCTAGAAGCTACATCGGGATGCTCCCCAGCAAACAAGGACTGGCAAACATTTACGCATTCTTCAGTCCAAGGTTCTGCTAATTTATATAGTCCTTGTCCTTCGTAAAATCTTTTTATCCCTACAAATATCCTAATTACTTCATCGCTGGGAACTGATGGTAAAGAAATTATCTCTGCCTCTGTTGGTTTTTTTATCTCTGCAATTATACGTTTACCCAGGTCTTCGAGATGGAGAATGATATCTCTGATGCTTTCAATCTGCTCAGAAGTTGGTGAACCAGGAAGGATTTGGGCAAAGCCTATCATCGCAGTAGCAAAGGTTGTTTCCAAAACTAATTCCATCTCGCCAGCATCGGCTAACTGCCCTTGCAAAAACCACCGCACTAAGGCATGAATTTTATAACATCCTGCTCTTTCTTCTAAGAGTTGCAGCAAGTTGCACCCGTAGAGTTGCTTTTTAGCTGCGTTTAATTCTTCTTCTGACCAAGTTAGCTGTTTTTGTTCCTGATTTTCTGTTTCCCCTCCACCTGTCGCCACCCAAAGAACTAAATCCCAAAGAATCTGTACAGGAGAAAATAAACTCAAAAATATTCCTAGTTGTTGCGCCAGTGGGTCGAGTTCTGACCAAGTTAAAGCAAAGGCGGCTTTGACTCCTAGTTGAGTTGAGTTCAGAGTTTCCCGGTCTTGTAAAGCTGTTTCTGCTAATTTACGTTCTTGCAATCGCCCAAACATGATATCTAAAGATATGTCCGGGTCGCGTACTAAATAGCCTCCCACTAACTCTATGCCCAAGGGCAAATATTCTAGACATTCACATATTGCTATTGCAGCTTGTGGTTGATTTTCAACTCGCCTATCTGTTTTCCTCAACAGTCGTTTTAACAGTTCTAAGGCTTTACCTGGTTCTTTTTGGGGCGAGAGAACATCTAAGGCTATCTCTTGAATAAAATTTGAGTCTAAATCCCGCAGTCGAGTAGTAATTAAGACTC
Organism: Nostoc sp.; assembly: GCF_036919895.1. Taxonomy (GTDB): domain Bacteria; phylum Cyanobacteriota; class Cyanobacteriia; order Cyanobacteriales; family Nostocaceae; genus Nostoc. Next base: position 11,932 of record NZ_JBALBW010000039.1, read on the forward strand.
TGAAGCGGTTATCCTTGGGTACGACTTGGCGGAGGTTGTCTAAATCAGTTACGTCATCGAAGACGATTAAAATCGGCAAGGTAGACTTAGGATATCTAGACCAACACCAGGCGACTTGTTGTTTAAGGCTTAAAAATTTTCCTCCTGATTCTTGGGGAATCTCCAAACCGAACTGCAATGAAAAAAACTCTAAAACTTCGGCGGCGAGATTGCTTTCTCTGTCGTTAAACCAAGCAATTCCCCCATAATCTTGTTTGTATCGTCTGGCGTATTGGGTAGCTAATTCAGTTTTACCCACGCCACCCATTCCCGCTATTGCTACATAATTTCCGCGCTGCAAGTCTTCATGCACCATTGTCAGTTCGGTTTCTCGCCCGACGAAATTAACGGAACCGCGATAAGGAATAGATTTTGTGGGAGTTAACTTTGTCCGTTCCCCGTCAGACGACTCCACTCAAATATTAAAAGTACTACCTCTTTGGTCAATGGTTTGGGTTTGAGCCGCATTAATCGCTTTTTCGATGTTTTGGATAAAAGTTGAAGGGTATGGTTGTTGAGATTTCTCCACAGATGCTTTTATCTCTCTCAGAATTTCAGCCCAGTTTGAGGGTGGATTATTTTCTGTTAATAATGCCAATTCCTCTACAGCTTGAGCCACTTCAGGATTAGCTTCAGCCGCAGATTGCACCTCAAGTACAGCTTTACCATAATCGAGTGGTTGGTCTGGTGCTTTCTCTATAGCAGCTACAGTATCAGGAGAGTGTTTTTTGAGGGTGACGAGAAACTGACCAGTCTTATCTAATAAAACTTCTGTTACCTTTTCGGTGGTTTTTTCTAAGGCTTTGGTGGCTATTATAGTGCCAATTGCGATCGCCGCAGTCTCAAGTATCATATCCTGCCCTTGAATATGTGTATCTTATTTACTATTAACACACCGTTTTAGTTCTAAATTTCGCAATTAAGTTCAAAAATTTAGATATAACTGAGTTTTTTAGATATTTAAATATTTTATTGCTTTTTTTACACACTGCGTTGTGTACAGTCTTTCTATTTTTGAGTGTTTGGCGGTGCGTTAGGCTGAAGCCGTAACGCACCCTACTGGCTTTAAGTATAAACTCATGCGTTTCATTAATAAACTCATGCGTTTCATTGATAAACTCATGCGTTTCATTGATAAACTCATGCGTTTCATTGATAAACTCATGCGTTTCATTGATAAACTCATGCGTTTCATTAATAAACTCATGCGTTTCATTAACAAACTCATGCGTTTTATTAATAAAAGCATAAGGGGCTTTCAAATAAAAAAATACTCAACTACTTATTGTGGGGTGGGCATCTTGCCCGCCTTTGACTACGGGCGGGCAAGATGCCCA
>NZ_JBALBW010000040.1:0-1184 GCF_036919895.1 Nostoc sp.
CAGGGCTATTTCATTCTAAAAAGCTGCTTGAGTGTGTCTAGTCCAAAAGAACATAAACGTTGAGCTTGTGCCATGTTTTTAAACATATTGTCCCGGTATAAATTGAGTGAAAAATTGCGAGCGAGCGCAAAAATCTGAGGCAGGGGGGTAGTGCGAATTCTGGATGCATCTTCACCTTGGGTAACGTCCCGAACGTAATGAACTTTATTCTCAACACCCCAATATCCTCTGATTCGTTCAGCTATTTGTTGAGCCGTTTCACATAGAGATGAAATGTAATAACGAGTCTCAGTAGTTACTTCTATCACATTGTGGGTGAAAACCTGACGTTCTGACTTAACTTGGATCAAAGTGAGAAGTCCGGGCCAAGGACGAATATTATCAAGTGTTTGACAAATACTGACATGACGCTTTTCGACTCGACCGTGCCCCTTATTTATCTGCTCGCAAGTGGACTCTGGTATAAAATTTGTTTTAACATCTTTGAATAGACCTTGCTGATTGCCTTTTAAGGCCGCAATATAATCATTCCCACTCTCTATAATCAACTCGCAAGTTTTTTTTGGGTATTAATTGCATCAAAAACAAAAACAACTCCCTTTAAAGCCAGTTTCTGAATCAACTCAGGTATTGCTTTAATTTCATTGGTTTTGGCATTAACCTCACATGGTTCTAGAATAAATCCTCGCTCGACAATATAAGTACTGACCAGCATAATTGCTGGATGAGAGTCGGAGTTAGGATTATCATTTTCAATTTGGTATGAGCCTTTGAGGACTTTGCCGTCTAATCCAATGGTTTCTCCGCAAATTGGTTTGATGTCAAAGAATTTCGCCAGACATACGGAATAGTCTGTGTAATCTATGTATAATAAAGCCCGACGCAGGGTGCTATAAGAAGGTAGTCTGTTTTTTGGGGGTTTTAAAAGATCAACTAACTGCTCATGGTAGCTTGAAATCCAATCTCCAATTGCTAAAAATCCTCTATTCCCTGCGGCGATCGCCAAAGTAAATAAAGCTAGGCACAGTGGAAGAGTATGGCGTTGTCCAGCACGGCGACGGGGGTCTTTTAGTCCAATAAAGGCTTCTATAATTGCGATTTGACACACGGTAGTCGATGCGTTATGCAAAATTTGCGCGCTCATCTTACCATATACTGGACAGATTTAGAATGAAATAGCCCTG
>NZ_JBALBW010000041.1:0-42570 GCF_036919895.1 Nostoc sp.
CAATTCCCAATTCCCAATTCCCAATTCCCAATTCCCAATTCCCAATTCCCAATTCCCAATTCCCAATTCCCAATTCCCAATTCCCAATTCCCAATTCCCAATGCCCAATTTCCAATTCCCTAAATCTTATGACCCAGAAAATTTTGATTGTTGACGATGAACCCAATATCTTGATTTTGATGGAACAAGCCTTAGAAGCATTAGAAGACGAGGGTGTTGAACTTCTAACTGCTAGAAATGGTGAAGAGGCTCTTGAAACTATTAAAACTGAAAAACCAAATCTAGTTTTTCTCGATGTGATGATGCCTAAAATGAACGGTTTGCAAGTCTGCCACATTGTTAAACATGACTTAGAAATGACTGACATCTACATTGTTATATTGACAGCTAAGGGGCAGGAATTTGACAAACAAAAAGGGATTGAGGTTGGTGCAGATTTATATCTGACTAAACCATTTCGCCCCAAAGAAGTGCTTGAAAAATCAAGGCAGGTATTGGGCTTTTGAATAAAATAATGAATAATATTATAGCGGTTCTCAGTTGAGTGAGGTACAAGAACCCCACCCCCAACCCCCTCCCCGCAAGCGATGAGGGGGCTATGATGTACTTTGTATGATTAGGAAACGCTATAAAGCTTACACATTAACAAGAAATACCAAGTATAGATGATTTGAAAACCGCCTTCTTCAGACGAAGAATCGTTGACAGATGCTCAAACACACAGGGGCGGCACGAACAATATAATTTCTAACTCAGCCACTACCTTATGGCTGAGTTAGAAGCACTTTCAATTGCCAATATTTACACAGAATAGCCCTTACGTGTAAATACTGCCTAAATATGCTGCAACTTGAAGTAACAAATAGTTTAGAACTTATAAATAAAAATACTGTAATTGTTCGGGGTTTTTCCAGTTAAACATATCTAATATTCAACACTCATCTGTGTAAAGTTATACAAGCTTTATCGGCTATTGCATAACATAGATTTACACGCAATCAATGCAAGAATATGAAAAAATTTCTGGGTGTTTTAATGGTTTCTAGTCTAGTAGGACTAGGAGCATTCTCTACCGTTAACAAAGCTCAAGCCGCATCCCTGACAATCGATCCTACAGACACCTTTTTGAGAACCTACGCTGACACAACTTATTACCAAGGTGTGAATACTGTTGCTGGTAACACTAAAGCCATATCCCTAGCAGATTTGGGTTTGAAAGGTGGCGACTCCATCAGCCTGAATATTTCTGGTAAATTTAACACGAGTGTTTGGAGTCCAGGTCAAAGGAGCGACATGATAGGGGTATTCAGTACCTCAGATCAGCTTCTTGATACATCTTCTAAACAACGTGTGGTTGATGCTGTAGCCCTCAATCAGCAAGATGCCAATCAATATGACTACACTCAGAACACATGGACTTCTAACACTTTGTTTGATTCTACCGCCTCCCCAAGCTCTACCTTTGACCCTGGCAAAAATGCTTATATGTGCAGTGATGCAACCCTGAGTAACCCTAACAGAATCTGTGGTCAACAAACATTATTTGATGGTGTTTTTGGTATCTTTGGTGAGACAACATTTACAATTCCCACCACAGCGACTTTTTTGTTCCTAGCTGTGAACGATATTTTCTATAGTGACAATACTGGAAGTATATTGATAGACATTCACAAAACAGGAACTGTGGATAATCAGCTTTCAGTCCCAGAACCTAATACTGTTCTTGGTGTGCTGGCAACGATCGCACTAGCATTGAAAATGAAACGCAAGCAACAAACTGCTAAATAATCCTCTTCTATCACTCTCCAAAAACTTTTGCCATAGTGAAAAACCATATATGTCGTAGGGGCAATACTCAACGGTAAGCCACTTTGCGTCTACATAAATTGCCCCTACAGCGCAGGTCTATTTACCATCCAAGAATGATTAATAAAAACCTGAAATGACATAATTATCTTGATTCACAACATAATTATTTTGTGTAGTGCCTAAATCATAGCTTTTCACCTGTATCGCACTACTGGGAACAATCGGCACAAATTTGGTTACATTTCATTAATAAATCAACGGTTAACAGTACTCATGTCAGGGTAGCGATCGCCAGATGCTACACCTTTTGGTGCAACTGCTTCTAGTCGATTCAACTCTTGTTCAGTCAGGGTAATTTCGGTAGCTGCAATATTCTCTTCTAAGTAAGTACGGCGTTTTGTCCCCGGAATTGGGACAATATCTTCTCCTTGAGCCAATAGCCATGCTAGTGCAAGCTGACTAGCAGTTACTCCTTTTTCGGTGGCGATCGCCTTCACTTGCTCAACTAATTGTAGGTTTTTATAAAAATTCTCACCTTGAAAGCGAGGCGCATTTCTGCGATAGTCATCAGGTGCTAGATCGTCAGGGCTAGCGATCGCACCTGATAAAAAACCTCTTCCTAATGGGCTATAGGGAACAAACCCAATTCCTAATTCTCGCACTGTAGGTAAAATTTCATCCTCTGGCTCTCGACTCCAAAGCGAGTATTCTGTTTGCAATGCCGCAATCGGATGAACTGCCACAGCCCGCCGAATCGTCGCCGGAGCAGCCTCTGAAAGTCCCAAATAACGGACTTTTCCCAGCTTTACTAACTCTGCCATTGCTCCGACAGTATCCTCAATGGGCACGGTTGTATCTACCCGATGTTGATAATAGAGGTCAATTACTTCCACTCCTAGACGTTTGAGTGAGGCATCACAAGCTTCATGGACATATTCCGGTTTGCCACTAATCCCTTTCCAACCACCATCTTCAGTGCGAACATTACCAAATTTGGTTGCTAATACTACTTTATCGCGGCGATCCTTAATTGCTTTGCCTACTAATTGCTCGTTAGTAAAAGGCCCGTACATATCAGCAGTATCAAGAAAATTAACTCCAAGTTCCAAGGCTCGATGAATTGTAGCGATCGCTTCAATTTCATCACGACCACTATAAAACTCGGACATTCCCATGCAACCAAGTCCGATGGCTGAAACTTCTAACCCAAGTTTCCCTAGCTTTCTGGTTTTCATCACATAATCTCCTAGTGAGTCAGAGAAAATCTACTCCTTCAGCATTATCCCTTTCCCTATCACTCAGTCATCTACACTTAGAAGTATTTATTGGAAAAATAGACATCATCATAAACTTGAAATAATACGAACCCCTTTTTCACACATAGTTTCTTTTAGATGCTGATAGATAGCATCATCATGAACTAGCAAACCCTGTTTAGTTTTCGTATTTACAATTAAATATCTTGGTTCTTTTTCTGAAGGTGAAGTATTGAATTTTAAGAGTGCCCAATCAGAGTCCAAGCCATTCTTCCATAGATATTAAAATTCTTCTAAGTTGGTGTTCATGTCAATACTTTTTTTAAACTAAATCTTAACTTAGCAAAGAAAATTGTAGAGTGTGTTATGACGGAGTTCGTAACGCACTATTATCAAGGGTTTGATGCCGTACTCTCCGCGATCACATCCTACGTATATTTTCAGAAATTAAACCGGATTCCTATAGAAACCTAGAAGATATTTAACGTAGTTTTAAGGTTTGAGGCAATCTTTTTGGTTCTAAAACCCAAAAAACTGGTCTAATCTGAAAAACCTACCCATAAGAGCCTCGCCTGTTTATTCAGAAGCGAATTCTGGGAAACCTTAATTTGTGAGAGCGAGAGGCTTTTGCCAGAAGGAACTAGAATTAGGAAACACCTAGCTGGGTTCTTCTGAATTTTGAAATTAGGAGTGCATGTGTGCCAAAATCCCCTAAATATTTGCTGATTGGCTCAACCGAGACTTATAGCGGTAAATCTGCAACTGTTCTGGGTTTGTCTCATCAGCTACAGCAAAAAGGACTGGATATTACCTACGGTAAACCGCTTGGTACGTGTCTAAATTCGTCTAGTGGAACCGTAATTGAGGAAGATGTCCAATTCATCGCTCTTAGCCTCAATTTGCCGGAAAACCGTGTCGCACCTACAATGCTGGCTTTGGATGAACTCAATGTGCAGAAGCGCTTACGAGGAGAAGACAAAACCGATTATCAGCAGTCTCTAGTACAGCAATATTTGCATAAGTCCCAAGGAGATTTGGTCTTACTGGAGGGGCCTGGTGACTTTTCTGAAGGCAATTTGTTTAACTTGTCTTTGCTGCAAATGGCTGAAGTACTGGATGCTGGCGTGCTGTTGGTAAGCCGCTATAAATCGTTGGTTTCAGTCGAGGCGCTATTGGCTGCTAAAGGGCGTGTAGGCGATCGCTTGATGGGAGTTGTAATCAATGATATCCCTGTCACCCAACTAGAAGCAGTTAACACTCTCTTACGTCCATTTTTGGAACAGCAAGGGATTCCCGTGCTAGCAATGCTGCCAAATAGCGATTTGCTTCGTAGTATCAGTGTTGGTGAACTGGTGAAGCAGTTAAAGGCTGACGTTCTCTGTCGCAACGATCGCATGGATTTGTTGGTAGAAAGTCTGGCAATTGGAGCGATGAATGTCAACTCTGCTGTCAAGTATTTCCGCAAACGCCGAAATATGGCAGTTGTAACCGGAGGCGATCGCGTCGAAATTCAGCAAGCGGCTTTGGAAACTTCTACCCAATGTTTAATTCTCACTGGGCAACTACCACCGCCACCGTTCATTCTCAGTCGTGCTGAAGAACTAGAAATCCCCATTTTATCTGTTGACTTAGATACCCTCACCACTGTAGAAATTATTAACCGCACTTTCGGACAAGTCCGCCTCCACGAACCGATTAAGGTTCATTGCATTCGGCAGTTAATGTCTGAGCATTTTGACATTGAACGCCTGTTATCTCAACTGGGTTTAACTCCAGCAGCAGCATTGTCTTAGATTCATCAAGCTAAACAATTAAGAGCATTTATGCTCAATTATCAGGTAGGAGCCTGTACTACTGGCGAAGATAAAGATCGGCACGCTGTCACCTTAGAGGCGATCGCGTGCTGTCTCCCTCCGCACCATAATCGAGTTATTCAACCAAACAGTCGAAAAATTGTAGCAATCTCTAACTCAAGTTTTCCTCGCACCTACACGCTGTTTGGTAAAATATCTGGGTCGTTTAATCGGATTATGTCTATCTTTGAGCCAATCAACAGACCTTATTAAACTCGATACATTAGCGCAAGAACTGGCGACAATCCAACAAACGGGTTCCAAAAAAATCGCCTTGCTGGGTTCTCGTCACGTTCCGATTACGCATCAGAATCTGATTGAAATGATGACTTATGCCCTAGTTTTATCGGGTAATCGCATCATTACATCTGGTGCTACAGGTACAAATTCAGCCGCCATTAAGGGAGCAACGCGGGCTGATGCAAATTTGTTAACGGTGATTCTACCCCAAAGCCTGGAACGCCAGCCTTCGGAATCGCGCCAGCAGCTAGAACAGGTAATGCATTTAGTGGAAAATCCCAGTAATGATAATCTGTCTCTTGCTGAAGCTAGTTACCTGTGCAACAAGGAAATTGTCTCCCGTTGCCAGCAACTGATCTGTTTTGCATTTCATGACAGCCGCACATTGTTGCAAACTTGTCAAGATGCAGAAGAACAAAGAAAAGTGGTAACGCTTTTCTACTTTGATTAGTCATTTGTCATTTGTCTTTTGTCATTTGTATTTGACTAATGACTAATGACTGATGACTAATGACTAGTAACCAACAACAATAAGTAATGATAATTTTTTTGTATTCGATCGCTGCTGCTGTCGTTCTGATTTACCTGCCATTTTTGGTAGTAGCTTATGCCCGTGTGGGTATTGGCAAGGAAATGCTTGCTACTCCTCGCGCAATGGTTGATAAATTGCCGCCTTATGCCCAACGAGCGACTTGGGCACATCAGAACACCTTTGAAGCCTTTATGGTATTTGCCGCAGCAGCATTGATGGCTTATGTAACTGGTGTAAATTCTTCTACAGGACAACTAGCTGCGATCGCCTTTGTGGTGGCTCGTTTGCTATACTCAGTTTTTTATATTTTGAATATACCCCTTTTGCGATCGCTCATGTTTGCTACTGGCATAGTTAGCTCTATCACTCTTATCTTCTTGAGCATCATCCAAGCTACTAGTTAATTGGGGAATGGGGACTAGGAAAAATTTTCCAAAATCCAAAATCCAAAACCAAAAATCTAAAATCCAAATTCTAAAATGTTTTATGGCTTCTACATTTTCCTTTGACATTGTGAGCGACTTTGACCGACAAGAGTTAGTTAACGCTGTCGATCAAGTTATCCGAGACATCAAAGGTCGTTACGACCTCAAAGACACTGAAACTACTGTCGAGTTGGTCGAAGAAAGCATTAACGTTAGTACTGACAGCGAATTTACCTTAGATTCTGTACACACCGTCCTGCGAGAAAAAGCCGCCAAGCGTAACCTTTCCCAGAAAATCTTTGATTTTGGCAAAGTTGAATCAGCTAGCGGTAATCGCGTGCGTCAAGAAATCAAACTCAAAAAAGGCATCAGTCAAGAAATCGCCAAACAAATTTCTAAATTGATTCGGGACGAATTCAAAAAAGTACAAGCCTCAATCCAAGGTGATGCTGTGCGGGTTTCTGCCAAATCTAAAGATGACTTACAAGAAGTTATGCAGCGACTAAAACAAGAAGACTACCCGGTAGCTTTGCAATTTACAAATTATCGCTAAAAAATTCGTAATTCGTAATTGAATTCTTAATTACGAATTACGAATTATGAATTACGAATTATTCTAAGCCCCTCCGCCAATACTTTTTTGAAATGCCGGACGCTCAGATAACTGCTTGATATAGTTCAACACTGCTGGGTAAGGGCTGAGGTCTAGCTTCAGCAAGATGGGAATATAACTCAGAATAGAACCCACTCCCACATCAGCAACAGTGAACTCATTACCCAGCAAAAAAGGCTGCTTACTGAAAATTTCATTTAACGCATTCAACAAGCGGGGCATTTCTCGCTCCCGATTTGCTTCTACAAAAATCCCTGTAGCTAGGGTAGAATTGCCAAACAACACCCACTGGGAAAATACAGCACGTTCCTCTAATGAAAGTGGACTTTTACTGTACTTCTCGGCAAGATACAGCAAAATTGCTCCAGATTCCCAAAGCTGAAAATCCCCATCAACAATTGCTGGAACTTTACCAACTGGGTTTATTGCTAAATATTCAGGCTTGAGGTGTTCACCCGCCTGCATATCGAGGTTGACGAATTCGTAAGGAACTTGGATTTCCTCTAAATACCATTGAACAATTGAGGCTCGACTCCGAGCGCCGCCGTAAAGTTTGAGCATAATTTCTTAAAGAACTTTGTGAGTGTGAGAATGCTGTTTAACGTTATCTTCTTTCGTTACAACTCTAGCGGCATTTAGCACCCGTTTGCGCTCAATGGAATACTTAAATTCAGTGTAGTTTGTACCTAATGGAATCAGGGATTTTGCAGATTCACGACGCTTATAGGTACGAGCGGCTGCAAATGCCCTCGGCATAAATTCTTCTCCAAACTGAGCCGACTCTGGGAAGCCATCTGGCAGGAATTGTGAATCGCCATCCAAGACAGATCCCAAAGTTGTTGCATGGGCAAGCTTATAGGAGGTAGGAATGCCCTTTAACAGCGCTTCCAAAGCCGCAGAAGGAATCGGTTCTATGACTTCGATTTGATAAACTTCTCCATCTTCTTTGACGAAGCAGGTTGCCAAGCCGATAACAATGTAGTCATCGGTTGCTAAATCAGGCGCATTGGGATAGGAAATTGCGGTTGTCATCAGAAAATTTCTCAAAACTTAAAAATTAAATCTAGATGCTGGGGGATTGGGGATTGCTGATTGGGGTTAAACTAATTTTTTCCAGTACCTAGTCCCCAGTCCCCAGTCCCTTCTTTAACGAACGGCTTGTTGGCATTCTACCAATTTGTCGCTCTCACTACCTGACTAGTCTTTGAGATTCACATCTGCTATTTCTGGAATTCACCTTTGGGATCGAGTATCCATGATTAGGTTTGAGGAGCAATTGTTTATTTAGGGCGTAGATTTTTCTTGTGCGGCTAGGTTAAGTTCTCCCTTTAGATGGCTTTCATGTAACCCTAAATACCTTAAGAATAAAAACAGTGGTAAAACCACTAGCGAGAGAAAACTAGAATTTTATTTCACAAAGCAGGGATTTCAGGCAGGGAAAGATGAATATTCACTCATTTTTAGCTGACGATGACAAGCATTGCAAGCAATATAAATATGTTTTAAATCACACAAATAAAGTCCCAGAGGAGAGCAAAAACGATCGCAGCACATCTACTTTAGAGAATAACTACTTACGCTCTTTTGCTTTGAAGACGGCTCAACAAGGAGATTATACTGAGGCGATCGCACTTTTGACCCAACTAATTTACCGCCATCCGCACAATGCCGTTGATTACAACAACCGGGGGCTGATTTATTTCCAAAGTGGTGAAAAACCAAAAGCGCTTTACGATTATAACACCGCCCTCAAGCTCAATCCCTATTTGGTTAGTGCCTATAATAATCGGGCAAATTATTACGCGGCTTGTGGAGAATTAGTAGCAGCACTTACCGACTACGATCGAGCAATTGATTTGAATCCTTGTCATGTCCGAGCGTGGATTAACAGAGGCATTACCTGGCGTGACTTAGGGCAATATGAAGAGGCAATTGAGGATTTTGAGGTAGCACTACTTTTCGGTCAACTAGAAGGTCATATCTGGGCTGAACGTGGCAGAACTTACCATCTTTGGGGTGACTGGAATTGTGCGATCGCTGATTATCGTCGCGCCCTCACTCAATTGCCCGATCTTGAAACAACTAAGTCCCTTACTGTTTCTCGGTTGCGTTTACAAATCGAAAATTGGCTAAACGATTTGTTATCTCCTGAGCATCCTATTTGGTAGATTAGTGATTCTGGAAGATTCAGAATTCAAAATAATTGGTTAAATTTTGAATTGCATTTTACTAATAGATGATAACTACATAGCTATTCAAAAATTAGCTACTAACCATTATTTATTAGCAATAATATAAAATAACACCCGGTTTATACGTAGCCAGAAACACAAGAAACCTAAATAATCCTAAACTCCCTATTGTTCTTAGGGTGATGACTCTGTTTGTTCATCTTCTCGAGTATCCTTATTCATCAACACAACACGACGCTGGCTAGGATCAAATCGGTATCCTTGTTGTTGTCTAATACTTTTAGCTTGTTGCGGATCGAAGTTACGGCTAAATTCCGCCTGTAAACCATTGACATGTCCTTCCATCAGCTTGACTTCAGTACTAATTTCTCGCAACTTCTCTTGCTGTAACCAATGATAAGGCAAAAGTTGTGCTAGAGCAGATGCTGCAACGGCTGTAACGACAAGATTAACCGCTATCTTGGCTGTGCTTTCCAGTGCCATCACCTGGTAAGAACGTTGACGAAGATGCCGCTTTGGTCGAGGAGTAACCCGGCGTTTTTGTATAGGTTGTAACGGTGGTCTGGAGGGTTGAATCGCGTTCATGATGCTAAAAAATAACCTCGCTGAGTGAAGGGAAGCACTGTAAAAGCGCTCTGGCGCTAATTACTGCTTGATTTAGCTGTCATATTACTTCATTTTTTTAAAATAGCTACAAGTGTTGCACCATTTAAAAAATAACCTGGCTTACGTAAGTACTAGTTTGCTAGGTACTTATGGCATAAAGCCATCAGCATCTGGAAACTGCACCCCGTACTGCCAGGATTATTAGCTTTTTAACTGTGTCACATCGAAGCGTTATTTGTAAAGTTCTGTGGCTAATCGCCAAGCTAGAACTCCTGGGATCAGCGCCACAACTAGAGCGATGTAGACTTGAGTATCCGAGATGGAAGATATCTGAGCGATATACAGAGTATCTAAGATAGGCATGGCTGAAAACCTCCTAACCTGAATAGATTTTGAACAGTTCGTTTACTACTTTTCCTTGTTTTGCCAGGATTGGGGAATATCTTGTTACAAGATGCAACAAAAGCAGTTATTAGTCAGTAGTCTTTATTTATTCTCCATTAAAAAAATTTATAAAAATTATGAATTTGTATTTGGGTATCGACTTCGGCACATCTGGCGCACGTGGCGTAGTGATTGACGAGGAAGCCTCTTCTATTCAGGCTGAGGTGCGATATCCCTTTGAGGACTCACCAGCCGCCGTTACGCCGAAAATTTGGCAGGAGGCTTTGTTTGTACTGCTGGAACAAATACCTGAAGAGTTGCGGCGAAAAATTAAAGCGATCGCAATTAATGGGACTTCTTCTACAGTCTTGCTGGTGGATGCTGCTGGCAATCCAACAGATGCACCACTGCTGTATAATGATGCGCGGGGATCATTGGTGCTAGAGGATTTGAGGCGGATAGCACCACCTAATCATACCGTGTTAAGTGCCACCTCCAGCCTAGCCAAACTTGTCTGGATGAGACAATTACCCGCTTTTAGTGAAGCTAGATATTTCCTGCATCAAGCAGATTGGCTGGGGTTTCTCCTACATGGACAGTTGGGGATTAGCGATTACCATAATGCTTTAAAGCTGGGTTATGACGTGGAAGAGTTGAAATACCCAGAATGGCTAGAAAAGTTGCAAATACCGATTCAGCTACCCAAAGTTTTAACTCCTGGTACTCCCGTTGCCAAATTGCGTCCTGAAATTGCGGATAAGTTCGGTTTCCGGCGTGATTGCTTGGTGTGTGCTGGCACAACTGATAGTATTGCGGCTTTTATTGCCAGTGGCGCAAAATTACCTGGTGAAGCCGTGACTTCCCTTGGTTCAACATTGGTACTAAAGTTATTAAGTCGTACCCGTGTAGAAGATGCCAGATATGGAATTTACAGCCATCGTTTGGGGGATTTGTGGCTAACTGGTGGTGCTTCTAATACTGGGGGTGCAGTGCTGAAGCAATTTTTCACAAACGCTGAGTTAGCAAGCCTTAGCTGGGAAATTGACGCATCAAAAGCCAGCGAATTAGATTATTATCCGTTGTTGAAGGTAGGCGATCGCTTTCCGATTAACGATCCCAATTTACCCCCACGATTGGAACCACGCCCAGATTGCCCAGTAGAATTTCTGCATGGGTTATTAGAAAGCATTGCCCGCATAGAAGCGCGAGGGTATGAATTATTACAGCATAAGGGTGCAGACAAGTTGAGCCGTGTTTATACTGCTGGCGGTGGTGCAGCAAATGACGCTTGGACTGCAATCAGGGCGCGTCATTTGCAGGTTCCTGTAGTAGCGTCAGTGTATACAGAAGCCGCTTACGGGACGGCACTATTAGCGATGGAAGGGGTGAATAAAAGTAATTGTGTAACGATCTTTTCGTAGATATTCTGTAAATCAGTATCTATCCCAGTGACAACTGACATATATCGGACGATACTGGGATGATTAGATACCGGACTATAGGATTCCAGGTTCATCATCTGGGCAGCTATTCGGGGATGGGTGCTTCGCACTAAGCGAATGTCATCTATCCCCTTTACTAATTATCGGTATAAGTTTTAACTACAGAACTGACGGCAACTATCTCTTAAACTCTTATTTCTCCTTGTCCTCTGCGGTAGCCTGCGGCAACTAATCAGAATTTGCACCAGTCCCCGACAACACAATACGATTCAGTTAAGCCTTTCTTTCTTTCTCTCTGCGTCCTTCTCTGACGAGACGCTGCGCGAATGCGTCCTTTGCGTTGATGCCTCCAGCACGCTCCGCGAACGTTAAAAAAAATGACTTTGGTAAAAAGTTTTAGCCTTAACAGAACTGTATTGCTCTATAATCGCCTCAAAATTCATTCTGATTTACGATAGCCTAAAAAAAGCAAAAGTCAGTCAAACTTGCTTTATGAAAACCATTGTTATTTCTGGAAGTCTCAATCCGAGTTTGACTCAACATCATACAGTCGCTCAAATTTATACCTAACGTACCAAAACTTATAGAAATGAAAAATATTATCTCCATTGGTTGGGATAGTTGGTTAAAACAGCGCAAAGAATCTATTTTACTATTTGATTCAATTGCTGCTGCTAGTGAGATTGCCCTTATGCTTAACGGTCAATGGGATGGCTGCAATGGTGTGATAATTGCTAAATGTGATGAGGTAGCTGTTAACACTGCTGCTAAACTATTAGAAGCTACATGGTGTTACCAAGGCGCTTCAAAAGCTGTTTTAGACAGATTAACAACCGATCAAGTTTTACGCCGTTATGCAATGGGAGAAAGAAATTTTATTAATGCTAACTTGAAGTGTGCAGTCCTTGCATCAATGAAGCTGAGTGAAATTAACCTAAGTTATGCTTTGTTGAGTTGGGCAAACCTAAGTCAAGCCAATTTAAGTAAAGCTGATTTAACGGCGGCAGACTTAAGCCAAGCTAATTTAAATGGAGCCGATTTGAGTAAAGCGTACCTAATGAGGACAAACTTAACTAAGGCAAACCTACAAAAAGCTTCACTGAGGGGTGCTAATCTAAGTAGGGCTAACTTAACTGAAGTTAACCTCACTGATGCAGATTTAACAGGAGCTAATTTATCATTAGCAGACCTTAGAGGGGCAAAATTTCACTTTTGCAATTTAAGTGGGGTTAACCTAACAGATGCAAAGTTAATTGAAAGTGACTTGGATTTTGCTCTCCAATGACTTTGGCTGGAAGCTATTGCACAACTAAATATTAGTTCGATCGCTGTTGAGCCAGAGATGGCATAATGAATAATATTCAAGTTCGGATAATTGGAAAATAACCCTGCTTATTATCTTCCAACGAGCGATCGCAAAACTCAAAGGATAAAAACTCTAGATGAAGCGATCGCTAAAAATCACCTTGCTAGTTATCCCCTTTGAATTTGGCTTTAAGCTAGCGCTCCCTACTAGGTAACTTCTATTTTTCCTAATTTAGGTTAAGACTGTATGCACCTCAATGATGTTGTGATTGACCGTGCCAGCCTCCGCGATATTACTGGAATTATCAAATTGGCCCAAGCCAATGACTCAGAACATGGTGGTATGTTGTTAGGTCATCTTGAACCAGAAGCAGTAATAATGACTATATCTCAAATGCCGAGTGTTGTTGCCCGCAAAGATGGTCAAGTTGTCGGATTTTTACTCAGTTGGTTAAAGACAACTGCTAATTTACCAATAATAAAGGTAGTGTTACAAGCCTACGCTGGTACAAAAGATGCTTACTTGTATGGCCCCATCTGTGTTGATGAAACCATGCGTGGGCAAGGTATTGCTGCGGTAATGTTCGCTAAGTTGAAAGATTTTCTACCAGAGCGAGAAGGAATACTGTTTATTAAAGCAAACAACGAAGCATCATTGCACGCACATCAAAAGATGGATATGTGCAAGATGGCAGAGTTCACTTATGAAGGCACTGGGTTTGTGGTATTTGCATATAATAGCTAACTAGTCCAAATTTTAGCTAAATTCCATTTGCCAAGGCTAGAAATATTTTTACACAAGTAAAATACTCCCTTTATATTTATCCTTGAGATGAACCTAATCCTTTCAATTTCCGAAACTCTTGGACAACATCTTTAATATCGCGTAATTCACCTTCAACTAAATAGTTCATTTGCCGCATTTCGTCTGCCGATATCTTCCCCGCAAGGGAAGCGATCGCAGTTCTTAATTGGGGATATTTTTTTAATATTTCTTGTCTAACAATAGGTACTGTTTCATAAGGTGGAAAATAGTGTTTATCATCTTTTAAGACAACTAAACCCAAGCGAGAAATCTGCCCATCAGTAGAATTACCCGCCACCATATCCACTTGTTTTTGAATCAAAGCACGATATATTAAACCCAAATCCATAATTTGGGGAGGTTTGGCAAAACGTAAATCATAAGTTTTTGCTAATCCCGGAAAACCATCTTCTCGTTCTAAAAACTCGTAACCAAAACCACCGCGCCACTGCGGTGTATATTGAGTAGCTTCCGAGAGAGTTTGAATATTGTAGCGTTTAGCATCATCACCCCGGACAATCATTGCAAAAGTGTTTTCAAAACCTAAGCTTGGCATTACTTCTAGATTAAATTTCTGGGCATAAGCTTGTTTTAACTTCTCATATACTTCTTTCGGATCGTTAACTGCCTTCTGCTTTAAAATAGCTGTAAAAGCTGTGCCTGAATACTCAATGTAAGCATCGATTTTGCCAGCAGTAATCGCACTATGACAAACAAAAGAACCACCCAACCGAGGGCGGCGAGATACCTTTAAATTAGTTGTTGCCTCGATTTGCTGTGCTAAAAGTTCACCTAAAATATCTTGTTCAGTAAAATCCTTAGAAGCAACAATAATATTGCCATCGCTGCTACTATTTGTATTTGGTGTGCAGCTAGCGATCGCTAATAATAAGACACAAGTTAAAAAGCACAATGTAAAAAATCTTTTCATTAACTTTTAATTTTTAATTTATTCTCCAACGAACCAATTACAAAATCAGCTAGTAATGCAATTACCGCCGCTGGAACTGCACCAGCTAAAATTAACTGGTCGTTCACTACTGATATGCCGCGAAAAATAAATACTCCCAAACCACCAGCACCAATTGCGGCTGCAATCGTTGCAATCCCAATAGCAATTACCGTTGCTACTCGCACACCTGCTAAAATTATTCCCATTGCTAAGGGAATCTCAACTTGTAATAACAATTGTCTATCTGTCATTCCCATCCCTCTCCCAGCTTCTCTAATTGCTGGATCTACACTAGTAATACCTGTGTAAGTGTTACGAATTATCGGCAGCAAGGAATATACAGTCAGAGCAACAATTGCTGGAACTGCACCAATTCCGCCAATTATAGGAACAGGAATGAGTAAACCAAACAGTGCCAAACTAGGAATAGTTTGGAAAATATTCGCTATGCCGAGAATTGGTTGGCGAAGGTAAGTTTTGCGTGTAATTAAAATACCTAAAGGAATGCCTACAAGGATGGCAATTCCAATTGCAATGCCTACTAAAAATAGATGTTCGAGAGTATGCTGAAGAATTTCTGGGGCATACTTAACCAGGAAGAAATTTTTCATAAAGTATCTTGCAGGGAACGCAGACATTGCAGAAAGGCAAGGCTTTCTGGATGTTGCGATCGCATAAATTCATCTGTCGTCCCCAATACTACCAATTCTCCGCCATACATTAAACCAATTCTTGATGCTAAAACTAAGGCTTCTTGAATATCGTGAGTGACGAAAACAACTGTTTTGCCTAATTCTTGCTGCAAATGTCGAAACTCTTGTTGCAGTTCTAGCCGCGTAATGGGATCGAGTGCGCCAAAGGGTTCATCCATCAACAATACTGGCGGATCTGCTGCTAAAGCCCTGGCTACCCCGACTCTTTGTCTTTGTCCACCTGAAAGTTCGTGCGGGTAACGTCCGGCGAATTGTGCTGGTTCTAAGCCTACCAATTTTAACAACTCATAAACCCGCGTTTTTATTTGTTTAGATTGCCAACCTTCTAAAGAAGGAACTAAACCCACATTGCGTTCTACAGTGAAATGGGGAAATAAACCAATTTCTTGAATAACATAACCAATTTTTCGCCGCAGTTTAATTTCGTCCCATTGAGTTGTGGGAATACCATCAAATAAAACTTCACCTTGTGTAGGTGTAAATAGGCGATTAATTAACTTCATTGTCGTGGTTTTGCCGCTACCACTGCGCCCAAGTAATACCAGTGCTTCTCCTTGATGGATGGTGAAATTAAGGTTTGACACCAATGGGCGATGATTGCGGCTAAAGGTGACATTGCGGAATTCGACAGCAGTTTGGTTATTTTGCGGCATTAGTGGCTTAGTATATGTAGTGGCATTATGGCGTTAGCCTAACGCACCCCAATAAATTATAAAAACGGTGCATTAGCCTTTGGCATAACACACCTTACTACTTTACTATGCCGTTTTAGCATTTCGATCTGATGCTAGCCCCGCACTAGTTTTCAATCGAGTCAATCTGCTTTTACGGATGCGATCGCTATCACGAACACCACCGGCTATTTCATATTCGCTGCTGTCTGTGCCATACTTAAAAGCAACTCCCTTCAGCATTTTGTCTGAAAGCTTACTCAAGTTTTTTTCCATTTCATCAATTTTAGTTTTAGAAGAGTCAACTACAGCTAGAGCAGCATTATAAGCATCAATAGTAGTGTGTAACTGCTCAATTGATTGAGCCAGTTTTTCCAAGTTACAATAATCATCAAAATTCATATCTGGATCGATTGCTTTAAATCCGGCGAATCTGAATTCAGCTTTTTCTATAACACGGGATGTACGTTTTTGACGAGGCATAAATATATTCCTTAAGGAGAGGTTAAAACCTATTTTGACCTCATCAAGCTGTTTTCTGGTGCAGTAAAATTAGCGAACAAGTGTATTTTTTTAAACGAAATTAGCTCACTAAATTAAGTACTTTTCCTGATTTAGGATGTTATACTTAGTTTTGTTGCTGGCGATCGCTTCAATGTTAGCGATCAATGTCGCGATGTTAAAGATAAATATTGCGATATCAATAAGTAAAATCGTGATATTGGTGATGAATGTCGCGATATAGCTTATAAATATGACGATGTTAAGGATGAATATTGCGATATCAATAAGTAAAATTGTGATGTTGGTGATGAATATCGGGATATAACTTATCGATATGGCGATGTTAAGGATGAATATCGTGATGTTAGCGACTAGATATAAAACTTGATGGGTAGGCGATCGCATTTTTCCACAGATGCGTAACCATGATAATTAGAGTTAAAATCAGCATAATGGTGTCACAATGCGAAAAAAAACACACCCAATAGGAGAAAAATGCCAGCCATTGTTAAACTACAACTCTCCTTAGAAACTTTAGCAGAAGCAATATCTTCCCTTGATTTAACAGAAAAACGTCAACTTCAAGAGCTAATTGAGCAACAAATTTTTGAAGCCGAAGAAGTGTTGTATGAAGACGATGCAGAAACACTGGCAGAAATTGAAGTAGTTCGCACTGAGTATAGAGATGGTGAGTCAGTGACTATAGATGAATATCTTGCTAACCGCTCAGAGCAGAGATAATGAGTTATGCGATCGCTATTTCCAAGTCGCGCAACATCCAGGCTTTACCTGTGTAGTTAAGCAAGTGCAAAGTAATGAATTTTATAGAGAATAATATTTAGTGTGAGACATTTAGGAGAACAAGTTTTGATAACTATTACTGATATTGGTACACTTATTAACCATCATTCTGGAATACACGGCGGTTGTCCGATTATTGCTGGTACAGGCGTGACAGTCAGGCGCATAGCCATCTGGTACAAACAAGGTTATGGCGCAGAAGAGATTGCAGATCAAATTAGTCATTTGACCTTAGCGCAGGTTTATGCAGCTTTAACTTATTATCATGCTAACCGCGACCAAATTGACGCTGATATTGCAGCAGAAGAGGCAGAGGGAGACAGATTAGAGAAACTGCATCAAACTCAAAAACTTTCATGAGCCGAATTCGCTTGTATATGGATGAAGATTCTACCACACGTTCTCTAGTTCTGGCTCTACAAAATCGTGGTGTAGATGTGACTACAAATCTAAATTTGAATAGGCTGGGATATACCGATGAAGAACAGCTAACGTGGGCAACTGAGCAAGGTTTTGTTTTATATAGTTCTAATATCAGAGATTTTTACCGTTTGCACACTGATTTTTTGACCAAAGAACAATCTCATGCAGGAATGATTTTGGTACAGCAACAACGTTACTCAGTGGGGGAACTAATGCGCGGTATTTTGAGCTTAATTGCAGCTAAGTCAGCAGAAGAAATGCAGAATCAGGTAGAATTCCTGAGTAGTTGGATTGATGAATAGTATCCAATACGGTTCAGTTAGAGCTAAAAGCTGGAAAGCGCTATAGTTTAACTATGAGCAACGGCAACAGAAGAAAAGTAAAATCATGAACACCGCCAAACTCAGCACTGATGGCACTCACCAAGTTGTTATTTTGCCAGAAGATTTTCAACTCACTGGCACATCGCAGTGTAAGCATCGGAAAGATGTTTATAGAAAAAATTAGCGCTACTTCGGATTTCTGAAATGTTGATTATTGCGTGCCCAGAAGCTCTGCAATAAATCTTTATAAATCTCTGAAAGCTTTAAATGTTAGACTTTACAAGTCTCGATGCAAGAGAAAATGTCCAGCGAATACTCCCAGCAATAATCAATTGTATCAATAGACCCAGAAAGACCCACGAACCGCTTCCACACACTTCTAGCTGGAAGGTGCCCGCTATGGGCATAACGATGGGCATCTGTATCTAAAGTAAGTTGATAGTATGTTATCCATTTAGGCCCAAACCAGCCACCTGGTACTCTCCATCCTACGCGATCGCCAAATTTTTCCCAGGCTTCTTTGTTATACTTACGATCTAGCTTACCGCCAACGCTCAAGTAAATTTCCTTTTGAACGCTGAAGCCAAAGCGTCCATTGCTATATTTTACCCATAGGCGGTCAATCGTGCAGAGGTCAGTACAGGGAAAGTTTAATAATTGTAATTCTTCATACCTCATCCATTTATTCCCAAGCGCTTCAATCATCACCTGATAGGTTTCAAGATCAGCGTCTTTCCAGTTCCCTGCTGCTAGCAAGTCGCGCAGTTTGGTATAGTCTACGCCTTTCTCTGAACTGAGGTTATCTTCATTTTGTTGCTCCCCTCCTCGCTCGCGGGGAGAGGTTGGGGGTGTGGTAATACGCGCCGCAATGACTGCAATATCCTCATCTCTAAGTTGCAAAACTTGCTGTAACCGCTTGAATTCCTCCTGTGTATGCTGACTCAGCGTCCCTTCATCCTGAAGCGCCTCAGCTAATGCTTCTTCGTATTCCCTGAGATTTGCTTGATACTTGCGGTAAGGTTCCAAAACTTCGGTTTCAATTTGGGCTACTACCTCAACTGACAAACCCAACTCACCCTGGCGACGTTTCAGAATGCGACGACTCACATCCGAAATTTTACCTTCTCTAGCCCATCGCTCTACTTCCTTACGGTACACCAATTGAGGATCGCCTACAGGAGCTTTCGCTAACTTGATTTTAAAGCCTTCTCTAACAGCATAAATTTCTGGCTTCATTGCTGGGGCTGCTTCCTGCACTTTTTTACGGGCATATTCATGCAGTTCATCTACAGAAATCATGCCATCGTTATCAGTGTCAGCCGCGCCTTTCTCAATACCTTCCACAATGTAGCGGGTGTAAACCGATAGGTCTGATCCTACTTGTTCAAAAGAATACTGAGTAGACGTGGAAGAAGTTAGTACCGCCCGTCCCTCCCCTCCCAGTTGATTCTTGATATCTACGCTGTTATCATCTTTTGCCTTCATTCCTTCAGCAAAAGCACCGCTAAAGCAACAGTCAAGAATAATTACCTGTCGCCGAGAACGGCTATTTTCCATCATTCCATGTATAAATCTGGCAGTAGTAGCGGTAGTTTGAATGAGTTCGCCTTTAAGGTTCTTACGGGTTTGGCTATTTGTCAAAGATAATCTGCCAGCTTCATCTTTAACACCGTGTCCTGAGAAATACAGCAATACTAAGTCATCTTTTTGACGACCAGAAAACAAAGTTTCAATTGCTTCTTCCATTACTTGGCGTGGGGGATTTTCCAGTACTGTAATATCAGCATTGGCAAAATCACCCATTTCTGAGTGCTGTAAGACTCGCTGCATTGCTTTTATATCTTGCACAGCGCTAGGTAAAGCATTTAACCCTGGTTGATAGTCACTAATTCCAATCAGCAATGCTAGCTTTGCCATGTACCTGATAAGTGCGAATAAAAATAACTATATTTCAATGAGGAAGAGGAAAGAAAGATAATCTTTAGTCTTTTGGCTTCTTCGTCTTTTTTCTCTGTATCTAAAGCAAATAGAATTCGCAGCTACACAAGCATAGATGCTTTGCGGCTTCCCGCAGGGTAGTCCGCGGAGGCGGACTAAGAAAAAATTGAGCGTTTGAAACCCACGGAGGTGGGTTTTGTCTGTGTAGTCGCGATTTCTAATCGCCCGGTATATTTCCAAACGTGAAATGCTCGTTAAGACTCCATCTCCGCCAATTCTAACCACCGTTCTGTCGCCACATCGATCGCGTGCTTGAGCTTTTCTACACGATCGTACAGCTTTTGCACTTCGCTATAATTCCCCGATGACACATTCCCTAGCGTTTTCTCGGTTTCTGCCTTCTGTGCCTCTAACTCGGCAATTTTACCTTCCAACTGCTCAAATTCCTTCTTTTCCCAATTGGATAATCTCCGCCGCTTGCTATTCTCTACATCCTTGGGTGCAGATGCACCATTTTGGACTTCGGCATTTTTGGGCTTTTCCTTAGTGTTAGCAGCTTGTTGCTGTGCCTCTTCAGCCTTCTTATAGTCCAGATAAATCGAGTAATTACCTGGATATAGCCGGAGATTACCGCCTTCCTCAAAGGAAAATACTGTGTCGATGGTGCGATCGAGAAAGTAGCGATCGTGAGAAACTACAATTACACACCCAACAAAATCTTCTAAATAATCCTCTAATACTGCCAAAGTCTGAACATCTAAATCATTTGTCGGTTCATCTAAAATCAAGACATTGGGCGCACCCATCAAAACTCGCAACAGAAATAAACGGCGTTTTTCACCACCAGAAAGTTTACTAATTGGCGCATACTGTTGATTACCAGGAAACAAAAACCGCTCCAACATTTGGGAAGCAGTAATTTGAGTTCCATCGGTAATTTTGATAAATTCACCTTCTTCTTTGATGTAGTCAATCACGCGCTGACTTTCGTTTAAAGCTGTAAGCAATTCTTCAGAATGCTGGTCAAAATAACCAATGTGAACTGTAGTCCCAATATCTGCAACACCTGAATCTGGCTTAATTTGTCCAGTAATAATATCCATTAAAGTGGATTTACCCGCACCGTTAGCTCCAATTATGCCGATGCGGTCTTCTGGACTAAATTCGTAGGTGAAATTATTAATTAGAGTGCGTCCATTGTATGCTTTAGAAATGTTATTTAATTCAATAACTTTCTTACCAATGCGACGACCAACTGTAGAAATATCAACTTTACCCTGAACTTCTTTAAATTCAGTATCCCGCAGAGCGTGAGCGCGGTCAATTCTAGCTTTTTGCTTAGTACTCCTAGCTTTCGGCCCTTTTTTCAGCCATTCCAACTCGCGCCGCAACAAGCCTTGATGTTTCCGTTGACTACTTACGGCAGATTCTTCAGCTAAAGCTTTCTTTTCAAGGTAGTATGAATAGTTACCTGTATAGGTGTAAATGTCGCCTCGGTCGATTTCAACGATCCGATTGGTGACACGATCTAGAAAATAGCGATCGTGAGTAATCAGAAAAAGTGCGCCACGATAGCGATTTAAATAACTTTGTAACCATTCAACAGAAAGCGCATCAAGATGGTTTGTCGGCTCATCCATCAGCAAAGCATCGGGTTCTGCTAATAACGCTGATGCTAAAGCAATCCGCTTGCGATAGCCTCCCGATAAAGTGCCTATCTTGGCATCAAAGTCAGAAATTCCTAATTTGGTGAGAATAATCTTAGCGTTGGTTTCTAGTTCCCAAGCATTATTTGTATCCATCTTTTGCATCACCACAGAAAGGCGAGACATTAGTTGGCTATCATTTGGATAGTGAGCTAATTTATCTGATAGTTCCTCATACTCACGCACCAAAGTTGTATGTTCGCCACTGTCAGCAAAAACTTGCTCTAAAACTGTGTGGTTCTCATCTAAATCTGGCTGCTGGGGTAAATAGATAATTTTAGAACCAGAGTTGATGATAATTTGACCGCTATCAATGGATTCTAACCCGGCAATCATTTTTAACAGGGTTGATTTCCCTGAACCATTAGTACCAATTAAGCCAACTTTATCGGTAGCATCAAGGCTAAAACTGGCATCTTTTAAAACTTCTTTGATGCCAAAGTCTTTTTTTACCGACTGGAGTGTAACAATACTCATAAAATCTAGTAATTTTTCATTGATAGTTAGTTAGTAGGTAAAGCACATACCTTACCTACATTTGCCAAATTCTATGCAAATAAATCCAAGGGTAGATGTCCATACATTTCGTTGATTCCGTCTTCGTGGTAAGACTGACAAGATACTAATACACCACGATGATGTCCGGCATAAGAATCAAGATAGCACAAGCCATTTTTACCATTCAATTTGATATAAACTGGCCCTTCGGGTGTCAGTAAATTGTTTGGTGGTTCATAACCCAAAGCTAGAGAATAGGTTTTCATAGCCAGTATTCCTTCCTCTGCTGTATCAGCACAAATCCCTAAAATTTGATAATCAGCAAGGTTTTTTACCAAAATTAGGGCATCACGAATTACTGCTTTTTCGGATGCATTGAGAATAGGCGCAATGTCTAAACAGTTAAATTTATTCAGTAATTTTTTCGCTTCTTCTGCGGTGAGATTTTCAGGATTGGGGATTGACATAAACTTTGATGAGGATCTTGTTGGTTTTTCTGTTGTGTTTGAGTTGGGACTAGCCCAAATTATACTATTTGGGATTTTAGATTTTAGATTGGGAATCGTCCAAGTGTTATAAAATTTGTCTGAAGTCAGAGCAAATTTTATAATGGAGCTTGTTATCTAATGCCAACTCCTTACGGTTGATTTTGGACATTCCCAAGGTTGAATAGGAAAGGAACACCGCTTTTTGAGTCACCACCCATAACGAGGACTTTGGGCATCTGAGCGCCGCCACTTTTCCAAGCTTCAATTGCTTCTTTTTGCAAAACTAACTGTCCTCCTTGGGCTTTGAGTGTCTCTGCTAAAAGTCTTTGAGCTTCTGCCCTACCTTTAGCACGATTCACATCTGCCTGTGCTTCTTGTTCTGCTTCCCGTGCTACATAAACGGCTCTTTGCGCCCGTTGTTCAGCAATTTGTTTTTCTTCCACTGCTCTTGCAAATTCTGGTGAGAATGCTAAATCAACTACGCTAGTATCTAACACAATTATCCCATATTTGTCTAAGCGATCGCCTAGCGCTTCATCAAAGTCTTCTTTCAACTCACTTCTTTTAGTAATTGCTTCTTCTACTGTTCTTCTAGCGGCTGCAATTTTAAATGCTTCTTGTGTCTGTGGTGCAATGATTTTCGATACAATATTTGCTAAGGTTCCTTGTTTCCTTCTAACTTGAACTACCTGCATGGGATCGAGGCGAAAGTTAATCGCAAATCTCGCAGATAAATTTTGCAAATCTTTAGTAGAACTCTCTGCTGGCACTTCAAATTTCTGCACCGTCAAATCATACACATCTATCACTGAGATAAAAGGCGGTTTTGCATGAATCCCTTCTAATAAAGCGCCATCTCTAGCTTTACCCAAGATGCTAATCACTCCTGCTTCTCCTGGGTTAATAATGATAAAGGAATTTAGTCCCAAAATCACTAGTGTTGCTAACACAATTCCTAAAACTGTGGTTTGCCAATTTCCTAATTGCTGATTTTTCAAATTCCTCTCTCCAATATGAATTAGTCATTGGTCATTGGTCATTGCTCATTGGGCTAGTTATTCCCCTTCTCCTCTTGTCTTCCAGTCCCCAGTCCCTAGTCCCCAGTCCCTAGTTTTACTTTGACTTGAAGTAAACTCAGTTTCTAGTTTAAGTCTGTCTGAATCAAATTTTTCATCTAAAGAACGCATCACTGGCGGTTTTCCGTTCATCCTTAGTGATGATATTAACCAATTAGAGCGGTTTATGGATGGGGGAGCGAATGATATTATCCAAGTTTCCACAACTGTTTTAATTTATTGTTGCAAACATTAGGGATATGCAAAACACAGATATAGTTATTATTGGTAGCGGTATTGGCGGTTTGAGTTGTGCTGCTGTTTTGGCACGGTATGGCTTTGATGTGATAGTCTGCGAAAGCCACTCCATTGCTGGAGGCGCTGCTCACGGTTTTGAGCGCAATGGTTTCAAGTTTGACTCTGGCCCGTCTCTTTACTCTGGTCTATCTTACAGCCCCTCTGCTAACCCTTTGCGACAAGTATTAGATGCAATTGGTTCGGAATTACCATGTGTCACTTACGATACTTGGGGTTGTTGTCTGCCTGAAGGTGATTTTGACACGGCGGTTGGTGCCGAGCAATTTTGTGAAGTGCTGATGAAATTCTCTGGTGATGATGCTGTAGCCGAATGGCAAGAACTCCAGCGCGTTATGGAACCATTTGCTAAAGCTGCAACTTCCATACCACCAGCCGCGTTACGCTTTGATTTTGGTGCAGCTAGAACTGTGGGCCCTTTTCTCCCATCTCTGACAAAAAATGTGGCGAATATAATCAAGCTGACAGGCCCCTTCAGCCGGATTATGGATGGGGTTGTTAAAGACTCGTTTACCCGAAATTGGCTGAACTTGCTGTGCTTTCTCCTTTCTGGATTGCCCGCAGATGGTACTAGCGCCGCAGAGGTAGCATTTATGTTTGCGGACTGGTATCGGCCAGACGCAGTACTTGAATATCCGATCGGTGGTAGTGGTGCTTTAGTTGACAGCCTTGTACAAGGATTGGAGCGTCACGGCGGAAAGCTGATGTTGGGCGCTCATGTGGAGGAAGTGCTTGTAGAAGGCAATCGGGCGGTGGGTGTCCGTCTGCGCGATCGCTCCGAAATTCGCGCCAAACGAGCAGTAATTTCTAATGCCTCGGTTTGGGACACACTGAAGTTACTACCAGAAAAGGCAATACCTAAACAGTACCGCCGCAAACGACAAGCTACACCAGAATGTGATAGCTTTATGCATCTACATCTCGGCATTGATGCTCAAGGATTACAGTCAAATTTGCGGTGTCATTACATCGTGGTTAATAGCTGGGAATTGGGCATAACAGCACCTCAGAATATGGTGGTTATCTCCATCCCTTCAGTTCTCGATCCATCTTTAGCGCCAGCAGGTAAACACGTGATTCATGTGTATACACCTGGTAATGAACCATACTCTATCTGGCAGGGAATGGATAGAAGGAGTGAAGAATATGCCGAACAAAAGCGATCGCGTGCAGAAATAATGTGGCAAGCTTTAGAACGAGTAATTCCAGATATTCGCTCTCGTTGCGAAGTCACACTTGTTGGTACACCTCTAACTCACGAGCGTTATCTCCGCCGTCACCAAGGTTCTTATGGCCCAGCAATTAAAGCTGGAAGTGGTATGTTTCCTGGCCCCAGCACACCCCTACCAGGATTGATGTGCTGTGGCGACTCAACATTTCCCGGTATTGGTTTACCAGCAGTCGCCGCCAGTGGGCTGATTGCTGCCAATACCCTTGCACCAGTTAGTAAGCATTTAGCAATGCTTCAAGATATCAAGTGCATTTAATTTTTTGAGTATAAAATCTAGTTGCCAAGAGAGCCGCACCCACTGCCAAAACTGCTAGTACACTATCAGGTTCGGGTACGGCAGCAACTTGAGCATCAATTCGTGCAGTTCCAGCAAACAAACCTGTCAAGTCAGGTTTGTTTAGTATCTTGGCAAACTCTGGGGAAAACAGCAATTTAACATCAGGGATGGTTAAATTTTGACCATCAAATACCGCAGGTTTTGGAAGACTCAAATCAAACAAAATTGTATCTAAAGAAAATGTGTCTCTTAAAACAAATCCGCTAGCACCTTCGGTAGTACGTCCTGGAGCAAAACCAATTGAAAAGTCACCAACAGTAGTTTGATTATTGAAGGTAACAGTACCAGTATGCTCAATTGTCCCTGAAAGCGGAGTAAAACCGCCCTCGTCGCTAAATGTGAAGTTGGTGGCTGAATCGATGTTAAGGCCAACTAAATAATTGCTAGGGATTGGTGCGACTGTATTATTAGTACCTGTCAAGGTTAGCCCGATACCTTTAAGAATATCTTCGTGATCGCGATCGATGCTAGTAACTCCTGATATCACTTTAAAAGTTGCAGCTTCTACCTGCATGGGCGCAATTGATATAAAAGCTGCGGTAGTACAACTAACAAGCCCTGCAAACTGAGAAAAACGCATATATATCCCTAATGATCTTTGTAGTTTATTTTATCTAAAAAAATCCTCATAAAAATCCTCTTTATTAATTTGCAAACTTATGCATTATCGCTAAAAGTTTACTCTCAAAAGAGAAAAAAACACTTTTTTAAAATCTACATGAGGAAAGTGTCAAGTTAATACCAAAATTTCAGTCATACAGTTATGAATACAAAGTAAAATAGGTGGGCATAAATAAACTTAACTCTTGATGAGGAAGCACAAAATTTAAAGAATAAGGCATTAAGGATAAGATTTTATAAAAATATAGTTACTTTTAATCATGCCCAATATCAATTATTTAGCTTTAAATCTAGCAATGATAATGTGGTCAAAGATAAGTTTTTCCTCAAATTATTGATAAGATTAGGTTAAGAGGCAAAGCGGTGTCTTAAAGATTTTATAAACTAAGTGGCGTGGCAAGGCTAAAATAGTGTAATAGTTAAAGGCTGGGAATAGGAATTTAGCGTCAAAAACTCATAAATCTCATGCACAAATTTCGTCGCCCCGTCAGATGGTTTTTACACTACGTAGAGAGCAATCAACGCACTGGCGCTTGCAAAACACATAGTTCAATTTCCTCTTGCTTGCTTACTTGTTTGTTCACAAAGTTGTTCTAATCCACCAGCTTATTTTCTCCAAATTAGAATCTATTTCCTGCCAAAAGCTTGCTGATGAGTCTACTTCTCTTGTTGCTGTAAATATTCTCTCTATACTGTCGAAGTTTTTTTGAATCAACTGCTTATCTAATTTAGGAATATCTAATTTCAGATATTTCAGACGGTTGGGTAACTCTACTTTCTCTTTTGTTGGCAAATTAGTAATCTGCTCAACTTGTTCTAAAATTTTATCTATTGATGCGACAACTTCTTCAAGACTCGGTTTTTTAGCTTGTAATTGTAAATCTTTCTCTTCAAATGTTTCTTCTTGATTATCTAACTTGACTATTACTATTTTTACAAAGAAAATATTGTAATCAACCCCACTAACTTCACCTACTTGATTATCATATTTTCCACTTTTATTTATAACTACTATGTCACCTTTCTCAATTTTGTCTTTCATAATTTCTACAGCCTCTGAATTAAATTGCTAAATAATCTCCTCTACAGAAAATACTACTCTAAAGCCACAAACTCTCAGCCCACCGTCTGACTCATTCCAGCTACGGCTGGCGCTGCGACACAGTTCGGCGTTGAAACTCCAAGAACCACCACGTAGCACTCGGCGATTAATATCACCGCCAACTTCCCAGGCTGTTCCATCTGAGGGCGCATCGCTGTAATTGTTGTGCCACGAATCAGCGCACCATTCCCAAACTAGCCCGTGCATATCGTACAATCCAAAGACGTTGGCAACTTCAAAACTGCCGACGTTTGTTGTTTCTTTACGGAATTTGCTTTTTGGTTCGATAGTGCAACTAACTAACTCAGAGGTAATAGTTTCGCCAAAGTGAAAGGATGTTGTAGTTCCAGCCCGACAAGCATATTCCCATTCCGCCTCACTCGGTAAACGATAGTCGCGTCCGGTTTTTTCTGATAGTCTGAGACAGAATTCTACAGCCTCATACCAAGATACATTTTCTACTGGTCTATCTAAACCTTTAAATTTTGATGGATGGGGATTTAAAGCTTGTTTGACTTTGGGTAAAGCTGCTACTACTCTCCACTGGGCTTGAGTTACAGGAAATTTCCCCATAAAAAATGGTTCGACGGTAACTTTATGTCGAGGACGTTCGTCAGCATCTCCTTCACACTCTGGTGAACCCATCATGTAAGTACCGCCAGGAATTGATACCATTTCTAAGGTGACAGATTTACTCAATTCTTCCGCAAAGAAATTTGCATTACCACTCATGCGGTTTACTTCTCTTCCACCTATGTCTACTGTCACTACATCAAATTCAAAGGTTTCTAAGGGAGGTAATGGTACTATTACTTTTTGTGGTAGCGGTGGTATTATGGATTGAGATATTGAAGTAATTTTCAGGGCAACAGGTTCAATATTCGATGTTGTAAACTTCAAATCATTGATAACTTCTACTGCTGTTTGATATCTTTCACTTGCTAGATGTTTTAGTAATTTATCTAAAATCCTCCCTAAGTCGTCGCTAATGGTGATACATTTTTCTTGTAACCGTTCGCGCCACAACCATTTAGCATTCATGGCATCATAAATAGGGTCATTAACTTGTCCAGAAGCGTCCTGCAAAGGCAAACATCGAGTTAAAAGACGCACGCAAGTTACACCCAAAGCATACAAATCGCTGCCGTGACAAGCAAATCCAGCCATTTGTTCAGTTGGGGCATAACCAAGGGTATAAATTACTGTCGCTTGTCTTCCTAAACTGGTTTGTGTTACCTGTTTAGCACCACCAAAGTCAATTAATACGGGTTTTTCATCACTGGTACGGCGGATAATATTTTCTGGTTTTATATCCCGATGAATGACGTTATGGGCATGAATGAATTCTAGAACTGGTAATAAATCAGCTAACAGTTCCCAAATGTGTTTTTCACTATAGATTTGTTGCTGAACTTCTTGTAAGAGAGTTTTTCCTTGAATAAATTCTTGAACAAGATACAAACTAGTACCTTGTTCAAAATAAGCTAGTAATCTGGGAATTTGGGTATGATTTTCTCCCAGTTCATACAACCGAAAAGCCTCTTCTTTAAAAAATTCTGCGGCTTTGGTGCGTTGTCCGGTTCCCTGAAATTGTGGGAAAAATTGCTTAATGACGCAAGGCGCGTTTAGTCTGTCTACATCTTCTGTAGCATAGGTTCTACTAAATCCACCTTCACCTAAGAGTCTTAATACACGGTAACGGCTTCTTAGAAGTTTGCCAAAGTTGCTTTGTCCGCAACTCACACAAAATCTATTGCTATCAGAGTTGAATGGGTTTGAGCAATTGGGATTTTGGCAGATTTGCATAATGAGGGGGAAATAGCATCTTCTCCAAAGTTAGCCCCAATATTATCTAATTGAAAACAGTTATGTACAGAAGCGAACACTGAAGTTTATTCATGTGTTTAAACTTCTTTTAACAGGAAAACAAGAAGATGAATAAATTTTATATATAGCAGTTCTCGGTTGATTTAGATATAAGAACCCCACCCCCAACCCCTCCCCGCAAGCAAGGAGGGGGCTATGATGTATCTTATATGATTAAGAAATGCTATTCTATTTTGGGACGTTTATAAATATTGGTAAATATGAATACATGAGGATAACGAATGTATAGATGTTATGTTGCAACGTCTCTTTTAACATAGCTTTTTTTGCAATCAGAAAAAGTTCATGGATAACCAAGTTATCCCTAATCTTGATGATTAATTACAAGTCTTATTTTCAGTTTTTATTTTCTCCAGAAGCGCGAATTAATTCAGCTACCAGAGCAACGATCGCAGATACTGAAATTAACATGACACTCAAAGCGTTAATATCAGGCTTGACTCCTGTTCTAATTCGGCTAAAAATCTCCATCGGTAGGGTGTTAGAACCGCTACCAGCAGTAAAGCTAGAAATAAGAAAGTCGTCTAAGCTGAGGACAAATGCTAAAAGACAACCAGCTAGAATACCAGGCATCAATTGAGGTAACAATACTTGGATGAAAGCTTGGGTTGGTGTAGCGCCTAAATCTAATGCTGCTTCTTCTAAGTGGGGGTCTAAATTGGTAAGTCGGGAAGCAACCACAAGCCCGACGTAAGCCAGACAAAAGACGATATGCGCTGCAACGATTGTCCACAAACTCAGAGGTATGGCAAAGGCGGCTAGACATACTAGGGTGGCCACTGCGATCGCAATATCGGGAATAATCAATGGTAGGTAAGCAATACCCCGATACAATTTCTTTCCAGGAAATTGGTAACGCGCTAACCCAACCGCCATCAAGGTTCCCAGCACTGCTGAAACCCCAACAGCACACCCAGCAACTATCATACTGTTTTGCAAGGCTGATAAGATGCGATCGTCGCTGAACAACTTGCGATACCAATCGAGAGTGAATCCTTGCCAAGTTGCACTGTAAGGCGACTGATTGAAGCTATAAAAGCCAAGTACCAATATGGGCAGGTACATGAACACAAATATCAGTAGTGAGAAAACCGCCTGCCATGAGACACGCGGTTTTTTGAGAGATGTAGAGATATTCACGTTTATATAATATGATTTTTATTGATAGCAATACAAAATATCATATTTTATGTAATAAGTCAACTATCTAACTCTATTCTCTGTGTCTTAAGCGATTTAAAAGTAATTTATTGAACCACAGAGGCGCAGAGAACGCAGAGAATAAAGTAATTTATTGACCAAAATTTTTACCTGCTTTGAAAGGCTTATTCTCTTCAATACCTTTGCATAACTGGTAAGGAATCTAGTTCGTGGAATGATTCGGGAGAGTTTAATTTCGGGAATCTCTTTATTACCTTTTAAAGTGGCTAAGGGTAGAGTGAATTGTTATTGCTAAGAGCTTATAATAGAATTTTGCCATTTTTGATTTCAAACTAACTCCTTAACAAAAGTTAATCTTTTCTGTGCAACGAGTTATCTTTAATATAGTGCGGAAAGCCGTCAGAATTAGTCTACACACTGCATCCTTTAATTAATATTTTCAAATTCGATAAATTACAGGTGTTAACAGAGATTTTTAGTCTAATATCACCATATAGATACTATTTAGGCGTTTTTTGTAAATTATATCTTTCAAAAATATTCTATTTAAAATTGCACTAAAGCATGAAGTTTTAATAAATGAGAATGCATTTACCTCTTTAGGAGTGGGTAATTTCCGTACTAGGATAGACAAGGAATATAGAAAAAACAGAATAAGATTTGAGCAGAATTCTTAATAAATTTAGTATCTGAAGTTACTTTCTGATGCCACAGCCAATCAATTACATAGCACTACAACAACAGAAATAAAAAACTTCTAATTCTAGTTTTATTTTTTAGGAGGTTTGTGATGAGAATTGCTCAATTAGCTCCATTATGGGAGAGAGTTCCACCTCCAGCTTATGGTGGCATCGAGTTGGTAGTAGGGTTACTGACTGATGAGTTAGTCCAACGCGGACATGAAGTAACTTTATTTGCATCGGGAGATTCTATCAGTCTGGCAAAGCTAGTGTCAGTTCATCCCCATGCCCTCAGACTCGATCGCACTATCAAAGATTACGGCATTTACGAAATGCTGAATCTAGCCTCGGTGTATGAACGCGCAGAAGAGTTTGATATTATTCACTCTCATATCGGGCATGGGGCAATGGCTTACGCAAATCTCGTCAAAACCCCTACGGTTCACACGTTGCACGGTATTTTTACCCCTGACAACGAAAAGATGTTTAGTTTTGGGAAAAAACAACCCTACGTCAGTATTTCTGATTCACAACGAGAACCAAGGTTAGGGTTGAACTATCTATCAACGGTCTATAACGGAATTGATGTCAGCAGTTATAATTTTCACGCCCAACCAGAAGATCCGCCCTATTTAGCGTTTTTGGGTCGGATGTCTCCTGAAAAGGGAGCGCATTTAGCAATAGAAATTGCAAAACTTGCTGGTTGGCGTTTGAAAATGGCAGGTAAGGTAGATGTAGTTGATGTGGAATACTTTGAGAAGGAAATCAAACCGCACATTGACGGCGAGCAAATTCAGTATTTGGGTGAAGCCAACCATACTCAAAAAAATGCTCTGATGGGAGGTGCAGTAGCAACCCTGTTCCCCATCACTTGGCGGGAACCCTTTGGATTAGTGATGGTTGAATCAATGGCTTCGGGTACGCCAGTGATTGCGATGAACTTGGGATCTACTCAGGAGATAATTTCCCACGGTAAGACGGGTTTCCTCTGCAATAATATTCAAGAGTGCATTAGTGCGATCGATCGGGTAGTAGAGTTAGACCGCTATAGTTGCCGCCAATATGTCGAAAACAGTTTCAGCGTTAAGCAAATGACTGATGGCTATGAGGCAGTTTATCAAAAAATAATTGCAGAACGATTTTCTCAGAATGGGCATTCACGCAGTTTGATTGGTGTAGCTAGCGATCGCATTTAATTTGTGCGCCTCTCAGATCCTCGACTTCTTTGAGAAGTCGGGGATCTTGTTTTTTAGCAAAGGCTGCTACCAAATCAGGCGATCGCGCCATTTTTCCAACGTCTTCGCCTTAACCCCTGGAACTCTTTCTAAGTCTTGTAAAGATGTAAATTTTTGCTGTTGACGGCTAAGAATTATCCGTTGTGCTAACTTCTTACCCACGCCAGGGAGAGTTTCTAATTCTGCCGAACTTGCAGTGTTAATATTTATTTGTTTAATTGCTTGTAGTTCAATTGATGAAGAACTTTTTATCTGAGGACAGCGTGTTTGTTCTGATTTAATTTTTTCTTGAATTGCTGGTGGTAAACCGGGTTTTACTTTGGTATAAAGACGAGCAAATTCTCGCACGTAATGGGCAGCAACTATAGGATTTTGAATTACTACAAGTGTCTCATCGTTACCATTATTGGCAGCATCTGACCAATTATGAGAACCTGTAATTACTGTTTGACTATCAATCACACCAAATTTGTGATGTAATAAATCGCCTTTTGGTAACAGAGGTACGCCTACGGTGGTAATTGGATTTTGCCAAGGATGGTTATCAACTTCATATTTACATTTATTACTAAGAGCAACGCCCATCATATCTAAGGCTTCACTGTAGGGACGATAGGCAAATTGTGGTTCAATTAAAGCGCGAATTTGCACACTTTGTTGATGGCGTTTTTCTAAAATATTGGCAAGACGCTGATCGGAAAGGACAAATAATGCCATATCAACAGATTTGGTTGCTGAATCTAAAGTTTTACCAATTAAACCATTACTACTGTTACTCCAAGATTGAGTTGGAGAAGTAGGTGAAAATTGCACAGTAATTTGGGTGTTACCTAAAGTGATTTGTTTAGGCGATCGCATCGGTTTTTCTAAACCAAATCTACTATCAGGCTTACCTCCTGGCCCATCTCCCCATAAGATGTTAAACTCCTCTGTAAATAAAGATGCTAATTCGGGGCTGTCAATCTGCAATAAGTTATTAGCATTGCCTAAAGTATTGGGATTTGTAAAATCACCATAAGTATCACTTAAAGTAAAATTGGCCGAAGTGATAATTACAATGCGATTATCTACAATCACAAATTTATGGTGCATCAAACTGCTACCTGCTGAACCATCTGCTCGATCGTCTATCCAGGGAATTTTAGCATTCTGCAAAATTATTAAAGCATCTCTTTGATTAATTTCTGCTGGACTAAGTTGATTGTCTTGATTGATATCGATAAATTTACGAAACTCGTTATAGCGTTCCTGTTCCCTTTTATCTAACTTACCTATTTCAGCAGATGTTAAATTACTCCAAGGTCGGCTATATTTATTTTCTAAAATTATCCTGACTTTTACCCCAGCTTTTTGTCTATCAACCAGTGCTTGGGCAACTTTGGGTAAACGTAATTCTTGCACTGCCACATCTACTGTAGATTTAGCTTGAGTAATAGCATTGACAATTTGTTTTTCTAAATCATCCCCAAGGC
Organism: Nostoc sp.; assembly: GCF_036919895.1. Lineage (GTDB taxonomy): Bacteria > Cyanobacteriota > Cyanobacteriia > Cyanobacteriales > Nostocaceae > Nostoc. The sequence goes on from NZ_JBALBW010000041.1 coordinate 33,576, forward strand.
GAGTTTGCAAACGGTAAGGTTCCTTGTATTCTGAAGACTCAGAATGATTAAAGTAAACTTGAACTAACGGATCTTGTGGTAAAGGTGCTGGACGCTGATTATCAGACTGGACTCGTTGACAACCAGCGAGGGAGAATATCAGTAAAAAGATATATAAAAAATATCTTTGTCTAGAGATAAGTTGCACTGTAATCTGTTAAAAGTGGATTGGGAGTGGATAGATTTATCATTCCCAAAATTTTATGTTCTGAATTAAGTAGAAAAATAACTTTCCAAGCAAAGGGAAAAATCCACTGCTAGAGGCAGAATTACAGAGATTTTTTCAGGATTTATCCACGAAAACGGCATCTTCTGAAAAGATCGCCAGCCTATTACCAACGTATGTTTTCACCATTATCGGTTATATGCAAATTTATCTAGATTACAGCGCCACTACTCCGACTCGAAAAGAAGCGATCGCAGTTATGCAAACAATCCTCACTCAACAGTGGGGCAATCCTTCCAGCTTACATGAGTGGGGACAACGAGCGGCAACGGTTGTAGAAGAAGCCAGAATCCAAGTAGCTGGTTTAATTAACGCCGCTACCCCTGAATCTATTATTTTTACCTCTGGTGGCACTGAGGCAGATAATTTGGCAATAATGGGTGTGGCTCGATTGTATGCTGTTCCTCAACATCTAATTATTTCCAGCGTCGAACATTCTGCAATTTCTGAAACAGTAAGGTTGCTAGAAATGTGGGGTTGGAAAGTTACGCGCTTGTCTGTAGATATGAAAGGTAGAGTCAATCCCCTAGATTTAAAGGCGGCGTTGCGACATAACACAGTTTTAGTTTCGATAATTTACGGTCAAAGTGAAGTTGGGACTGTGCAACCGATCGCAGAACTGGGTAAAATTGTGCGATCGCATGGGGCTTTGTTCCACACCGATGCAGTGCAAGCTGCGGGACGCTTACCCATAGATGTGCAACAACTCCCAGTAGACTTACTTAGCCTTTCCAGTCATAAAATATATGGGCCGCAAGGTGCAGGGGCGTTGTACATGCGTCCTGGTGTGGAATTGATGCCCTTAATGGGTGGTGGTGGGCAAGAAATGGGACTGCGTTCTGGTACGCAAGCAGTACCCGTAATTGCCGGATTTGGTGTAGCAGCAGAATTAGCAGCGCAAGAATTAGCTACAGAAACACCACGATTAATTGAATTACGCGATCGCGCCTTTGCCCAATTAGCTGAGATTCCTGGTTTAATTCCTACAGGGGATACTTGCGATCGTTTACCTCACCATGTCAGTATGTGCCTAGAAAACGCCGATGGTAAAAAATTGAGCGGTAAAACCTTGGTACGACAGCTAAACCTTGCTGGCATTGGCATCAGTGCTGGTGCTGCCTGTCATAGTGGTAAACTTAGCCCTAGTCCGATATTGTTAGCGATGGGTTATTCCGAAAAAGCTGCCTTGGGCGGAATTCGCATTACGCTGGGGCGTGATACGACACAAGCAGATGTAGATTGGACGGTGATGGTGTTGAAGCAAGTTTTGCAAAGGCTAACACCGGATTTATCTTTAGTTAAGCGTTAAATTAAATGTGACAAATCGTATATCTGTGGTAAGGCTAGCCGCAATTTTTACAACAACTTAATCAGCTTTAGGGACGTACATCTGTAAGCCCCTACTGACATATATATAGGTTATTAAGGAGTAGCTTTTTTGATGTCGGGTTACATATCTTTAGCTCAGGTTATAGTCAGGGTTATGGCTTAGTTTTAACGAGAATATCTACAAAAGATTATTTATCTATTTTCCAGGCAGAATCATAGCAATATTGAGCTAAAGAATTTGTTCTATCTTTAATTTCTTTTTCACCCCAATCTTTAATATCTTTTTTCGCAAATTCTTGTGTAAGTTCAAAATTTGAATCCTTATATATTTTCATTTTATTAACTAGTGTCTTATTAGCACATTTTCCATTTAATTCCTCACCCAACGGTAATAAATTTCCCATACTACCTATATAATTTTCTGAGCCAGATGATTGAGAAAGTATATGCTCTAGAGTGATACTATCAGGTTTGAATTCGCTAGTTGTCTGCTTGATAGATTCAATATGACTAAAAATATATTGAATAAGTTTTTTGTCTTTAGTATAATCTTTGATATATCTTAGCTTAGAAAATTTTTCTATAAAAGTATGCTGATCTGGTAATCTGGTTACTAAATTAGCCTTTAAATTGTCTATAACTTTTTTCGCTGAATTTTTGTCTTGTGCAGCAAATAATTCTCTGGATGCTTTAGAATAACTTCCCTCAATACCCGATGGTCTCATAGAGGAAACTGCATTGAAAAAGAAGTGAAACTTTTCAAGAAAAGAAACAATATCTTTCATTTCATTTAAGCTTATAAACTTCTTTTCTCGAACCTTAAAAAGACTTAAAACAAAAGGTCTCTGTTGGCTAACATTGAATATTTTTAAAGCAAGTAAAGACCGATATAAATCTTTTTCTTCCATCTGTTTGAAATCTTCAACTAAGGGGGATGCTAGCTTAACATATAATCTTGCATCATTTACAAGATCATCTAAAAAATTTTTAGCTTGTATTTCATTACTACTCCAGTTTTTTTCAAAAGATTTATAAACTTTTTCTTTACTTACATAAGCGTATCGAGCTATCCACCAGTGCCTAATAAATGTCTCTAAATTCCCTACACCATCTCTGGAGGCTATTATTTTTTTCAACTCTTTCCACTTTGTTTTTGCAAAATCATCTGGATGTTTTTTATCAAGTTCCTTAAAGACTTTATTTTTTATCAAATCAACAAAGCTTAAATTCTTTCCTCGCGCATTTAAAATTTCAAATATTGTATAGGCTTCATTTTCTTCTGCTACAGTAATATATATTACCTTTAAATAATTAACGACTTGTTCTCTAACAACTTTAAGAATTTTTTCGTATAATTCATCATCCAATTCATTGAACTTAAATTTCTCTTTTAAACTTTCTCTAGATGTATACATATATATATCATTATATGCAGATAAAAGAGTTTTTTCTTCTTCTGAAGATGGCATATCTTTTCCTTTATCGATGTATTGAATTGTTGTTTGAAAAAATGGCTTAGGTGATTCATTTTCCAATTTGAAATATTCTTCACCTTCATCATTCTTACCAGAAATATAATTATCATATATTCCTTTAGCTAAAAGGTCTCTTCCAATATCTTTAAATCTTTGACAAAGAGCAGATAACAATATGGTAAGTGTTGTGAGGCGTTGTTGACCATCAACAATTTGAAGTGATAGAGATTGATCATCTCCTACAAGAACAAGTGAGCCAATAAAATACTCCTCATGGGTAAAATTCTGACCATCATTAGTAGAAACATTTGAAATAATATCATCCCATAATTCAGAAACTTCCTCTTTTGTCCATGAATATTCTCTTTGAAATCTTGGGACAATATATTTTTTCTTGACGGAAAACAGATCAGAAATTGTCTTAGTGTATGCGTGAAGTTCCATGATTTATAGTACAGTAGTGCAGCTTAAAAGTTGTAAATATGTCTAAACAATTTTAGCAACTATTTTACAAATGCACATTTGTTAAGCAACTCCGTCAATCAGACATTTAGGATAAAATAACACATACTCAAGTTTCAGAGCCACATAAACCAATAAATGAGTCTATCTAACCCAGAACCGAATTCACCCAACACCTTAAAACGCAAGGCTACCAGCACAGTTGGTCGTGGAAAAGTAGTCAGCCTCAACACCAACTTCAATTTTTCTGCATGGAATGATGAAAGCGTTGCTCTATATCTGGGTGATAGTCTCGAACATTACAACAATTGGGAGAAGCCTACAGTCATTGTTTCAGATGGAGCTTACGGTGTTCTTGGTTTTGAAGGAGACACTTCAGATCATATTGATTTACCTAATTGGTATGAACCTCATATTGAAGCATGGTCAAAAGCAGCTATACCATCCACAACACTCTGGTTTTGGAATTCAGAAATTGGCTGGGCTGTCGTGCATCCAGTTTTAGAAAAGCACGGTTGGCGCTATGTAAATTGTAATATTTGGAACAAAGGAAAAGGTCATATAGCAGGGAATGTTAATACACAAAAAATTCGGAGATTCCCTGTAGTTACAGAAGTCTGTGTTCAATATGTAAGAGAAGTGAAAATCAACGAACTTACGTTAAAATCATGGTTACTAAAAGAGTGGAAACGTTCGGGATTACGACTAAGACTAGCAAACGATGCTTGTGGTGTGGCTGATGCTGCGACTAGGAAGTATTTCGATCAAGGACACTTATGGTATTTCCCACCTCCAGAGATGTTTGAGAGGTTGGTGAACTATGCAAATGAGCATGGTATTTTAGAAGGAATACCTTATTTTTCTTTGGATGGAAAGCAATCTTTAACAGGGCAAGAATGGAGTAAGATGCGCTCCAAATTCAGATGTCCTCATGGTTTTACAAATGTTTGGGATCGCCAAGCTCTACGGGGCGATGAGAGAGTTAAGGCTCCTTCTGGAAAAGCATTACATCTTAATCAAAAGCCTCTTGATTTAATGAGCATTATAATTGAAGCGTCAAGCGATCAAAATGATGTTATATGGGAACCTTTCGGAGGACTATTCAGTGCATCTCTAGCAGCGCATAAACTGGTACGAAAAGCTTACTCTTGCGAAATTGATCCAGATTATTTTTATTATGGAGTGCAGAGATTTAATCAATAAGTTCATCAATACTCTCTTCTCTAATCTCTAGATAATCTTGTAGATATTTTTTTATACTGTCTTCTCGACGGCTTGATAGAAGCTTATTCCATTGACCAACTGTAATACCAGAAACTTCAATGTTATAGACACGCTGTTTAAATTTTTCAATACCTGGATGCACAATTCTATCCATCTTTGCAAAATTAGTATCCAGTCTATATCTGTACCGGATCAATAGTTCACGCAGAAGATGCTGATATTCTCTAGTTGGTTTATAGACTTTTCCTTCAACGCCCCATAATTCAACTATTTTTTTAGCTTTTAATAATTCTTCGACAGATCCTTGAAATTTATAACCGCTAGTGTTTGTCTGATGTAAATTAGCTGTCCTTTGAGTTGTATCTTCTGGCTCCAAAACAAGATAATCTGGCGGATTATGATAATGAGTATCTCTAGCTAAAGCTACCGACAAACCAGAGACAACACATACATCAAGAATACAAGGCTTGCCATAGATAATTTTATCAGGCAACCATGCCAGCATAGCAACATAAGTCTGATCGTACTGAAAGTGATTCTGGCTGTCTTTAAAGCGTGCGGTTATTTCCGTTGCTAATGGAAACCATGCTTTAATCTCTAATCCTGGTGTTGGTTGAATTCCCACAAAAATAGTATCTGGAAAGCCCGGATCTTGCCTCTGCCACTTTCCAAACTCAGAAAATTCATTTTGTTTATTCAAAAACTCAACGGTGTTAAATTCGATTAAATTTCCGAGTAAGGGTGAAAGCTTTGAGATAACTTTAGCCAAGTTTACTGCTGCGTCTACAGTTACAGGCTTAGATATATCTAAAACGTCAAAAGTATGACCGGATAAGTTATCTAGATACTGAGATGCCAGCCCGATTACATCCTGTGTATTCATACCTCATCCTCACAAGATGCTTCAGATATTCCTTGTTCAACTCTTCTGAGAATATCGCAAGGATCTACGCCGATTAAGCGAGTAACTAACAGAAACTCAACTACATCTAATCGCCGTTCACCGTTTTCATATTTGGCTACAAAAGATTGTGGCTTTTTCAAGGATTTGGCAAGCGTCTGTTGAGTTAGTTTTGCTTCTTTACGAGCCGCAATCATACAGCGACGGAATATTTCATAGTTCTGGCTGAAAACGAATTTCATTGTGCCTTGGCTTTAGCACTATGTTTACGTCGAACACAATAAACCTGTTTTCGGATTATCCCAAAATAGGATATTTAAGGTTGTCCTACCTTCGGTATTGTTAAATAAATCTTTTCCCAAAAGGTAATATTTTGAGTCATAAAGGAGTTAAAACATGACTTGTTTTTATTACTTTTGAGGTTTTTTTTGAATGAATAAATTCATCATTGGAATTGGGATGTTTATGGGTTCTACGATTGGCAGCTACATCCCAGTCTTGTGGGGTGGAAGTTTGCTATCGTTCACCTCGATTTTCTTTAGCGTCATAGGTGGTATTGCAGGGATTTTGCTTGCGTATCGTGTATCAAAGTATCTAGGTTTTATCTGAATCGGCGCTCTATGCGATTGTCGCTGAAAGCCTTAAACGAGGCTTTTACCAACGTGCTATTCCGAAAAAGCTGCCTTGGGCGGAATTCGTATCACATTGGGGCGCGATCCGACGCAAGCGCATGTATATTGGACGGTGATGGTGTTGAAGCAAGTTTTGCAGAGGCTGACACCGGATTTATCTTTAGTTAGGTGTTAAAGACTGTACATTAAGTCAGCAAAACCATAGAGGCTAATGATAAGTAATAGTGATGCTGTGAGTTGGGTAATTCGCGCCTGATGTGAAGGCGCGATCGCTTCCCGCACTAAGATAGAAATAGATGCCCCAACTACTAGGCTCAAGCCTAAAATTAAATAGGGTCTATCAGGTAAAATAGTCGCTATTGCCAGCATAGCGATCGCTAATAAGAGCATCAATAATTCTACAAACCTGGGTGGGTTATATTGGCTAGATAGAATAAAGCTGTTGAACCAAAAAGACCAAAATCTCATATTCAGTGCTGAGTTAAGAGTGAGAAGTTAGGATTTATATAGTTCAGAGGTGAGTGCTGAGTTAGGAGTTCTGAGTTAGAAATTGTCGCGATTTATGAAGCTGTTTTCCATTCAAAACTCTTGACTCCTAACTCCTAACTTTTAACCCTTAGCCCCTAACTTTTGACCTGTGCCGTTTTTTTGTGCAGTATCACTTTCTGGTAGTTCTACGCCAAAGACGCGGCTAAAAACTTTGGCGACTTTGTAGCCAGAATCAATCGATTCTAAGGGGTCTTTCCGCAGCCTGTGACGCAAACATAGGGTAATCACACGGCAGATATCATCAACGGTAACTTCAGTGCGTCCTTCATAAGCTGTTAAGGCTTTAGCGGCGCGGTTACTAACAATGTCACCCCGCAAACCATCTACATCCAGTTCAGAACAGACTTCAGAAATTTTTACCCGTAGATCGTAGTCAATTTTCACTTCTGGCAAAAGCTTTTGAGCATTGACAATTTGCTCTTGCAATGCTTCTTGCTGGGCTTTGCAGCTTTCGAGAAACACTGGAGGATTTTGGTCAAAATCCGCCCGTTGTTCGACGATTTGCACCCGCAAGACTGGTTCTTTGACTGTGCGAATTTCTGCGTGCATCCCAAAGCGATCGAGAAGTTGGGGGCGTAGTTCGCCTTCTTCAGGGTTTCCAGAACCTACAAGAACAAAACGTGCTGGGTGACGGATTGAAATACCTTCCCGTTCTACAGTGTTCCATCCACTGGCGGCGGAATCGAGCAGCACGTCTACGAGGTGGTCATCTAGTAAGTTGACTTCATCCACATAGAGAATACCCCGGTTAGCCTTTGCCAGCAGTCCTGGTTCAAAAGCTTTGACACCTTCAGATAAAGCTTTCTCGATGTCGATTGTGCCACAAACTCGGTCTTCTGTGGCTCCTAGAGGTAGGTCTACCATTTGGACTTTTTTGTGAGCTACAGGAATTTCTGCCCCTTGTTCTAAGAGTTGGCGGACTTCATCGCTCATCAAGTCGGGGTCGCTAGGATCGCTACTGAAGGGGTCATTGGCAACCACAGAAATTTCTGGCAGCAGATCCGCCAGCGCCCGGATAGTTGTGGATTTACCGGTACCGCGATCGCCCATGATCATTACACCACCAATCTTGGGGTCAATCACGTTCAATAGGAGCGCCAGTTTCATTTCTTCCTGGCCCACAATTGCCGTAAAAGGAAATACTATGCGACGCGTACTTGCCGTGGATTGAGCAGTTGGACTCACTAAATTACCTTAACAATATTTTTCTTATTACAGTTTTCTATTGTGACACAGTTGGGGTGTGGAATAGGTTAGTAATTTTGAAAGCATTATTCAATACATTACGTTAAGTATATACACTAAAATGATAATAGTATCGCTGTCAGATAAGTTGTTGCAGAAGATACTATCTAAAGGAGTATGTAACCGAAAAACTAATGAATCAAAATACATTACAACCTGGTCTTTTTGGATTAGCTAAATCTAATAGGGATTTCTCTCAAGCTAATAGTTGGGGGAAAAATCAATTTAATAATTCTTTTCCTGCTTCTCTGGCTTGTTATATGCACAATCAAGGGCTACAGCTAGTCTATTTAACTCTTGATAAAAGCCTAAAAATTAAACATGGGAAAATTGATGTTACTGATATATTTGGTATTACACCACTATCTCCCAACTTATTTTTCGCATTTGAAAGCGACTATCTTCCTTATAGAAAACTAGTCATAGGAAGATTGCCAAGGGTAGATTTAGTTACATTGAATACTTCTAATGGTGATGCTTGCTTGCGTAACCTAGAAATTAAATTAACAGCCTTACCAGATAATTCAACTTGTCGCTTACCCGATCATAAATATGGTTGTGAAATTGTTACTCGTCCAGATACCATAGTCTATCTAACATTAAGTATTGCTGATAAATTTAAAGATTCTAGAGAACAAATACTTAAATATCTCGATCCTGTTTGTAGTGAAATTAGTGATTGGATTAGTATTCGTAATATGCTTCCTTATATTTCAAGATTGACAGAGAGTCTAGATAATTTACTTTACGATCATATAGAAATGCAATCTCCATTAGTAATGCAGCCAGTATGGAAAACTGTAGGTAAAACATCAAAGTTACAGCACTTTGCGTGACTAACTAGTACAGTAGCAGCAGTGAGAAAAATAGTTTTGGAGTTGCTTGCTTGAGCATAAGAGGACTCCTAGTGACA
>NZ_JBALBW010000042.1:0-271 GCF_036919895.1 Nostoc sp.
TGGCTCGTGCCAATGCCAAGCTCAAGCTTTGTTTTATCAGATTGATGCTCAAAAGACTAGCTGCTACCTAAAAAAGATATCAAATGGGTTCTATACAATTCTTGCTGGACCATCTTCAGATCCCACGCAGTTTAATTTTGCTACGGGAAAGGTTGGTAGTATCGATGATTACTCTTCCCTAGAAATTAATGCCGCAGTAGCGATCGATCCAACTAAGCCCGGTACTCTCCCAACTAGCACGGGTGCTTTAGTCGATCAGTCAACAGGAACT
>NZ_JBALBW010000043.1:0-29838 GCF_036919895.1 Nostoc sp.
AGGGCAACTACAGTACAGAACGTATTAAATTTGACTCTAGTATCTCTGGTTAAGTTTTCGTTACATACTTGTAAATTTTCCCGCCCACCTACTTAAATATTCCAGCCAACTGTACAGAAGGAAGTCAAGTACGTTTAGACAAAACATCTTCTGGCTTTTTTAATAAAATCTCTGATTTGTTTTCACAAAAAACTGTGTTCAATCAAAAGTACAGTATTGTAACTCTGCATACCTTATTTGAGCAGAATGATAATATCGACAAAATGATATTTAAGTTGATTAATAATGCGGATATAAAAATTAAAAGTAAAACTAGATGTAGCAATATCTATACTTCAGTAAAGAATGCTGAATATAAAAATGATTTATCTGCATTAGAACTATTAGACTTTATTGTTGACTCAGCCCAGAGTGATAAACCTTTTTGTAGGCGATATAGTCTTGCTAGTCAAAATTTTAGGTTAATAGCAATTGCAGAATGTATTGATAAATCTTTAAAGATATCTAAGCTTAAGCAAGCTCAAAAAGAATCTATTCGAGGAGTGTTTCAATGCATTAGATCGGGTGAAAGCATATCTGATTTTACTTCTTTGAATCAACTTGACTCAATAGTACAAAACTCCTCAATCCCTGAAAATATTAAGCAACTATACTTTAATTTTAGTATTAAATCTAGGGCAATAACTACTGACATATTAATCCTTGATAGAATTAATACTATTACATCAAGTATTTATAGATCAGAGTTACTTTCTGCTTACTCTAAATTAAGAGATGGTGAACCAGTTAGTTGTAAAAATAATCTGAAATCACTAGATACGTTAATTCTAGACTCTGATATAGCAGATGATTGTAAAGCACTTTACAAGTTAATGCGAGAACCCATCAATTCTCAAAAAGGTAAGTCCGCAACAGAAAGCTCAATATTAGAAACAGTTCAAACAGTTTACAAATCCGTTAAAAAAGCATCTAATATTGTTCCAAATGCTACAACCATCGCTCAGGCTACAGGAATAAAAGCAGGGACAGGGGTGGCTATTAGTTCTTTATCTGGAGGTGCTGCAACTAATTCAACCCTAGCTGTTTTAGGTGGTGGTTCTGTGGCTGCGGGCGGCTTGGGGATGTTGGGAGGACTAGCAGTTGCAACTGGGGGAGCTGCTTTAATTGGTGCTGCTGCTTTAGTATCTGTTGCTTCGCTTACTCAAATGGATTCTGAGGATCACAAAAATTTGGGAATTGCAGCAGGAGCAGGAGTAGTTACAAGTGGTGCTGTTCTTAGTACAGCCTGGGCTGCTGCTGGCGCTTTTGGTCTGGCTAGTACTGGTACTGCAATTAGCACTCTATCTGGGGCTGCTGCTTACAGTGCTTCGATGGCATTCCTTGGAGGTGTTGGTGTAATGACTGGAGGATCTGCGATAGTTGCATTTGGCGCAGGTCTTGCTGCTTGGAAATTTCTGAAGGGGGATAAGAACGATCCGAAGAAGATTTTGAAACAGTTAGAAGCTAAACTTTATTCTTAGTTAATAAATATAAATATAGTAATTAGGCGATTTATACGACCACCTATGCCTAAGCATTTCGCCAAATAAAATACCAATTTTACAACCCGCTTGTGCGGGTTTTGTTTTTTAGATAGAACAATATCGTTAAATAGTTATTTATCTATTAAATATTATTACGAAATGTTTACATTAATGTGAGCGAATACTTTTATGTAAAGTCAACAATTACAAAGAAATATTTCGTTTTTTATATCGATTTGTGTCAGATAGACGATAAAATGCCTACTGGGTAAGAGTTTTCTGATAAAAAACAGATATTGCCTAAAGATCACAAGTTACTTGTGGCTGATGATGCCGCTAGGAACTTACAGAGAGAACACGCATCAAAGGAGCCGAAGAAGCATGTTCACACACGTCAAGTCCACCATTAGACACATTGCGCCTGATAACTTACGCGGACGTAGTTTAATCAAGGTGGTCTATGTCGTGCTTGAGTCCCAGTACCAGAGTGCTTTGTCGCAAGCTGTTCGCACGATTAACGCGAACAATCCCAACTTGGCGATTGAAATCAGTGGGTACTTGATTGAGGAACTCCGCGACCCTGAAAATTACGAGGAGTTTAAACGAGAAATTGAGAGTGCGAATATCTTCATCGCTTCCCTCATTTTCATCGAAGACTTAGCACAGAAAGTTGTAGCAGCAGTAGAACCACACCGCGATCATCTCGACGTTTCCGTTGTCTTTCCCTCGATGCCAGAGGTAATGCGCCTGAGTAAAATGGGTAGCTTTTCCTTGGCACAATTGGGTCAGTCAAAAAGTGCGATCGCACAATTTATGCGGAAACGCAAAGAAAAATCCGGTGCGGGATTCCAAGATGGGATGCTGAAGCTTTTGCGTACCCTGCCGCAAGTGCTGAAGTTTCTCCCAATGGACAAGGCACAGGATGCCCGAAATTTCATGCTCAGTTTTCAGTATTGGCTAGGTGGTTCTCCAGAAAATCTGGAAAACTTCTTGCTGATGCTAGCTGATAAATACGTATTTAAAGGTTTAGATAAACAAGATTTTGCACCTTCTACTTATGAACAGCCAGTTGTTTATCCCGATTTAGGGATTTGGCATCCTTTGGCTCCCAGTATGTTTGAGGATGTCAGAGAATACCTCAATTGGTATACAGCTCGTAAGGATATTTCTAGCGATCTAAAAGATCCCCTAGCTCCTTGTGTCGGGTTAGTATTGCAACGCACTCACCTAGTTACAGGCGATGATGCCCATTATGTAGCAATGGTGCAGGAGTTGGAAGCAATGGGCGCACGGGTATTACCTGTGTTTGCTGGTGGTTTGGATTTCTCCAAGCCTGTTGAGGCTTACTTCTACGAACCAATTACCAAAATACAGTTAGTAGATGCAGTGATCTCGCTGACTGGTTTTGCTTTAGTGGGTGGCCCAGCTAGACAAGATCATCCCAAGGCAATTGAGGCACTCAAACGCTTAAACCGTCCTTACATGGTGGCCTTACCCTTAGTATTCCAAACCACAGAAGAGTGGATGGATAGTGATTTAGGGTTACATCCAATTCAAGTAGCTTTGCAAATTGCGATTCCTGAATTAGATGGAGCAATTGAGCCGATTGTATTATCGGGTAGAGATGGGACTACAGGCAAAGCGATCGCACTGCGCGATCGGGTTGAAGCTGTCGCCGAACGCGCCTTAAAATGGGCTAACCTCCGCCGCAAGCCAAAACTTGATAAAAAAGTCGCCATCACCGTTTTCAGTTTCCCGCCAGATAAAGGCAACGTGGGAACCGCCGCTTACTTGGATGTATTCGGTTCCATCTACGAGGTGATGAAAGCCCTCAAAAATAACGGCTACGACTTACCAGAATTGCCAGAATCAGCCGAAGCATTGCTGCAAGAAGTCATTCACGATGCCCAAGCGCAGTACAACAGCCCAGAACTGAACGTTGCTTACAAAATGTCGGTTCCTGAGTATGAGGCGCTAACCCCTTACTCTCACCGCCTAGAGGAAAACTGGGGCCCACCTCCCGGACACCTTAACAGCGACGGGCAAAACTTGCTGATTTATGGTAAGCAATTCGGTAACGTTTTCATCGGCGTACAACCCACATTTGGTTACGAAGGCGATCCGATGCGGCTGTTGTTCTCCCGTTCGGCTAGTCCTCACCACGGTTTTGCTGCTTACTACACCTACCTAGAGCAAGTTTGGCAAGCTGATGCTGTACTGCACTTTGGTACACATGGTTCCTTGGAATTCATGCCAGGTAAACAGATGGGGATGTCTGGTGATTGTTATCCAGATAACTTAATTGGCTCAATTCCCAACCTGTATTACTACGCAGCTAATAATCCGAGTGAAGCGACAATTGCCAAACGTCGGAGTTATGCCGAAACAATTTCTTACTTGACACCACCGGCAGAAAATGCTGGTTTGTATAAAGGTTTGAAGGAACTCAGCGAATTAATTGCTTCCTACCAAACCTTGAAAGATAGTGGACGCGGTGTTTCCATTGTTAACAGCATCATGGATAAATGCCGGATCGTGAATCTGGATAAGGATATTAACCTGCCAGAAACCGATGCCAGAGATATGAGTACCGATGAGCGGGATAATATTGTTGGCAACGTCTACCGCAAGTTGATGGAAATCGAATCGCGGTTGTTGCCTTGTGGGTTGCACGTCATTGGTAAACCCCCAAGTGCAGAAGAAGCGATCGCAACTCTCGTCAACATCGCTAGTCTAGATCGTCAGGAAGAAGGACTTCAAGGTTTACCGGGAATTATCGCCAACAGCATTGGGCGTAACATTGACGATATTTACCAAAGTAATGACCGAGGCATTTTAGAAGATGTCCAGTTATTGCAAGATATCACCTTGGCAACCCGTGCAGCAGTTACCGCCCTTGTCCAAGAGCAAATCGACGCTGAAGGACGAGTTTCTCTAGTTTCCCGGTTGAATTTCTTCAACATGGGCAAAAAGGAACCTTGGGTAGAATCATTACATAAAGCAGGTTATCCCAAAGTTGATACCGCAGCCCTAAAACCCCTATTTGAGTATTTGGAATTCTGCCTGCAACAAGTTTGTGCCGACAACGAACTGGGAGCATTACTCAGAGGCTTAGAAGGCGAGTACATCTTACCCGGCCCTGGTGGCGATCCCATCCGCAACCCGGATGTATTGCCTACAGGTAAGAATATCCATGCACTCGATCCGCAATCCATCCCAACAACAGCAGCAATCCAATCAGCCAAAATCGTCGTAGACAGGCTTTTAATCCGTAACAAGTCTGAAAATGATGGAAAATGGCCAGAAACCATTGCCTGTGTCCTTTGGGGAACCGATAACATCAAAACTTACGGTGAATCCCTAGCGCAAATTATGTGGATGGTGGGCGTGCGTCCAGTTCCCGATGCCTTGGGACGGGTGAACAAGTTGGAATTGATATCTTTAGAAGAGTTGGGAAGACCCAGAATTGATGTAGTAATCAACTGTTCTGGCGTATTCCGCGACTTGTTCATCAACCAAATGAACCTGCTAGACCAAGGCGTGAAGATGGCAGCTGAGGCGGATGAACCTTTAGATATGAACTTTGTTCGCAAACACGCTTTGCAGCAAGCTGAGGAAATGGGGATTAATCTGCGTCAAGCAGCGACGCGCGTTTTCTCCAACGCTTCTGGTTCCTACTCGTCAAATATCAACTTGGCGGTAGAAAACAGCACTTGGGATAGCGAAGCCGAGTTGCAGGAAATGTATCTCAACCGGAAATCCTTCTCCTTCAATTCCGATAACCCCGGAATCATGGACGAATCGCGCGGTATTTTTGAAAGTACATTGAAAACTGCTGATGCAACTTTCCAAAATTTGGATTCTTCCGAGATTAGCTTAACGGACGTTTCCCACTACTTTGATTCAGATCCTACTAAGCTGGTGGCAAGTCTGCGGGGTGATGGTAAAAAACCAGCATCTTATATTGCAGATACAACCACAGCTAACGCCCAAGTGCGGACATTATCAGAAACCGTGCGTTTGGATGCGCGTACCAAATTGTTAAATCCCAAGTGGTACGAGGGGATGCTATCTCACGGTTACGAAGGTGTGCGCGAACTCTCCAAGCGGTTGGTGAATACAACAGGTTGGAGTGCGACAGCCGGCGCTGTGGATAACTGGATTTATGAGGATACTAATGAAACCTTCATCAAAGATGAAGAAATGCAGAAACGGTTATTGAACCTTAATCCCCATTCTTTCCGCAAGATTGTATCAACTTTGTTGGAAGTGAATGGACGCGGTTATTGGGAGACTAGCGAGGATAATTTAGATCGTCTGCGCGAGTTGTACCAAGAAGTTGAAGACCGGATTGAAGGGATAGACTAGGATTACATGGGCAGGCATTATGCCTGCCTTAACAATGAGATAAGGGTAAAAAATGAAATATAAATGATTCAAACATTTCAAAATAAAGCATTAGAAAATTTGTTTAGAGAAAATTTTAATAAAGGAGTTCCTGCAAACTTAGAAAAGAAAATTAGAATCAGACTTGAAGTTATAGACTCAGCGTTAATTGTAGAAGATATTAGATTACCAGGTTATGATTTGCATGAATTAAAAGGAGACAGGAAAGGAACTTGGTCAATTAAGGTATCAGCAAACTGGCGTATAACTTTTAGATTTGAAGATGGCGATGCTTATGATGTCAATCTTGAAGATTATCATTAATTCCTGTGTTAATATGATCTTAATTGGCTAGACAATGATACATAAGGTTGACCAAATTATTAAGTAAGAAGTATTAATTATGGATAATTGGCAAGATATTACTGATACTAGATTAGTAAGACCAATACATCCTGGCGAAGTAATTGCAGATATTTTAGATGATTTAGATATTAATACCGCAAATTTTGCAGAAATCTTAGGAGTATCTAATCAAACAATTCAGGAAGTTATTAATGGTCAAAGCTCAATTACAGTAGATATAGCAATACGTCTTGGTAAAGCTTTAGGAAATGGCCCAAGACTTTGGCTTAATCTTCAGCAAAAAGTTGATCTTTGGGATGCTTTGCAAAGCCATAAAGAAGAATATGAGCAAGTCATGACATTGGTTTAGAAGAAATTGTGAATAATTATTTTTTGAATATTGAAATTTACAGCAATTGTCAGGTAAATGAACACATGATGAATACTGTAAATATTTGTCTTAAATCAGCAAATTAGTTGTGAAACAAAATTATGCCAAAAAGAATTAGCGATGTATTTAGTATTTCATCAGATGAACTAAGGAAAGAAGGCGTATTTGATGGATTTATAGATATTGACTCTAAATTTTATGTAGATCCTAGATTGTTAAAAGAAACCAAAATTGACGAATTACAAGGAACATACAGTAAATTTCAAACCTATTTCGCAAGCATTTTTAATGAAATATATCAATTAAAAGAAAATCAAACAAATACTCAACAGATTATATATCATATAACTGATAAGTTAAAATTCAAAGAAAATTCTCTAGCTGGATTAGGATATTCAACTAACCACACTGAAGGGAAAGGAATCGGGGAAAAATTAGCCGAAAAATTAGCACAAAATGCAGTTTATTTTGCTATTCAATTAAATATAACAGATCCAGCTATTTTTGAAATGACTCCATTGTTTGAGGAAAATTTTGGTGCAGATAGAATCAGTGACATGACTGTTGACATCATACTTACTGAATTACTGACATTTTCTGAACGAGTAGCTAAAAACTTTAAACTTCCAACTTTTACAGATACTTCGATAAGAAATCAAAAATTTAACTTGCCTTATTACTTAACAAAAGGAGTAAAACAACCACTGATTTTAGTTCCTGAAGATATATTAACTAAATTGCCAGTAGCATCTTCTAAGTGTTTTAATGACTATGATTCTATAGTATCGCACAATGATAAATTACGTAAAGAAGTCAATAGGATCATAGATGAAAGGGATCAAAATATTCCTACTTGGGAGCAAGTTTTCAAAAAATTAAAAAAGGCACAAATAAAGGAACTTATTACTAAAAACCCTAAATTATTGATAAATTTAATTGACAAATATAAATCAAAACAACCTAATTCATATCATTTTGATAGTGATTTAGATAACGAGTTTAGATGGTATACAACTGCAAAAAATTATGCTATCAATTTCCCTCTTGAACTAAAAAAAATAGTTTATTCAGTTCAAGACTTTCATGAAAATGTTGAAGCCATTGTTAATAAATTCTCTGATTTAATATCACAAAAAGATTTATGTGTTGAACTATATAATGATTTAGGAAAACCTATAAGGGAAAAATTTTCACAACTGATATTACTAAAACTCGTAGAAGAGTATATTTCGCAGAATTCGTATAATTTTATATCAAGAATAAATATAGAGTATAAATCCAACAATGGCATGATAATATTAGCCAATGAAAAAATCATGTTTTTAGAAAGTGTAGTTCTATTGAAATATTCATCTGATACAAAAGAACAAATCTATAAAAGTTTTAACAAACTTGTAGACTATATTAATCAATATAGTTCAAAGGAGGGGATATTTTTGTTATTAGCAACTGATGAAAGACATTTATATATTCAGAATGAATTATATAAAATGTCTGAAATAGAAAAAAGAAATGAAAGAAAGACACCAAATATTATATTAGTAGATGGCAGAATTAAATTCTTTGGAAGGAAAAAAGTAGCATCTAGTAAATATTTTTAGAAACTGAAATTTAGCTTAATACAGAAGAAACTTTATAATCATTAAAGATTATGGAAAACAACCACCATAGATGCTTTAACATAGGTATAGCTTACTCTTCCATAATAGGCGATCGCATTATTTTTAAGGTTTTCTGCAAAGCGATCGCACTCACTCTTTCACAATAGGCGATCGCTTTGTTTTTAAGATTTTCTGTAAAGCGATCGCACTCACTCTTCCACAACAGCGATCGCTTTTTTCGAGGTTTTCTGTAATGCGATCGCACTCTCTCTTCCACAACAGCGATCGCATTATTTTTGATGTTTTCTGTAAAGCGATCGCACTCACTTTTACACAACAGCGATCGCTATGTTTTTGAGATTTTCTGTAAGGCGATCGCTTTATTTTTGATGTTTTCTGCAAAGCGATCGCTCATTCTTGGACAACAGGCGATCGCATTATTTTTGAGGTTTTCTGCAAGGCGAACGCTCATTCTTGGACAACAGGCGATCGCATTATTTTTGAGGTTTTCTGTCAGGCGATACCTACGGGGAGCTAGGCTAGCCCTCACTCTTCCACAACTAGTGATCGCCTACAATGCCATCATAGAAACAGCGATCGCTTCTATATTTTCAACGATATCATAATATGATATCATTAAATCTGTGGCTATATTTAACTTAACTGTAAGATGGCTGTAATTGTATTGATTAAATGGATCTCAATAACAAACAACGTCAGATTTTAGAGTTAATTTTTACAAATCCTGTACCATCTAATGTTCTTTGGAAAGATATTGAAAGTTTATTTATAGCTCTCGGTGCTGATATTACTCAAGGTAGAGGTTCGCGGGTTCGTGTGAAATTAAATGATGTGAAAGCTGTTTTTCACGAACCGCATCCTCAAAATGAGACAGATAAAGGAGCAGTCAAATCTGTTAGAGAATTTTTAATTAAGGCAGGAATTGAAATATGATGACTTATAAGGGATACACAGCTAGTATAGAAGTAGATGTAGAAGCGGGAATACTTTTTGGTCAAGTCCTAGATATTAATGACGTAATTACCTTTAAGGCAAAAACTGTAGACGAAGCGCGTCAAGAATTTCAAATTTCTGTTGATGATTATCTTGCTTTCTGTGAAGAACTAGGAGAAGAGCCTGATAAACCATTCTCTGGTAAACTTCCATTCCGCACAACTCCAGAACACCACCGCAAAATATTTATTGCTGCTAAAAAAGCTGGCAAAAGCATAAATGCTTGGATGGATGAAATCTTAACTGGTGCTGCGGATAAAGTAATCAATACTTAAAGTCAATCATTCTAAATATTTTTTTCGCTAAAGTGCATTGCCTTTGGCATTTTTATGGGAATATTCAAGTTGAAATTTTTATATGGATGCGTTAACTATCAACTTTGCTCCTGCTGATACTGATTGTTTAATAAGGCTACAAAATAAAATGCAAGAGTACCGAGACAACGGTGCTAAATTAGCTTGGTTAATTGATTTAGAAACTCGGCAAGTAGAAATTTATCGTTCTGGTAGAGATTTTGAAGTGCTGGAATCTCCTGCTAGTTTATCAGGAGAAGATGTGCTACCGGAATTTGTGCTTAATTTTAAAGATATCTGGTGAATTGATTAAAATACGAAATGCGCTCTTCGTAGCTCACCATAGATATCGCATTATTTTTGAGGTTTTCTGAAAGGCGATCGCGCCTGATAAATTAATGTAAATAGTGCGATGTATACTTCCTAATTTATTCTTTTGAGTGCCTAACGATTGAAGTCACGGCTAAAAGCATACAGCCAAATAATACTTTAAAGTTTAAAATATATTTAGTTTATCCGAGACGCTAGAGAAAATGAGCATTGAAGAAATTATTATAGACAAGGTAAGAATATTACCCCCTGATAAGCAACAAGAGGCGTTAGATTTTGTAGAATTTTTACTTGCGAAAATACAAAAGCAAGAGTTATCTTCTCAAGAAATAAAGTCAGGGGTTTCGGCTTTGACTCTTGCTCAAGAATACATTGGTTGTGTGGAAGCAGCAAGTTATTTGTCTACTAATAAAGATTATATGGATTCCTACGGATCATGATGAAGTATGTATTGCTAGATACAGAGTTATAGCCAAATAATACTTTAAAGTTTCAAATAAATTAGCTGATCTCAGAGGCTATAGAATCAAGTATACAAAAATAATAAAAGATTTACTTTGTCATCGTAAATAGCATCTTCTAATCGATTGAGAACATCAATTATATCGGATCTAAGACTTAACTCTACATTTATGACGGAACTTTTAATTTCAAGATAGTCCCAGTCTAAGCTAGTCACATCTGATAAAGTAATTTTCAATTCGTGGAATCGATAAGAATCTCCCCGACTATAATATTTGTCTTCATCTTCATCATCGCCATTTTTGAGAAGATCAGAAAACGACTCATAACCAATATCAATAATAGCATCACAGAATGAATCAAAACTTCTTGCTATTTTTAGATATTGAATATGGTCAGACTTAACAAAAGTTTAATCGCCATACCAAAAACCAATATAGGATTTAGGATCAAAATCTTCAGGCCAAAGAGTAGAACTATTGTAATGAGAATTTTCTAAATCAACTCCTCGTAAGTCTGCATTTCTAAAATCGGCTGATTCCAAATAAGTATTGGATAAGTTAGCATTACGAAGGTTTGCTTGATTGAAATTAGCTCCTATCAATTGGGCATATTTTAAGTTAGTTTGACTAAGATTTGCTGAGGTCAAATTAGCTTCATCACAATAAGCACTACTAAGATTTGCTTCAACAAGATTTGCTTGAGATAGATTAGCTCCCGTAAAGTCAATATCACTCAAATCACATTGACTCAGATTGACTTGGGACAAATTAGCACCACTTAAGTTAACGCAACTTAAGTTAGCTCCACTTAGGTCAACTCCTTGCAAGTTAGCTCCACTCAGATCAACGTCATCTTTAAGACCATTAAAATCCCTCTCGCCAGCAGCATACCGTTTCAAAAGTTCTTCAACATTCATATTAATACTATTGCAAATGATATAAAAAAGGCAGATACACAAGTTAAGTTTCAAATTTAACTTCTTAGTGTGTATCTGCGTCAATAGACAATTGTAAAGTTTAATTATTTACATTGCTTAATGCACTAATGCGATCGCACGTTTCGTCAATGCTTCAGCAGTCAATCCATTAAACGCCATCAACTCACCAGCACTGGCTGTAGTCTCTCCACGCTTCCAAGCGAAGGTGTCGCGTTTGGCTGTACTCCGCAACAGAATCGGTTCTAGCATCGCCGCCGCACCACCAGTAACAGCAATTAACGCATCGCCATCAAATAATTCGGCAAATTTGGCATCATCCAAGAAACCGCCTTCGGGTTCAGAACAGGTATCCCACGCAGTATCATGGCTACGATACAATTGCCGAGGATTGATGATAGAAACTATCTTCACACCAATACCTTCAGTTTCTAAAAAAGCCGCAGCTTCAAATACTGGCATTAATGTTAAATCGCCAATCACAGCAAATACAACTTGTTTATCACCAGCGATTTCATGTAATAACACTGCACCATCGCGCAACCCTTGACGAGTTTGTTCTAAAGTGGTGCGAATTGGTAACGGCGTTTTACTTGCTGTAATTACAATTCCCTTATTTTTAGTTTTCAACGCCCAATCATAACAAGCTTGAATACTATTAGCATCAGGCGGAAATAATGGGAAAACATTTCCATTTCGCATCAATGAAGCAAAGTAAGCTTCAATTTCGGGACGTTGGTGAGTCCAACCGTTGCGCCCTTGCTCTAATGCGCCTGCTGTGAATAAAGTAATAGTCGAAGGAGTTTGACGGCGCAATTCTGCCATTGATTGGGTTACAGTTTGCCAAATTGGTAATCCGTTGATGGCAAAAGATTCGTAAGAACACCACAAAGTTCTCGCACCCATTAACGCTAAACCCGCAGCTAAACCGGCACAAGCATCTTCACTCAATGGTTCATAAACTTGTCCATTTGGTGCTTGGAAATATAAATCGTCGGTTGTGGGATGGATAATCTTTAATGCTTGGTTAATGTTGGCAATTCCTGATGCTTCGTTACCGTCGGCGTTGGTGACAAGGAAATTTTTATCTTTATTTCCAACTATTCCTACTAATCGTCCCATTGCGGTTGTGGAAACTTTTGGTTCGCCGCCAACTGCATATTCTTCTAAAGGTAATTCGCCTAGTTCTGCTAATGGGAATTCAAATTCTGTTACTACAGTTTTTGCTGCTGGGCCACCACCGGCGCGTTCGGCATTTGTTCTGACTAATTGCCAAGCTTCCGCAGATAAAGCACGGGTTTGCAATGCACTGATTATATGTGGCGCATCCAACGTATCTTTAGGATACAAATTGTGAGATTTTGCTCCCCGCGCGTGAACTCCTGCACCTTTGAGTTGTTTAATAATAAAGACTGTAAGTTTACCACCCAATGCCGATCGCGCTGCTTTATCTACACCGGAAAGTACTGCTTCAGTAAATGCTAGGCGTTTCTCGAAGGAAAAGGCGGTACTATCAACGTAATCCCCTGGTTGATTTTGATCGTCAAAGTCTTTGGCATCAACTAATACGACTTCATCAAAACCGTTACCTTGCCAATATGCTTGCATCTGTTCGTTGGTTTTCAAAGAAACCATGCTGTGATGTTCTTGGCTGTAACCGTTCCACACCAACACTGGTAAGAAGTTGGTGACAGCAGGATAAGCAGTATGGAAATGTGCGATCGCACTGACAATATATGGTTCACCCAATCCACCATCCCCAACTGTAAAGGGGAACAGCTTATCTTTATGTAATAATGCAGCCGCCATTGCAAAGTGTTGCCCTTGTCCCAAAGGCCCCGCAGGTGCGAGAATACCGGGAATGAAACCAGAAAGGTGTCCTAAAAGTCCATGCTTTTCTCGGAAGCGATCGCGCAATTGTTGGACTGTAAAAATTCCCATGTCCTCTAGCGAACGATCCAAGAACATGGCACTATAAAATCCGGGGGCGTGGTGTCCGACTTCGGTAATAATGTTCTTGTATCCCAGCATGACAAGAGATGCGTAAGCTTCTGCTTGACTGGCGAATCCGCCGGGATGCCCAGAAGCCTTACTAGCAGTAACTTGCAAAGTCAGGTAGCGTAAGGCATCAGCAGCTAGTAAAGTTTGATATACAGCTGTTTTATCTGTAGGTGATGCGATCGCGATTTTGCCCGACTCTATAGCAGGTGTTGCACCATAAGTTTCAAAATCTGGTAGTGCTTCACCAAAATATTGAATCCCTTCAGAAAAATTGGGAAGCGCTGAAGATGCCTTTGCGGAGATTGCAGTCATGCTGAGTACCTTTTAACGATTAAGTGAAACTGTAGATGCTCGTTGAATTTAACCAAAATTTTACATCTTCGAGGTTGTAACAGTTTATTGCTTTTTTGGAACGCTAGAATAAGTACTTTAAATGGTTGAGTAATCAAAATTTCAGTTAGTTGAAGTAGCAAAAAATATTCAGTAGGAAAAAAAATTATGAAATTCCCAAACGGCCCTCAAACTCCAGCAGTTTTACAGATGCTGCGCTGGATTGTTAATCCGATGTCATTTATGGAGGATTGTGCTAAAAGCTATGGCGAGATTTTTACTCTCCGATTAGACAAAAATCTTCCTCCTTTGGTGATTGTCAGCAATCCCTTAGCGCAACAGCAAATTTTGACAACTGATACCAAGGAATTAGAAGCCCCTGGCGATCTGAATAAGGTATTTGAACCTTTGCTGGGTAAGCATTCTGTGATTAGCATCAGCGGCGCAGAACACCAGCGTCAACGCCAGTTGTTAATGCCTCCCTTTCACGGCGAAAGAATGCGGAATTATAGTCAGGTGATTACCGATGTCACCAAGCAAGTTATCAGCCAATACCAGATAGGTAAACCCTTTAATATTCGGTCTGCAACCCAAGCTATTACCCTGCGGGTGATTATGCAAGCTGTGTTTGGGCTACATGAAGGGCCTCGCGCCGAAAAACTACAGAAATTTTTGAGCAATCTTTTAGAAAAGGCCAGTTCTCGCTTAAGTGTAGCTTTGCTTTATTTTCCAGCTTTACAAAGGGATTTTGGGCCAATTAAGTTTTGGGGAAACCAGATGAGCCTTCAGCAAGAAGCTGACGAACTTATCTACGAGGAAATTCGGGAACGTCGAGAACAACCAGATGCATCACGCACAGATATTCTTAGCTTACTCATGGCTGCTACAAATGAAGCCGGTCAACCCATGACTGATGAAGAATTGCGCGATGAGTTGATGACTCTGTTATTCGCCGGTCATGAAACCACCGCGACAGCCTTAGCATGGGCATTATACTGGATTCACAAAATACCATCAGTGCGCCAAAAGCTACTGCAAGAATTAGATAGCTTGGGCGATAACCCAGATCCCGGGACCGTTTTCAAGCTACCCTATCTCAACGCTGTTTGTTCCGAGACATTGCGGATTTACCCAGTAGGTATGCTAACTTTTCCCAGAAGAGTTAGAACCCCGATATCGCTGGGCGGTTACGAACTAGAACCGGGTACAGTCCTACTTGGTTCTATTTATCTGACCCACCAACGGGAAGATATTTATCCAGAACCTAAGCAGTTTAAGCCAGAACGCTTTTTAGAACGGCAATTTTCCCCTTATGAATACTTACCCTTTGGCGGTGGTGCAAGGCGTTGTATCGGTCTAGCCTTTGCCCAATTAGAAATGAAGCTAGCACTTGCCAAAATCCTTTCTAGCCTGGAATTAGAACTAGTTGACAATGGTGAAGTTCGACCTAAACGCCGTGGTTTGGTGACAGGGCCAGATCGTCCTATCCAAATGATTATCAAAAGTCAACGTCAGGTGAAGTCGCCCGTTCTCCAGACAACCACTGTTTGATGCTGCGGAGGTTGATTGAGGTAAAGGGATGTAAATTAGAGTGCGATCGCAAAATTATTGCATAACAAGTCGATGTATTGGCATAACAGGTCGATGCATTGGCACAACAGGTCGATGTATTGGCATAACAGTCGATGTATTGGCATAACAAGTCGATGCATTGGCATAACAAATCGATGCATTGGCATTGCAGTTGGAGTTCTCTAAGCTAAATGCCCTATATCTCAATACGCTTGGGTTAAGGTTAAAACTCTGTTACCAAAGTCAAGTTTTTAACGTTCGCGGAGCGTGCCGGAGGCATTACCGCAGAGGCGCAGAGAACGCAGAGAGAAGAAGGAGATGTTTAACCTAAGCGTATTGCCCTATATCTGAATATTTGAGCATGAATTTTGATTCAGCCGATGCCATAACAATATCAACTGCTGTACGCCAAGGTAAAGCTAGCGCTGTGGAAGTTACTAAAACTGCATTAGCACGAATAGCAGCACGGAATAATCAACTTAACTGTTTTACGGCTGTGACTGCTGAGGCGGCTTTAGCAGATGCAGCACGCATTGATGAGGAAATTGCCCAAGGTAATAATCCGGGAACCCTTGCGGGTGTACCTTTTGCGGTGAAAAATCTTTTTGATATCGCTGGTTTAACGACTCTAGCGGGATCGAAAATTAATGCAGAGAAACCAATAGCTACCCAAGATGCAACCGCAGTAGCCAAGCTGAAACAAGCTGGTGCTGTGCTAGTTGGCGCTTTGAATATGGATGAGTACGCTTATGGATTCGTGACGGAAAATTTCCATTACGGTGCTACTCACAACCCCCATGATTTACAGCGAGTTGCTGGTGGTTCATCAGGTGGTTCGGCGGCGGCTGTTGCTGCTGGGTTAGTGCCTCTGACGCTGGGTTCAGATACTAATGGTTCAATTCGGGTTCCGGCGGCGTTATGTGGCGTTTTTGGTTTTAAGCCAACTTATGGAAGGTTATCTAGGGCTGGGGTAGCTTTATTTTCTAGCAGTTTTGACCACATTGGCCCTTTTGCGCGTTCGGTGCAGGATATTGCGACAGTGTTTGATGTGCTTCAGGGAGAAGACGATCGCGATCCAATCTGTACAAAACGTCTGCCTGAATTGGTTTTACCACAACTTAAGCAAGATATTTCTGATATTAGAATTGCTATTGCAACCGATTATTTTACCCAAGGTGCAGAACTAGAAGCTTTAGCAGCAGTGCAAAAAGTCGCTGATGCTCTAAATGTCAGTGAACATATGACAATCCCAGAAGCACACCGCGCCCGTGCAGCAGCTTTTGTGATTACAGCCAGCGAGGGCGCAACTCTACATTTGGAAAATTTGCGATCGCGTCCCCAAGATTTTGATCCAGCAACACGCGATCGCTTTTTAGCTGGGGCGTTAATTCCTAGTAGCTGGTATCTTCAAGCACAAAGGTTTAGAAGATGGTATCGCGATCGCATTCGAGAAGTGTTTCAAAATGTGGATGTGATTCTTGCCCCGACTACACCAATTTCTGCACCGCTAATTGGCCAACAAACTATGATTTTGGATGGTGAAGAAATTCTTATCCGTCCTCATTTAGGGCTATTTACTCAACCATTATCTTTTATTGGTTTACCCGTTTTATCAATACCAATTCAGCGTCTAAATGCTTTACCATTGGGCGTGCAATTAATCGCAGCACCATATAATGAAGCTTTGATTTTACGAGTTGCAGCTGCGTTAGAAATAAAGGGTGTAATTTCAGCCCCAGTAGTGTAGCTATGTTAAACCTTACCAAAGTTATTTTTTTAACGTTCGCGGAGCGTGCCGGAGGCATCACCGCAAAGGACGCAGAGAGAAGAAAGAAAAAAAGGCTTAACTGAACCGTATTGACTTATAAATTAGCCAAGGTTGCTAATATTTTAAAATCTGGATTTCATCAAGTTGATTAATCACCACATCCGCACCTCGGACATTATCTGACTTACCCACCCAAGTGATACCAATACAACCTGCGGCTTTAGCATTACGTGCCATTTGCATATCACCAACTGCATCACCCACCATCAAGGTAGCGCCCGGTTCAACTCCCAAAGCTTGGCAAGCTTGCAAAAATAGCACTGGATCTGGTTTACTCGGCCCCTCATCTACTCCCATTTCC
The DNA here is from genome assembly GCF_036919895.1 of Nostoc sp. Taxonomy (GTDB): domain Bacteria; phylum Cyanobacteriota; class Cyanobacteriia; order Cyanobacteriales; family Nostocaceae; genus Nostoc. The sequence continues at coordinate 17,315 of NZ_JBALBW010000043.1, forward strand.
AACTGGATATAATCACTTAATTGGTGATGCGCTACAAACTTATTTACTTCATCGGTTGTTGCAGCTGAGAGGATACCGAGTTTCAACCCTGCTTTCCATAAATATTCCAACAATTCTAAGCTACCTACAAATAGCGGTGAAGGAGTTTGTTCGATATATTTCTCCGCTTCATCCAAAGCTTGACGGGCTATTTTTAAGGACTCAAACCATCCTTTTCCCGTTTCGGCAATATATGCAGCAGCCGCAACTTCTGTCTCGCGGCGACTCGCTACTGATATCAAACCTGCCGGATCTAAAAGATTGCCATTGATGCCAAACGCCATTAACAGGGGTTCTCCAGTTCCAGGGATTTGGGCATCTATTAATCTTGTTGCCTTTTGTGCTAGCGATCGCAAATAAGTTTCAGAATCTTCTAAAGTACCGTTTTTATCAAACAAAATTGCCTGGATATTATCAAAAGTGATATTTCTACATTTAATAGTCACCACAATATTTCACCCCACTTAGTTAATTAATAATTATGAGTTTTTATTGCTAACCCTTGTACAGACAAAGATTTTTCGCATCTCTTCCCAATTTCCACATAAAAAAAGAGGGGAAAACCCTCTTTATACAATGATTTAATACTCTTACTTAAAAACAAGTAAAACTATAAAATGTATTATTCTTCAATAGCTGCGGTAATTTCCTCTTTAGTTTCCGTGGCTGCGGGAATTTCTTCTTCAGTTTCCGTAGCTGCGGTAATTTCCTCTTTAGTTTCCGTGGCTGCTGTAATCTCTTCTTTAGTTTCCGTGGCTGCTGTAATCTCTTCTTCAGTTTCCGTAGCTGCGGTAATCTCCTCTTCAGTTTCCGTAGCTGCGGGAATTTCTTCTTTAGTTTCCGTGACTGCTGAAATCTCTTCTTGAATTTCCGCAACTACAGGAGTTACTTCCTCAATTTCTGCTGCGGCTGGAATATCATCTTCAATTTCTGTTGCTGGTGGAATATCTTCTTCTGCTACAGCATCCGCAGGTGCAGCAGGCGCAGCAGTAGCACCTTGTTGCTTGGCTAGCAGTTGTTCGCGATACTTAGCAGCCATCTCTTCCGCCTTATCATAAACCAAATCCCGGTTTTTAATCATGTCGCCGGGTTCGGGTTCTAGTTGCTTGGTAGATAGGGAAATGCGACCCCTTTCTGCATCCAAGTCAATGATCATAACTTTCACTTCATCATTGACATTGAACACACTATGAGGTGTATCAATATGTTCGTGGGAAATCTCAGAAATGTGTAGTAGACCACTCACGCCGCCGATGTCAATGAAAGCACCGTAGGGTTTGATGCCACGAACAGTACCTATTACTACTTCGCCGACTTCTAGGCGGTTCATCTTCCGCTCAACCAGCGCCCGACGATGAGATAGAACTAAGCGGTTACGTTCTTCATCTACCTCTAGGAATTTCAATGGCAAATCTTCGCCTACCAATTCTTCTTTAGGTTTGCGAGTACTGATATGAGAACCAGGGATAAAGCCACGTAATCCTTCAATCCGCACCAATGCACCACCGCGATTAGTTGCAAACACGCCAGAACGAACAGTGGCATCTTCTGCTTGCAGCTGTCGCACGCGCTCCCAAGCCCGCATATATTCAATCCGGCGAATGGAAAGGGTTAATTGCCCATCTTCATTTTCATCGGTAAGGATGAAAAATTCTCGCGTTTCGTTTGACTGTAAGACTTCTTCCGGGGCATCGACCCGGTTAATAGACATTTCTTGTATAGGTATATATGCTGCGGTTTTAGCACCAATGTCAATCAGAGCGCCGCGCGGCTCTATACTGAAGACGGTTCCTGGCACAACATCACCAGGGCTAAAATGATAATCGTATTTGTCAAGTAGAGCAGCGAAATCTTCGTGAGTGAATCCAATTTCTGTAGCGGTTAAATTCTGATTGACCATGCTGATTTGTTCCTGGTTCTAGTCTCCGTAAAGGTTGTGTGACAGGCGTAATGTACTATGTAAGCAGTTCTATGGCAGCTTACACAAAACATCCTTTTTCATCCTAGCGTAGAAAAGCTAGTATTAACACATATCTACTCCCAAGATTGGAAATTATATCACAATATAAAAATGATTGGTTATTTACTTAGTAGTTAAAACCAACAAAGGACAAACATAATAATATCCGTTGCTACGACGCATCGTAGCAACGGATACTAAGATTGAATCTGTTTAAAAGTCTGGTAATAGGCTCTACTTATCTTTTGGTTTCTCAAAGCGAGGGGGTTCGCGAAATGCGATCGCAAAAAAGATAGTACCTATACACAGAGTAAAAATCAAGATGTAAGCAACGCTTTCCATATTATTAGTTCCTGCTTATCCAGCTAGTAATGAGGAATTAGGGATTGGGTACTGGGTATTAGGGATTGGGAAAACTTTTTCCTTTTTCCTAGTCCCCAATCCCCAGTCCCTAGTCTCCAGTCCTTTAAAGGGCTTCTTTCCGGCGGGTTGATTTGTCACCCACTTTCTGGAACAGCCCCCACTCAACTTGTTCTTCTAGATCCGCATCAACACCAGCAAATACGTCTCGGTAGATTGTCCGAGAGCCATGCCAGAGATGACCAAAGAAGAACAGCAGAGCAAATACAGCGTGTCCAAAGGTAAACCAACCTCTAGGACTGGTGCGGAATACACCATCAGAGTTCAAGGTTTCCCGGTCAAATTCAAAGATTTCACCGCCTTGAGCTTTACGGGCATACTTCTTCACATCAGCTGGTTCTGTAAAGGTTTTACCATTCAGATTGCCACCGTAGAAACTAACGGTTACACCAGTTTGCTCGAAGCTATACTTAGATTCTGCTCGACGGAAGGGAATGTCAGCGCGGATAATTCCATCTGCATCGCTCAAAATTACTGGGAAGGTTTCAAAGAAGTTGGGGAGACGACGCACGGTCAATTCTCGTCCTTCAGAATCTTTGAATACGGCGTGACCTTGCCAAGATTGGGCAATACCATCACCCTTCACCATCGGCCCTGTACGGAATAGACCGCCTTTAGCGGGGCTATTACCGACGTAATCATAGAAAGCCAGTTTTTCGGGAATCTGCGACCAAGCTTGATCGAGGGTTTCACCTTGAGCAACGCTAGTTTGGGCGCGGCGCTGAATTTCTTGACGGAAGTAGCTTTGATCCCATTGATAGCGGGTAGGGCCAAACAATTCGATGGGAGTGGCGGCATTACCGTACCACATAGTACCTGCAACAACGAAAGCAGCAAAGAAAACTGCTGCGATACTGCTAGAAAGTACTGTTTCAATGTTCCCCATCCGTAGGGCTTTGTAGAGCCGTTCGGGGGGTCTAACTGTGAGGTGGAATAAGCCTGCAATAATACCAACAACACCAGCAGCAATGTGGTGAGCCGCAATGCCACCAGGGTTATATGGGTTAAAACCATCAGGGCCCCATTCTGGTGCTACTCCCTGGGCTGCCCCAGTTATCCCATAAGCATCAGAAACCCATATCCCCGGCCCAAATAGTCCGGTGACGTGAAAAGCACCAAAGCCAAAACAAAGTAAACCAGATAAGAACAGGTGAATGCCAAACATTTTTGGCAAGTCGAGAGCAGGTTCACCAGTGCGGGGATCTCTAAACAGTTCCAAATCCCAGTAAACCCAGTGCCATACGGCAGCTAGGAATAAAAGCCCGGAAAGAACAATGTGAGCCGCAGCAACGCCTTCAAATGACCAGAAGCCAGGATCTGATGCAGGGCCACCAGTAACGTTCCAACCACCCCAAGATTGAGTAACGCCCAAACGTGACATGAAGGGAAGAACGAACATCCCTTGTCGCCACATTGGGTTGAGAACTGGATCGCTAGGGTCAAAAACAGCTAGTTCGTAGAGTGCCATCGAACCAGCCCAGCCTGCTACTAAGGCTGTGTGCATTAAGTGTACAGAAATTAGCCGTCCTGGATCATTCAGAACGACTGTATGTACTCGGTACCAGGGTAGTCCCATCGACTACGCTCCTCCTCGATGAGTTAGTTTACAAAGCAATTTTCTTACTGAGATTCTAAGAAACGAAATTCGCCACTCAGAAAACTCTCTCTTGTTTTTTGTTATTGCCAGAGCCAGAGTACTACCACAGTTAGTCTTATAAGTCAGACGGTGTGGGCGCTTTGGCAATGCTTACTCGCTTCGGGAGGTTTACCTTGTAGGGTAGCCACCACCAAGCAAAAAATGAGAATGTTTTAAAAAGTGTAACTATTGATGGAATTGTTTGCAAGCGTGTAAATTGATGCGATCGCGTAGCATCACAAAGTTTTTTCGCTACCAATCCCTGTTGGGGATTAAATTTACTTATCTTTTCTTTATGAGAGACAGAGGAGAAATAGCATTTAAGTATTTCCCCTCTGCCCCATGCCTATCCTATTGAACCACCAACTGGATATTTTGCAGTTGACACTTTGCCTCAGCTGTGTTTAAACGTTCAATTACCTGTTCAGCACTCATCAGACGCTTGAGTACTACTTGACCTATGGTAGTACCGGCTGTGACTGATATTGTCGGCTTCACCTCAACGGTTAAAATGGCTTCTTCAACTCGATAAAGCCATAGCAATTCGTTTTCTTCCACTAAACAAATATTCATTCGCTGAATATCTGGTTGTCGTCGCCATGCGGTTACTTGCCAAAGTCCATCAGATGCCCAGACTCTAGCAACTGTCCATCCTTCAGATAGAAAGAAATACTTCACGCTCTTAGTCTCACTATTAAACTTTCAATCTGCTGTTTACGATATCGTATATTATTTGTTAAATATGTATAACTAATGATAATTTAAATTCAAGCTTATTTAAATTATTGTTACTCAAGTTCTAATAAAAGAAATACTTCTTTATTCTCATGTAGCTCAGTACAAAAAACAACGAAATCGTATATTTAATCATAAGTCCAATTGTTTTGTTTTATTGTCAAGTTTACAAATAAATCTTATGTGTGCTTTGGTTAGCAAATACCAAACATAATTTCATGAATACTTTAGGTAACTATGAACAAGCGTATAAATTCACCATTCAGATATCCTGGCGGCAAATTTTATGCTCGCAATTTGATTCTTAATCATATTCCTTCTCACTCCTATTATGCTGAGCCCTTTGCTGGAGGTGGGTCTATTTTTTTTGTAAAAGATAAAGTAAATATCAATTGGCTCAATGATATTGATGAATTATTAATCAATACGTTATTAATAATTCGAGATCAACCAGAAGAATTAATAAAATTTTTAGAGGGTGAATCCGCTACTAAAGAAAAACATACATATTACAAGAATGAATTTATCCCAAAAAATAAATTAGAACAAGCTGGTAGATGGTTTTACCTTAATAGAACCTCCTACTCTGGAATTATGAAGCATCAAAACTGTTATTGGGGATATGGTGAAAAATACAGTATGCGTCCAGAGAATTGGCCCAGAAACATCCGTCGGACTTCTGAGAAACTTCAAAAAGTTCAAATTACTAATCTCGACTTTGAACAAGTTATCGAATCTGTACCTAATGGATCTTTTTTATTTATTGATCCTCCTTATTTCAATGCGGATCAAGATAAGTTTTATGCTCATTCATTTTCTAAAGACGATCATTTAAGGCTATGCCAAATATTAAACAGGCATAAGGAGAGGATAAAATTTCTTATAACTTACGATAATAGCGAAGAAATTAGAAACCTATATGAATGGGCATTAGAAATACACGACAAAGAATGGAATTATACAATTAATAGAACCGACGATCAAAAAAATGGAAAAAGTAAACAAGATAATTTTAAAGGTGAACGATACAAGGGGAAAGAAATTTTTATATTAAACTACTCTTCTCTTGACTCTACTTTTCAAAATTCTGAACAGTTAGTTTTAAAAGTTTGAATGATTTTATCGAAATAATCAATATAAATTAGATAATATTCTAAAGTTTTAGAAGTAATTCATCGAAGAAAGCTTCGCATTTTTCTATTTCTATCCATTTATTTTTTGGATATGGAACTTCTGTTGATTCTAAATTTTGAACATTGCCAAAATTAATAATTGGATAGTTAGGTATAAAACCACAATTAGACTTATCTAGGCACTTTTTTCTTCCACAAATAATCCCTGTTTCGTGTGATACAGCTATATCAAAAGAACTAGCAAGATAAACTTTGTTATAAACAAATTCTTGTATAAATGCTTCGGTAAGATTAGGAGGATTTAGCTTTTTTATAAATTCCATTCCTTCCTGAGTAGGATTAAATCTATATGATATATAGCCTTTCCTAATCACATGAGTTACATCATAGTCCCCTCATCGCTTGCGGGGAGGGGGTTGGGGGTGGGGTTCTTGTACTTCACTTGACTGAGAACCGCTATATTTGCCTCTTCATCTTCACCTGTTTCATAAAAAGCATTGCCAATAGAAGTAGCAACAACATGAAAACTAGATGTACGATATTGGTCACTATGTGTAATAAAAGCATCAAGAGAAACATTGAATTTGTTTGCTGCTGCTAAGGCTTTATCATTACTCTTAGTAGTTCGTGAACGCATACACTTAACAGGTATCAAATAATCACCTTTCTGATCAAGACCACTTTTATTCTGTTTGAGTACTTTAAAATCTCCTTTTTTAGCTAACTTACACTCAATAGATATTATTTTCCGCGTGTCTTTATGTTCCAATTTTATATCAATATCATGTGTTCCAGTCTGTGCATTCATCATAGGCTTTGTTACCATCCATTTTTCCCCAGGCAAAAGTTGCTTTAATCTAGCGTATGTAGAAAACTCAAATGCTTTCCCACGAATCATTGGAGAAACTTTTAAATCAGTTACAATTTTGTATAAATCATTAATTGATATATTTAATGACTGACAATACTTCCGAATATCATTTATCCATTTTTCTTCTTGTTGTTCTTTAAGCACTTTTAAGTAATACCTTTTAATAATTCATCTACAGTTATAACCAGGGCTTTGGCTATTTTTTGAATATTGATAAGAGTGATGTTTTTTTCGCCTCTTTCAATCATTCCTATATATGTCCGATGAAGTTCTGCTTTTTCGGCTAATTCCTCTTGGGATAGTCCTCTCTGCAATCTTTCATCTCTGACTCGTTTTCCGAATTTATCAAGTATCTCAGCTCTCATAGAATTTTGCTAAGACAACTAGAAATAGTAGTAAACTTATGCATACTAAATTTCTACATACTATAGTTAGCATTGCAGTATTTTTACTTAATCATCCTAAATACACATAATCTAGGACTTACGCACTGTACAAAATAACTATTGTGTGAATCAACCTAAATACGTTGTTTCAGGCTTTTATGAATCACCTTTGATTGAGTGCGATCGCTAAAATCTCATTGAAAAATCTAGCTATCAGCCTTGAAAACTCTACCTGTTATTTTGGCTTTTCTGTCAATGCGTAAGTCCTATAATCTATCTATTCGATCAAAATCCTCCATAAAAAGTATGTACATTAGTAAGTAATTGTAAAATTTTCTATAAAACTAGCGAATATATAGTACAATCACTGACTTCTCATTACATAAAATTTAACTGTATGACCTGGTTTTCCTTGTCCGTAAAACGGTGGGGTCGGATTACACAATTCCTATCTTTGTTCTCTTTATGTTTATTTTTAGTTGTTAGTTGCGCTCCTCGTCCACAGTCAACTACGCCACCATCGGGTTCTGTAAATAGCCCTACAGGTGATGGTCGGATTACTATAGGTACAACAGCAAAGCCGAGAACTCTCGATCCAGCTGATGCTTATGAGTTAGCATCGTTGGGTTTGGTGTTTAATATGAGCGATCGCCTTTACACCTACGAACCAGGAAGCACAGAAATTAAGCCCCAACTTGCGACAGCATTACCTAAAGTCAGTCAAGATGCTTTAACTTATACCATCCCCTTACGTCAGGGAGTGGTTTTTCACGATGGGACTCCCTTTAACGCCCAAGGAATGGCGTTTACCATCAACCGCTTTATTCAAAATAAAGGAAAACCTTCATTCTTACTAGGTGATATAGTAGATTCGGTAAAAACTACAAGCGAGTATGAGTTAACCATTAAACTGAAAAAGCCCTTTGCAGCCTTTCCCTCACTGCTGGCGTTTCCTGGAGTGTGTGCGGTTTCGCCAAAAGCTTACGAACTCGGTGCTGGGAAATTTAAGCCGAATATCTTTGTGGGAACTGGCCCTTACAAGTTAGCGCAGTATGGTACTGATTCAATCAGATTTGATCCGTTTGATAAATATTGGGGAGAAAAACCCGCTAACAAGGGTGTTAACCTCCAAATTCAAACTAGTCCGGTTAACTTGTTTAATGCTTTCCGTACAGGCGCGGTGGATGTAGCTTATCTGTCGCTACAGCCAGATCAAAATCGGAGCTTGGAAGAAGGTGGTAAAAAAGGGGATTGGCAAGCGATCGCAGCTGAAGGTAGTGTAGTAAGTTATCTGGTATTGAACCGAAATCAAAAGCCCTTAGATAAATTAGAGGTTAGACAAGCGATCGCGTCAATCATTGACCGTCCACTTTTAAATGAGCGGGCATTACTTGGTCAAGCAGATCCGCTTTATAGCATGATTCCCACGACATTGAATGTTTCTTTGCCATTATTCAAAGATGCTTATGGCGATGCTAACTTTGATAAAGCGAAAAAATTGTTAACTACTGCTGGTTTCTCTAAAGAAAATCCTGCAAAAGTCCAAATTTGGTATCCTTCTAGTTCGCCTACTCGGAGTTTGGCAGCACAGACACTTAAATCTCTTGTTGATGCCAAGATGGATGGAATTCTGCAATTTGAAGTTACCCCTGCGGAAGGGCCAGCCTTTTTTAAAGACATTGCCAAAGGACTATATCCAGGAGCTTTACTTGATTGGTATCCAGACTTTTTAGATCCAGATAATTACGTCCAGCCGTTTTTGTCTTGTGATAAAGGTTCTGTTGCTAAAGGATGTGAAGATGGAGGTAGTCAAAGTCAGGGTTCGTTCTACTATAGCGAAGCGATGAATAAACTGATCGATCAGCAACGCAAAGAACTAAATCCTGAAGCGCGTCAGAAAATTTTTGCAGAAATTCAAAAGCAAGAAACTGCTGATGTACCTTACGTTCCTTTATGGCAAAGCAAAGACTATGTATTTGCCCAAAAAGGTGTAACCAGCGTACAACTTAACCCGACCCAAATTCTGGTTTACCAAACAATTAAAAAGTAGTTAAAAAGTCAAGGGGATAAGAAATTACTCTTTAACTTCTTACCTCTGTGTTCTCTGCGCCTCTGTGGTTAATTGAATTACCTTTTAACCCCAGAGACGCAGAGAAGCCAGTGCGTTGCGGGGGTTCCCCCCGTTGTAGCAACTGGCGTAGCGCAGAGAGAATAAAGAGGTTTTATAAGTCATTGATTATTGGCTATGAATTAAATATGTTTAGTATCCAGTCAATAGACAAGATGCTTTCAAAAATTAAATTTTTAATTACTTATGTCTCGTTCTAAAGCTTTACAATATTACATTGTTTCTCGGTTGCTTCTCGCACCACTTCAGCTATTAACAATTATCACCATTGTATTTCTCTTACTAAGAGCAACACCAGGAGATCCCGCAGATGCAATTCTTGGTGGACGTGCGCCAGAAGCTGCTAAAGAAGAATTGCGAAAACAACTAGGTTTAAACTTTCCCCTGTGGCTACAGTACCTAAATTATTTGGGAAGCATACTGCGCTTTGATTTGGGAACATCTTTAATGAGTCGCGGACAGAATGTTTGGGACATAATTGGGCAATATTTCCCGGCAACGGTGGAGTTAGCAGTATGTAGTATGGCGGTTGCACTCATCGTTGGAATTGCGGTTGGGACTCTTTCAGCTTCTCGTCCTGGGACATATTTTGATGTTGGTGGGCGCTTGTTTGGGATTATCACCTACGCACTCCCCATGTTTTGGGCGGGAATGCTTTTGCAGTTAGTTTTCTCAGTCCAACTTGGTTGGTTTCCCAATTCCAACCGCTTTCCGCCTAATCTTCCGGCTCCCACTACTGTGACTGGATTGTATACAATTGATAGCTTACTCGGTGGAAATCTCACCCAGTTTTTCGCATCTTTGCACCATCTTGCCCTACCGAGTCTCACTTTGGGAATTTTGCTGAGTGGGATTTTTGAGCGAATTGTGCGAGTGAATTTAAAGCAAACGTTGAAAGCAGATTATGTAGAAGCCGCTAGAGCTAGAGGTATTGGTGAAAATAAGATTTTAGTCTCCCATGCCTTAAAGAATGCTCTAATCCCAGTAATTACAGTGTTGGGGTTAACTTTTGCTTCTCTGTTAGGTGGGGCAATTTTGACAGAAGTGACATTTTCTTGGCCTGGGTTAGCTAATCGACTGTATCAAGCGATCGCAGATCGCGATTATCCCACAGTCCAGGGAGTGCTAGTCTTTTTTGGTGCGATCGTTGTGAGTGCTAGTATTTTGATTGATATTTTAAATGCTTATGTAGATCCACGAATTCGATATTAGAGCATCGATTCAGTAATCAAAAACCTCACCCTGGTTATGCTACGCAAAACCTGTCCCTCTCCTTATTAAGGAGAGGGATGTCCGTTAGGACAGGGTGAGGCTTTTGTTTTGGTTAATTCGATGATTTGTGTGTACACGCAACTGAAATTACTGCCCAACATCCAAGATGAAATAGAAACTCGTATCAACAATTCTGTTGCTTCCAATATCCTTAACAATAGGTATGATGACTTCGTGCTGTCCTGGTTCCAGCTTCCAAGTTTTTTGGAAGTTCCCAATATTATGACAACCAGAATTAATTGGGAAGTTACTATAAGTGAAAAGACCATTTTCATAACTTTCAAACGCATTCTTAAACAGATACGCTTTTACTTTTACTCGATTCACTAGAGCTTGAGATGGTAGGCAATAGCTAATATTTGATAATCTTAGAGTATCTCCAGCTTTTAGAGGTATGCGATCGCGATTTTTAATTTGCTGAGGTTCGTTACTATTAATCTGTACAGTGAGATGAGAAACGCATACTTTAATAGCAGAAGTTTGATTGCATTCTGAATCAAGAGTAGGAGAAATATGAGCTTCAGGATTAGTCTTTCCGTTTACCGCAATCCAAGCAGCACCTAAAACGCCAATCGAGCTTATGATAGCCACTGTCAATGGCACAATTACGTTGTCGGTTGAAACTCTCATAGTAATTTACCTCCTTAAAATCAGTTTTATTAATAAGTACCCATTGACAACAGCATATATTTTACTTGGAATAAAGTCCCAGAAAAGCCTTTCCGGGTAACAAAAAAATTACCGGAAAAATTATTCCGCATTTTTAGATATCCGGAAAATGGTATATTTAAATTCTGTTTGGTTAAAGTCTAGAAGTGTAGATTAGCTTGCCAAGGTGTTGAGGAGAATGGCAAAAATATGAGTTTTTGGCAAACCTTTCTCGTAATGGATGTATGTCGTCAGTATGGTTTAAGCCATAAAGAACAAGAGATTCTTTTGGCAAAGTTTCCTGATGAGAATACCGTTAACAGCAATAATCAGGTTGCAGACCAATCATTAGAAAATAAGCAACTTCCCGACATAGCAGAAACTGTGAGGAGGCAGATGTGGACAATATATAACAAGCGATTTGCTCCCCAACAAGACCCCGAAATATTTCTGGAACTTAATCAGAAAAATGGTAAAAGCAAAGATATAAAGTTTCTAGCTTGGTTGAGAAATAAGTATTTGCAATGGCTGGAAACGCAAAATTTTAAGATGATTGATTCTGTCCAGACTTACACAGATAACCCATTTACTCCCCTCAATGACATCATCAATGACCAGCATCTACTCTACGGTCGGGAAAGGGATATTACAAGGATATTTGAAACCCTCAACAGTGGCAGTAGCGTAGCACTGATTGGAGAGAAAAAAATTGGTAAGTCTTCTCTACTCAAAGCTATTTACCATCAAGCACAACATCGGCTGAACAAACCCCGCAAAGCAATTTATCTTAACTTAAGCCTAATTTTTAACGACGATGACTTTTATGATAAACTCTGCGAGCAAGTTAATATCCCTGTCCAGAGAGGTAGGCAATTAATTCGTAATTTAGAACAACAGCAACTATTGTTGTTATTAGATGAAGTAGAACGAATGACTTGGAAGGGTTTTACAAGAGACTTGCGCCTACAACTGCGCGGTTTAGCTGACGGACAAGCTAACCCACCTCTGCGCTTGGTGATTACAGCCAGCGAACACCTTGACGTTTTATTTCCTGATAGTCGAGATAATCCTTCACCCTTCCAAGGCGTTTGCATTGAAGAAATTATCCATCCTTGGGACGAAAATATAGTCCGTGGATTTATTCACAATCGTTTAATGAATACTCAGGTTAGTTTTATAGAAGAGGAAATTATTCAACTAATTATAGAACCCATTTGGTATCTAATTTATCGCTAGGCGTTTGAGCATCAGTCGGATGAAACAAAGATTGACCTTAGCGGTTGCGTTGTCGAGCGT
>NZ_JBALBW010000044.1:0-33032 GCF_036919895.1 Nostoc sp.
GCATTACTTCTTGTAAGTTCACGGGGAGAGGGGCGGGGGGAGCGGGGGGAGCAGCGGAGGCAGGGGAGGCAGGGGGGGATGTTTCATCCACAACAGTCTCTGTTTTTGTCTGTTTGTAGCCGCCAGCTAATAAAGCGCGATATAACGGGAGTTCAAATAGTTTCCGCATGACGCTTCGGGAGCGTTGTAAGTCTTCTACTGTCTCAAATAGGGGGACAACTTGAATGGTTCCCACGGCTATGGCGGGGTCAAAAAGTCTGGCTTCTTTGGCTAACAGTAATACTTCCAGCACGTCGCTCACGTCGCGGCACATGCTGATAATGTAAGTTTGGCAGATGTTGAGGCCAAATTCTTGTTGGAGCGATCGCACGACGCGAAAAGTTTCAATTACATCGTTGGTTTTTTCAGAAAATGGCAATTCTGCTGGAATTAACGGCCGGCGGGTTTGCAGTTCTCCTGTGAGCCAAGCTACTCTTTGCTCCTCAGATAGTTCGTTGTAAGGTTGAGGTAATATTTGCAGGTATTGTAGGATCTCATCCAGCGCATCGGCATGACGAGATGATTCTTGACGAATATCTAACTGTGTCAAGTTAAAGCCAAAAATTTCTACCTGACAGATGAGATTTTCTAATTCTCGACAGCTTAAACCTGTTTCTGTCAAGTTACGCTGAATCATCCGCAGTTCTGCTAAAAAATCGTCTCCCGAACGATACAGGGGACTATCTTGATTTTTTGGCGTTTCCCGATTGTACAAAGCTAGATTGCGATCGCGGGTATTTTCTAGTCGTTTCAGTACGTAAGCCAGTTTCAGCCGATATGGTTCTTGTCGATAACGCAATGCTAGCGCGTCGTATACCTCACTCAACTGGGACTGATCTAACTCTAGAGATTCCAGCAAATCTGGTAAGACATCACTCCAGTGCATCGATACACTTAACAATTCAATCAGATTTTTCACTGACTGAATATATCTCCCCAGCACCATTTTGCGTTGATAGCAAGCTGTTTGCCAGGTAATTTCTGGTGTGACTGATGGATTCCCATCCCTGTCTGAGCCTACCCAGGAGCCGAAAGAGCAAAAGTTTTTACTTGGTGGTTCTAGCCAAGGAAAGGTACTAGATAGGGTGTGTTTGAAACGTTTATAAAGTTGGGGAATGCCATCAAATAAAACTTCTTGGAAGTAGTGTAGGGCATAGTCTACTTCATCTAACACCGTGGGTTTAAACTGATGAAGTTCGTCAGTGCGCCACCACAAGCGAATTTCTTCGAGCAATTGTTCGCGGACATCTGCTGCTTCCCAGGCATATCCGCCAGATGCAGCACCAGAATGGTTTTCCAAAGCATCCAGTTTTTGCAAGAGTTGCACCACCTGTCGCTGTTTATCGCGGATAGTATGACGAACAATTTCCGTCGGGTGCGCTGTGAAAACCAAACGGACATCTAAGTGAGCAATTAGACGTTGAATTTGCTGGGGTGGTACATTCAATTTGAATAAATAGGGAAACAAAGCAGCGAAAGTCCCTTTTGGTTTGACTGACGCTTTTTCTAGATAATTCTTAGTCAGGAATTCTGCTGCTAGTCCATTGCTAACAGGCGCGTCATTTTCTCTTTGATTGGACGAATAGTTGACATTAGATGCTCTTTCTGATTCTGTCGCTTCTGTTTCTGCCTCATAGCGACTCAATTGCTGCCGTTGCTCGTATTCCTGCTCGATGATGTTAATCAACTGAAAATAGAGAGCGAAAGCCCGGGCCGCGCGAATTGCTTCGTTGATATTTAGTTGTTCAATTAATTTGACGGCTGAGGATGCTTGGTCATTTGTTGCCTGTCCTTCTGGCGAACACAAATCGCGCAACTGCCGCAACAAATCTACCATATTTTGACCGCATTCTTGCCGGAGAACTGACTCCCACAATTCTTCCACTACCTGGAGACGATGACGCAAAAATAATTCCGACACCGGGTATATATCCGCAGTTTGAGACGAAGAGTATAAAAGGGAACCCATATTCTCTATCTTGTAAAGCTAATTACTGTTGACGCTTCTAGGTTTTTTACTGAATGCTCATCGGGTTATTCCTGAGCAAATAATTATTTGGTGTATATTCTCTAAGTTTGATTCGTTTCGTCATTCTCTGGGAAGTCAAGAATGGGTAGGCGATCGCCTCGAAACAATTCTTCACTGGCTTCCCCTATGCTTTCTAGTGCCTTTACCGTGGTTTTTCCGCTAATGAGCAGCAGTAATATAGACGCTGTACCTACTTGTAAAAGGAACGATTTGGGAATGGTAAATAAATCGAGATGGGATGGCGGGTTAGTTGCGGGTTCTTGGTTGGCAGGAGGCATTGCTAATTTTTGGTTATGGGATATGCGATTAATCGCGTCTGTACAGTAGTCAGAAATTAGGAGTTAAGATGACTCCAACGATCGAGGGATGGACTTTAAATGAGATAAACTTGTTGTCTGTTTCGTTCATCAAGCGCAGTAGACGCGAATCCGGTATTAAAGGACAAGTCATCAGTTAGTCATATAGAATTATTCTGACTTCTGACTTCTGAATTCTGACTCCCTATTAGTAAAATAAACGCAAAACTCAATATTAGTCAGACTTGCAACCTGTACAAGACTATCTTGGCCGATTTTGTGAGCTTCGAAGGTAACAAAATTGTTAAAAAAAAACGTCAGAGTGTGATAGACAGATGGTTCTAGTTTACAAGTGCAGGCACTATCCCCTAACAATCGCTGACTGTAAAGTTAACTTCCCATGAAAACAGTATTACCAGATCGCCAGCAATCCTTAGTGCAGTGGGTAAGCCAAGCCACAGGGATCAACACTTTCGGGGTGAAAGTCCGGTTACGGGGAAATGACCTTCATATTCTTTGTGAAGGTACAGAATGTCCACAGCGTTGGCGTACTTTGTCTGATTTGCTGCAAGCACTACAGCAAACAAACTTAGATATCCTCACAAACCGCGAACAAACCTCAATATATCAAGTATTTGTCTATGGCCGAAGAAAAGGGGAACAGCGCCCTAAATGGTGCCATCGGGTTTACTTGAATCAAATAGATAAGCATTTGGAGCAGGTAGAACAAGCCTTGCTAGCAGATTCGGAAAAATCAAAACAATCCGGTGGGGCGCTAATTGTCTCTAACGAAAGTTTGGCACGTCAAGGGAACCCAGAAGCGATCGCCAGATATCTCAGCGAAACTCTGAGTAGTTTGGGTGTATCAGTACAGGCAAAGATTAAGCCATATAAATCAAAGAACTCTGAGCCAGAAGAAAATCGCCTGTGGATATTTTGCCAGTCGAGCTATAGTCCTGATGCCTCATTGCTTGCTGAACCCATCGCAGAGAAGTTGCGTTATCTCAAGCTTTCCGGCTACCAAGATGCCGTAATTGTTTCCCAGGTAAGGGGCGAAACTGCCCCTGATTGGCTGCTGCGTGTGGATTTAACGCCGCCAGAAGTAATGCTGAAAGAATGGGCGCGTTGGGGTGATATCCAAGCGATCGCCCGATTATTAACTGAGGTACTATCAGGATTAAAAGTTGCTGTCCAAGCTTCTCTGAAAGAATCAACACTACATATCTTTTGTACGCCAGCTTTTGATCCTTTAGGAACTGCGCCAATTCCAGACAAAGCATTGTGCTTAAAGCTCATTGTCCCCCAGCTAGAAGCGATCGCCCCTCAAGGCATTATTGCCACCACCGTCTACGGACAAAAAGCAGGCGACAAGCAACCCACTTGGATTGATTGGCTAGCTTTACCCGCCACAAACCATCCCGCCTTTGCCACATCCCCGCTAGATTTGGCAAATACTGGCGATGAACCAGCCATCATATTTTTACTGGAGCGTTTACTCAATCCTGACCTGGATTGGCGTTTATTGACAGGTGGAATTCGCGTCCTCCTGTTGAAAAAAAATGATTTACTGCATATTCTATGTGATGCGCCTGTTTGTCCAGGTCGTCAACAAGTAGCAAGTAAAATTACGCAGTTTATCCGCCATTTGAAAATTCCCGGTATTATGGGAGTACGTATATACGGTCGCCGGGCTGGGAATAAAGAACCTTTTTGGCACTATGGCGTTGATCTCAAACATCGCCAACGTTTAGTACCAGAAGCAACCCCAGAATTCGCCGCTACTTCTAAATACGTTAATGATTTAGTAACCTCTGAGACTAGTGAGCCAATTTTGCGCCCCGACTTAACAACAGAAGAAGTTCAAAGTTTTGTAACAGAAGCAGCGCGAGATTGGATAGCAACGGCAAGTGCAACCGCGAAAAGATTCCTGTTAAAAAGCCAGTTATTTACTGAAAGCGACCAGCCAGCAGAACAAAGCCCTGACAATCAAGGACTTAAAATTGCTCTAGTTTGGGGAACACTGGGATTATTACTGACCCTGCAAACTGATTGGGTATTGGGTCGAATTATTGCACAGACTACGCCGAGTTCGTCAAAAGTGGCCAGTGCCTTACCTTCATCATCTGGGCAAAAGGTATCTTTGACATCTGGGAAAACTCAGAGCGAGAAAACGACATTTTTTAGCCACACTCCTAAAACAAAATCTCCTCCAAATCAGAGTTCTGTATTTAATGCTTCGGAATTTACCCAAAGTGATGATACCCCGACAAAGAATTTGGCAGCCGCACCACTGAAAGAAAAAGCAACCGCAACAGCTATTCTTTTAGCAGCGCGATCGCAGATGCCAAGTTTCAATGTTAGGCAGTTAGACGAACAACTAGCACTGTACAAACAGCGTTTGGCTAGAAGCAGTACTCCGCCAGATGTATTAATTGTTGGCTCCTCCCGCGCCCTTAGAGGAGTAGATCCAGCAGCACTTTCTAAAGCTTTAGCAACTCAGGGCTATCCAAATCTTGACGTGTTTAACTTTGGCATCAACGGTGCTACCGCACAAGTTGTAGACTTTGTAATTCGCCACGTGCTGGAACCATCAGAACTACCCAAAATAATCATCTGGGCAGATGGTGCGCGTGCTTTCAACGGTGGACGCGAGGATATTACCTTTAAATCCCTTGCTACATCAGCTGGTTATAAACAAGCATTTCAAAAAACACCAACAAATGGAAGTACCAATGATTTGCCAGAGAAAGAGAATACAGTAAATTCAGTAGAACAAAAAACCAACGATGAAAAACAAGAGGTCAGTACATATCAAGCTATCAACCAGTCATTGAATCAGGCTCTAGCATCTGTTTCTGCTAGCTATCAAAACCGCGACCAAATAAAGAGTTTACTGCAAAAACAATTGCTTATACATGGTCGAAGTCAGACAGTTCCATCAGAAAAACAGCTAACAGATGGTACTTCAGATGAGAGTATTTCTCAGCAAGCAGTTGACTTTGATGGCTTTCTACCTTTGTCTATTCGCTTCAATCCTGCTAGGTACTATCAAAAACATTCTAGAGTTCCCGGAAATTACGACAACGACTATAAATCTTTCCAAGTAGAAGGAGAGCAAGATGCTGCTTTCCAAGAAGTGCTTCAGTTTACCCAGTCTCAGAAAATTTCCTTAGTGTTTGTTAACATGCCTCTCACGGCAGATTATTTAGATCCAGTGCGTAAACAATATGAGCAACAATTTCAGCAATATATGTTGCGTCTAGCGACTAATCCCAACTTTATTTATCGAGATTTAAGCCAAAAGTGGCCAAAAGCAAATGACTACTTTTCCGATCCCAGCCACCTCAACCGTTTTGGCGCATACGAAGTCTCTAAAAAGCTGGCTAATGACCCGATGATTCCTTGGCCAGTGAAGTAAGCAGTAGGGGATTGGGGACGGAGGAGAATAATCTACAATGCCCAATGAAAAATGACAAATGACAAATGACTAAAAAATGAACTTTATATCAATTTTCTATGGGCTGTTCTTGTTGAGTGTTTTAGGAATTTACTGGTCTTTAGCACAACAGAAATTGCGACTGTGGACGTTGTTAATTGCTAGTTTGGTGTTTTACGGATCTTTGCACATCCAATACATACCATTACTATTAGCATTGACGTTTATTAATTTCCGTGTAGGGCTAGAAATTGGTAAAAATACATCACCAGGAAAACATTCTCTTGACTGGCAAATTTCTAATGAAGAGTGGCAATTTGCTCAAGGTGACTGGAATCGTCGTCGTCTAAAAGTTTTGTGGTTAGGTATAACTCTAAATGTTTTACTATTATTAACTTTTAAGTATGTAACCCCTTTATTCAAGTTTTTTTTCAATATCCAAACCAACTCACCAGATAATTCCTTTAAATTGATTGCACCTTTGGGAATTTCATTTTTCACCTTTGAATGCATTGCTTATTTAATAGATGTCTATCGCGGTGCGCCTGCTACCGATCAGTTTCTCAAATTTGCCACCTATAAATTATTCTTCGCCAAACTGATTTCCGGCCCGATTACGCGCTATCACAACTTAGCAAATCAATTCAATACGCTAGATTTTCCCAGTGCCGATAGAGTAGCAGAGGGGCTATGGTTAATTGCTAGAGGCGCAGTCAAAAAAGGTATTTTTGCAGACCACCTAGGAATTTTTGTGGATTTATGTTTTGGTAACTTACAACGGGCGGGTAGTACCGATCTCTGGTTAGCGACATTCGCTTATGGGTTGCAGTTATATCTAGATTTCAATGGTTACGTAGATATTGCCCGTGGGAGTGCCTTGCTTTTCGGCTTGGTTCTACCTGAGAATTTTGACTTTCCCTACTTCAGCACCAGTATTGGAGAATTTTGGCGGCGCTGGCATATCACTCTAGGAGATTGGCTACGTAACTATGTCTACTTTCCTTTGGGTGGTTCCCGTCGGGGTTTAGTCCGTACCTGCTGGAATTTATTTACTGTGATGGTAATCGCTGGTATCTGGCACGGGGCTTCTTTGGGTTATGTCATTTGGGGCATATTCCACGGGTTAGCTTTGGTGGTTCATCGACTTACAGATGCAATGAGCGATCGCTATGAAAAACTAGAACATTTCTGGCAAAATCCTCTAGGGATCTTTGTCGCTTGGTTCTTGACTCAACTGATGGTTTTTACCTCTTGGATTTGGTTCCGTCTACCTAATCTCCAAGACTCTTCTTTAGTAATTCGACACCTTTTGGGTTATCCTGCTGACGCTCAGTTTGCCGAAAAAGTCTATGTAGAAGCCTTAAACATCAGTCAATACCAACTCGCTTGGGTACTTCTAGCTTTAGCTGCCATGATGGCTGTAGTCTATGCCTTCAACAGAATGCTGAAGTTAGAGTTTAACTGGCCTATTAAGCTTGTCTTTGTCCCTCTATGTTTCTACGCTGTTTGGTTATTAGCTCCTGAAGGTAGTTTGCCCTATATATACTTTGATTTTTAAGTTCCTACCAACAATCGACAGCAACATAAGGCAATTTACAACTTATTATTTTGTTACAAATCAACAAAAATTAAAATTTTTTAACCAGGCGATTTGTAAAGGAATGTAAAAATAATTAAATAGGCGATCGCATCATTGAAAGTTATAGCTAGTCTGGTGTTGAAATGCTTTACAGAGAGTTAATCTATAAGTCTTTTTTAAGTAGTAAGACTTGACAGTTTGATGAGCTTTTTAAGGAATTTAATTACAGAATATTAAGCCCCAGTCCGCATCCAAGTAAATTCATGTAGACTCTATTTAACAGGCGAAAATAGAATCTCGCTTGTTCCATTTTTAACAAAAAACAGCACTTATAAAACCATGACCACAACCTTACAACGGCGCTCTGGCGCTAACGTATGGGATCGTTTTTGCGAGTGGATTACCAGCACAGACAACCGGATTTACATCGGTTGGTTTGGTGTCCTAATGATCCCAACCCTACTAGCTGCTACTGCTTGCTTCGTAATTGCCTTCATCGCAGCACCTCCAGTAGACATCGATGGCATCCGCGAACCAGTTGCAGGTTCTTTAATCTACGGAAATAACATCATTTCCGGTGCAGTTGTTCCTTCCTCCAACGCTATTGGCTTGCACTTCTACCCAATTTGGGAAGCTGCTTCCTTAGATGAGTGGTTGTACAACGGTGGCCCTTACCAATTGGTAGTTTTCCACTTCTTGATCGGTTGCGCTTGCTACCTTGGTCGTCAGTGGGAACTTTCTTACCGCTTAGGTATGCGTCCTTGGATCTGCGTAGCTTACAGCGCACCTTTGGCTTCTGCTTGTGCAGTATTCTTGATCTACCCAATCGGTCAAGGTTCATTCTCTGATGGTATGCCTTTGGGTATCTCTGGAACCTTCAACTTCATGATTGTGTTCCAAGCAGAACATAACATCTTGATGCACCCCTTCCACATGTTAGGTGTGGCTGGTGTATTCGGCGGTTCCTTGTTCAGTGCAATGCACGGTTCTCTAGTGACTTCTTCCTTGGTGCGTGAAACCACCGAAACCGAATCTCTTAACTACGGTTACAAGTTCGGTCAAGAAGAAGAAACCTATAACATCGTTGCAGCCCACGGCTACTTCGGTCGTTTAATCTTCCAATACGCATCATTTCAAAACAGCCGTCAATTGCACTTCTTGCTCGCAGCTTGGCCTGTCATTGGTATCTGGTTTACCGCTTTGGGTATCAGCACAATGGCGTTCAACTTGAACGGTTTCAACTTCAACCAATCAATCATTGACTCCCAAGGTCGCGTCATCAGCACCTGGGCAGACGTAATCAACCGCGCTAACTTGGGTATGGAAGTAATGCACGAGCGTAACGCTCACAACTTCCCCCTAGATTTGGCTGCTGGTGAAGTTACACCTGTAGCAATGACTGCTCCTGCTATCAACGGTTAATTCTGAAGATTAGCTAAATAAAAAGCGCCCTCCAAAAATGGGGGGCGCTTTTTATTTAGCTACCTAAGACATTAGACTCCACTATGTTAGATTCAAGCTACAACTCCTGCTGATGAGGAATTAGTTAATGGCGGCTTCTGTGGAATATGACTTAAATATAGCGGTTCTCAGTTGAGTGAGGTACAAGAACCCCACCCCCAACCCCCTCCCCGCAAGCGATGAGGGGGCTATGATGTACTTTGTATTATTAGGAAACGCTATATATAATAGCGCTTCCATCCCTCCTTTAGAAAGTGGCGATCGCTTAACACGCCATGAGATCGATCGTCGTTATACAGTCGTAGAAGATACAGATGGTTTAAAAAGGTTGCTGAGTAATAAAAATTTAAAAAAATATCTGCGGTCTTTGGGTACAATTACTAAATTGTGACTCATTTATATTAGTAAATACATTGATATAAATAAAAATAATTATCAAAACTGCGGGAGCATCCCGTTTTGGCAGATCACCCTGCGCTAAGGCGCACGCTACGCGAACAGACTAGTAGTCTGCGGCTATACAAAGGAAGTCCGCGCAGGTGGACTTCCTTTGTATAGCCGCGATTTCCAATGGCCTGGTGTTTCTTCCAAAAGTGGATGCTCCCAAAACTGCGAGCAGTGAGTAAACTAACTACTGATGATATTAATTGTGTTTCCACTGAACTACAAGTCTGAGATTTTAGTTTTCGTCTCAATTCAATATAAAATCTAAAACTTAAAATCCAAAATCAACATGGCAAACCTAACTCCTAATTCTAGTTTTAGTTTGACGCTGCGCTTGCAGATTCCCAATCGGATAGGGATGTTGGCATCGATAACCCAGGCGATCGCAACTACTGGCGGTAATCTCGGTCAAATTGATCTAATCGAGCAAACCCGCAAAGAATCCACCCGCGATCTGACTGTGGATGCTGCTAGTACTGAACACGCTGAAACCATTGTGCAAGCAGTGAAAGCATTGCCAGACATCAAGTTACTCAGTGTTTACGATCGCACCTTTAATTTGCATCGCGGTGGCAAAATCAGCATTACCAGTAGAATTCCCCTGAAGAGTGTTTCCGATTTGGCAATGGCTTACACACCTGGAGTCGGTCGAATTTGTACGGCGATCGCTCAAGATCCAGAGGAAGTTTACAAGTTAACCATCAAACAAAACACTGTTGCCATTGTTACCGATGGTAGTGCCGTTTTGGGATTGGGAAATCTCGGCCCAGAAGCTGCTCTCCCAGTCATGGAAGGCAAAGCAATGCTATTCAAGGAATTTGCAGGGCTAGATGCTTTTCCCATCTGTCTAGACACTCAAGATACAGAACAGATTATCCAGACAGTTAAGAATATCGCGCCAGTTTTTGGGGGTGTGAATTTAGAAGATATCGCTGCACCTCGCTGCTTTGAAATTGAAAAG
Organism: Nostoc sp.; assembly: GCF_036919895.1. Lineage (GTDB taxonomy): Bacteria > Cyanobacteriota > Cyanobacteriia > Cyanobacteriales > Nostocaceae > Nostoc. The sequence continues at coordinate 10,246 of NZ_JBALBW010000044.1, forward strand.
AGATTGCGCGAAGAGTTAGATATCCCCGTTTTTCATGATGACCAACACGGTACAGCCATTGTCACCTTAGCAGCATTGTTTAATTCTCTAAAACTGGTACATAAGACAATGGCAGAAATCCGCATCGTGATTAACGGTGCTGGGGCGGCGGGAATAGCGATCGCTCGCTTACTCCGTACAGCTGGGGCAGAAAAAATCTGGATGTGCGACTCTAAAGGGATTATCTCTACCAGTCGCACCGATTTGACAGAAGAAAAACTCGAATTTGCCGTGAAAGCTCAGGGTACATTAGCGGGTGCGATGCAAGGGGCAGATGTGTTTATTGGTGTTAGCGCACCGGGAGTTTTGACACCAGAAATGGTGCATTCAATGGCGAAAGACCCAATTGTGTTTGCAATGGCAAATCCCATTCCAGAAATTCAGCCAGAATTAATCAGTAATGATGTTGCTGTTATCGCTACCGGTCGCAGTGATTATCCGAATCAAATCAATAACGTCCTAGCTTTTCCTGGGGTATTCCGTGGGGCTTTAGATTGTCGGGCAAAGACAATTACCACCACAATGTATTTAGAAGCTGCAAATGCGATCGCTTCTTTAGTCAACCCTTCAGATTTAGATCGGGAACATATTATTCCTTCAGTCTTTGATCAGCGAGTAGCCAAAGCTGTTGCTGCTGCTGTGCAACAAGCAGCGCGTCAAGAAGGTATCGCTCGGAATTAAGTAAAATACATTTCCAAAAATAGTAGAGACGTAGCAGTGCTACGTCTCTCTACAAGGGTTTTGGATACAGCGCTTCCGGCTATTATGCAATACAGCTTTTCTCCTTTCCCCTATTCTGTCAAGGTTTTCAGTTTTAAAGTGTACCTCATAGCTGCCGTCAGTGCTGTAATGCTCTCCATGATTTTATGATTTCGGTTGTACAGCTTGCCTAACAATTTGTTCGTCCAAACGGTCAGATTAAGGAATGGCGAAAAACTCGTCCCCATTTGGTGATTGGATAAAGCAATATCATCTAAAAGCCACCATTTTGTCAACTGTTTGCAATGAAGTATCAAGCTGGGGACGAGTTCTTACAACAACTGCCGCTAATTTTGGCGGGGCCAATCCTAAAACATACTGAACCAGAGTCAGTGACAGTATGGGTTGCTCTAAAACAGTCTTGTAAAGTAGAACTCAAGGTTTATGAAACAACAAATGATGGTGAAGCGCTAGGAAATTGCTTATTAGAGGGAGAACGCTCAAGCTTTGCTCTGGGTAAAAATCTTCATGTAGTTGCAATAACGGCTCGATCTCCGGTTGGATGTCGCCTAGCTAGCGATCGCCTCTATGCTTACGATCTCCAGCTTACTATTGCAGGCCAAACCCAGCAAATGCAACAAGCATTATGCTCAAACTCTTTTCCTACAGTCAGCATCAGCTACTTCGCTCATCAAAAACCAACCTTTGTTTTGCCGCCAAACCGTCTGCAAGATTTGCAAATTGTCCATGCTTCCTGTCGTAAACCTCATGGTCATGGGTTTGATGCACTGCCAATTCTTGACAGTTTAATTGAAACTTCAGCCAATCAACCCCAACATCGCCCTCACCAGCTATTCATGACTGGAGATCAAATTTATGGCGACGATGTAGCAGATCCATCGCTGTGGGTTGCTACTACTCTTGGTGATGCCCTTTTGGGTTGGGAAGAACAACTTCCGGTGAATGGAGTTTACTGCACTCCCCAGCAACTACCCCCTGGAGAGCGGGCTGATGTGGCGACAAATCAAGCTGGTTTGACCGCAGGATTACATAATAAATCGGAGAAAGTTGACAGTCATCTGTTCAGCCTGGGTGAATATTACGCTACTTATTTACTAGCTTGGTCGCCAGTGTGCTGGCCGACTACATTTCCCCAAGGACATCAAGTAACGCGCGATCGCCATGCTATCAAAGATTGGAACCAAGCAGTCTGGCATTTACGCCAATTCATCTACACCCTTTGGAAAGTGCGTCGCGCCCTTGCCAATATTCCCACGTACACCATCTTTGATGACCATGATGTTAGTGATGACTGGAACTTAAACCAAGCTTGGTGTTTGCGAGTGCTGGGTCGTCCCTTGGGGCGAAGAATAGTCCAAAATGCTTTGTTAGCTTACACGGTGTTTCAAGGATGGGGCAATACACCAGGGCAATTTGCAAAGGGTAAAGCCGGTGAAAAGCTGTTGACGGTTGCACAAGCTTGGTCTGCATCCCAAGGTATGGATGCAAAGGCTGATGAAGCGATCGCTCGTTATGTCGGGATGCCAGCCAACGATTCCGCTACAGGCTTACCTATTTTAGTCCGAGACGGTGCGGTATTTATTCTGGATCGAGATCCTGAAGCACTGACTTGGCACTATATAGTCAGGAGCAATTGCCATGAAGTAATTGTGCTGGATACACGGACTTGGCGGGGTTATCCAGCCGATCAAAAACCAATCGCGCCACCAATGCTGTTGTGTCCGCAAGCCTTTGAGCAACAACTAGTTTTACCTTTACAACAAGTAGCTGAAGAAACTCAGATTTCAAATACATTTGTGATTGCACCCACGAATGTATTTGGAATGCAAGTCGTTGATTTGATTCACCATTGGAACTTGAAACAAGAGAAAGTTTTTTCAACGGATGTTGGAGATGCTTGGAACATTAATATGCAAGCACTGGCGAAATTTTTAACCACCTTGTTTGAAGAACGTCAACAAATAGTTATTCTCTCTGGAGATATCCATTACAGTTCTGTTGCTCACTTGTCTTATACACGCACCCATTCCAACTTGCAGTCTGTCTTAGTGCAGTTAACCGCTAGTGCATTGAAGAATGAAGAAACTTTGACGCGGCTGATTCATACACGATTGAAAGATTTGCTGCTACCAGAAAAGGTGCGACATTGGATCGGGTGGAGTGACCCACCGAATATGGTAGAAGTTTCAGCAAAACAATTATTTGGTGGGCTACGCCCATACCAGATGGTAACTAACTATGACTGGCATTGTGTGCTGGAGTGGATACCTCGAAAGACTGTCCAGACTTCTGCCTACACAGCAGATATATTATCTTTGATAGCTCCCTGGAAACGAGCCGAAGATGCTAAATGGAAATGGTTACAACCCCTGATGTTTTGGAAATCTCGTTGGCTTCAGGAGGGGCGAGAAGTGGTTGGATTAAATAATTTAGGTCTGGTTCACTTTGAGTTTGCAGACAGGAGTCGTTCTGATAAAGTTATTCAGGATTTGTACTGGTTTTCTTCTTGGTATCCCACCCAAATTGTTTACAGTCGTTTTGAGAGCCAGTTAACACCCAATCAGTCTTTATTAGAATGACCAGCTTTGTTCTATGAATGGGAATTTGTGTTGTATATGTGGGAACTCTAGATTTAATAAATTTACTGGAGAGTGATTCCTATGTCTACGACCCAAATTAGTGCAACCTTCGCACAAACAGAGAAAGAAGCTGTGTTGCAAGCGATCGCCACCATTAAAGAAAAGCTACCATTTTTGGTTGATTTGAGTGCAGATGACCGAAAAGCTTTACCCAAGATGGGAGATAAGAGTCGGGCATTTGTCAGCAAAGCATTAGAGGTGGCGACACAGAACCCAGAGTTTTTACCGCGATCGTTTGACTTGGAAGAGATGCGGAAGGATGTGCAGTTATTTGAAGCGTTGTATCCTGTATTGTTGTCCTTGACGCAGTTACAAGAGTTGGTAGATGATACATCTCTTGCAGTGGGTAGTGAAGCTTATGCAGCCGCGTTACAGGTGTATAACTACGCTAAAGCCAGTGGACAGGGCGCGGGTTTAGATGCAGTAGTTGTGGAAATGGGGCAACGATTTGCTCGTAAACCTGGAAAATCCAAGTCTCAAAAAGCAGCGTTGTAGAAAATAGCTCAGTACTTGCACTTAAAAGGTGCAATATTAAAGCTCAGAATTTGAATGTTGGAGTTAAAAGCACAACATTTCGAGTTCTGAGCTTCATTTTTTAAGTTCAGAGGCTCAACCTTTGAGTAAAAAGGTGCAACTTCCGAGTTCAGAGGCTCAACGTTCGAGTAAAAAAGTGCAACTTTCGAGTTCAGAGGCTCAATGTTCGAGTAAAAAGGTGCAACTTTCGAGTTCAGAGGCTCAACGTTCGAGCAAAAAGGTGCAACTTCCGAGTTCAGAGGCTCAACGTTCGAGCAAAAAGGTGCAACTTTCGAGTTCAGAGGCTCAATGTTCGGGATAAAAGCTTAATGTTTGAGGTTCAGCAGTCTGAAACTTGAGCTAAAGTCTTAATATTTTAGAAGTCGAAGCTAAGAGGTTGAACGAATAAGTATTTCATTATGATTTTAGGCACTTAGCGATCCCCCTTAACCCCCTTAAAAAGAGAAATTGTAGTTTAATTTTTTTTTACAGCAGCAGATAAACGCAAATGCAGCTAGCTCCCCTGTTCCCAATTGTCTATCGTATTCTCCAACCGACTTTTCCCAATTGCCTTTGGCGTGGAAATCCTCATAGTAAAGCGATCGCACTGACCTTTGATGATGGGCCACATCCTCAATACACACCCGAAGTTTTGGCAGTGTTAGACCATTACCAGATTACAGCTAGTTTTTTTTGGTTGGGTGTTTGCGTCAACCGTTCACCAGCGATCGCCAAAGCTGTTAGCGATCGCGGCCACTGGATCGGATTACATAGCTACGATCACCGCTCTTTTCCCCTACTTTCTCCAAATGATTTGAAGGACAGTTTAGAAAAAACCCAAGCTGCTATCTACAATGCTTGCAATCTGAAACCCGAACAAGTGCGAGATGTCCGCCCCCCAAATGGTTTTTTTACACCTGCTACTTTAAAATTATTTTTTCAATGGAATTATCGCCCAGTCATGTGGAGCGTTGTACCAGAAGATTGGGTGCGGCCAGGTGTCAACACTGTAGTAGAGCGAGTTATGCAGCAGGTAAAAAATGGTTCCCTAATTGTCTTGCATGATGGTGTTTGCGGTGGACAAGATGTTGCTGCCATAATTCAAATTCTCATTCCGCAACTGCTACAACAAGGCTATGAGTTTGTAAATGTTGATACTCTGTGGCATCAAACTAAGACCAACTAAAGTATAGGATAACTCTGAAATGTGAACGCTGATTCATAAAATTTACATCGCTCTAATACCAATTCTCTATAAATGATGACGATTCTTGTCTTTGGTGTTTTTAGCAGTTCGCTTTTAGGGATTTCCAAGGAATAAATTATCCTAAAAAACGAACCACAGAGACAAGGCAGCGTGGTATTGGGGGTTTCCCCCATGAGCGACTGCCGCGCAGAGAAGCCAGTGCGTTGCGGGGGTGGAGGAGTTTGTAGCACCTGGCGCAACACAGAGAGAAGAGAGATTAAGAGGATTTTTGCGTCAGCTTTGGAATATTTTTTTATTTGGAAGTCCCTTATTTGTTAATCTGGGTGCTTTACACTTTTGACTTAACTGCTGGGTGTGATGCTTGTAAAGGCTGAGGCAAATTCCAGTCGGGACGCAAGCTAGCGGCGTTGCGTAAATAGATATGATGAATTGAGGCGGAGGTTGGCAGATAAGCGTGAATTAAAAACCGAATGCAGCGCTGTAAGCTACCTTCAACGTGCATTTGTTGCACATCTAACATAGCCACATTATCCCAACCTGGTCGCGCTCTAGCGATCGCAGCTGGAAAAATCGCATCTAAGTCGCGTGTCACTGAGAAAGTCACACTAATCATGTCAGCCGGCTGAAATTCATTGCGATTTTCTAGTTCATCCAGTAGTTCTGTCACTACGTCTCTGATTGCCTCAACAGTATTTTCGGAAACGGTTGTTGCTCCACGAATAGCCCGCATTTGCCACTCCACGCCAAAATCCTCCTTAATTAGTCATTAGTCATTAGTTATTAGTCATTGGTCATTGGTCATTTGACTCTGAACAAAGGACAAATGACCAATGACAAACAACCATTTATGGCCTATACAACCACAACGGTAAACCACTAGTAGACACTTCAAATTCAAGCCAATCAATACCAGATCGAATTCCTGATGAAAACTGACGACTCCCTGGTAGAAGACGATTTAATAAGGGTTTACGTTCTTCTAGGGTATAGCAGAGAGTTTTTTCTGGATCGAGTCCGACCAATTCTGCTGTCCAGCGACGGGCATCTTCTTCTGTACCCAGGCGGTCTACAACACCCAACTCTAGGGCTTGCTGTCCAGTAAAAATCCGACCATCGGCGAAACTTTTCACAGCTTCTACTGTTAAAGAACGGCCATCAGCTACCGTTTGGACAAACTGCTGATAACTTGTGTCAATCAACTCTTGCAGGATGTTTTCTTCTGGTTGAGTTAGCTGTCGGTCAAAAGCCAAAATGTCTTTATAAGGGCCAGACTTAATTACCTGGAAGGAAACACCGATTTTTTCTAGCAAGCGTTCCAAGTTGTTTCCGCGCAAAATCACACCAATACTACCCGTAATTGTGCCTGGGTTAGCAACGATGTATTCGGCTCCCACGCCGATGTAGACACCTCCAGAAGCCGAAATATTGCCAAAGCTTGCGACAATTTTAATTTTTTCGCGTAAACGCTTCAGAGCGCTATAGATTTCTTGAGAATCTCCGACTGTACCCCCAGGGCTATCGATACGGAGCAATAATGCCGGAAACTTCTTTTCTTCTACAGTTTTCAGGGCTTCTAGCACGCGTTTGCGAGTTGCACTGGCGATCGCACCAGTAATTTCAATCCGCGCAATTTGTTTTCTAAACTTGGGCTTAAACGGCCAAACCATGAGTTGTAAACATACCTCGTAATAAACTCAATATAAGATCCTCAGAGGTCAGACGACCTCCTTTGGTCTGTTAAGAAACATGAGCAGGCATTTTGCTCATCAGGATTTTAAGGAAGTTTTTATCTTTTGCAGTGAGTTTTATTTGATATTCTCAATGAATACTAATAAATTCCTTAAAAATTGCAGTCAATCCAAAATGCCAAATTCTAGTTTAACGTTCAACATGGTGGTTTAGCACAGACTATTTTAGCTGTTTTGCATAATTAAAAGTTTCAAAGCCCTTAGTATATTAGCTTTTTGACTGTTTTAGGATTCCTTTACTGCGATCGCGCCCATACAAAAATCCTCAGTAATTAATAACTAATAACTAATTAACAATAAGTATTTAATTAACAATTTCGGTATTCAATTTAATTAATAAAAATTCATCCAGCAACACTAATCCCTATTTAGGTTAAGACCAGTAGCACTTTCACTTTAGGAAATATCAATTTTTCCTCTGTTGTACAGCCCATGAATACCTGACAAAGCTATTTACACCATTCAGGAGTTTATTCGTAAAATTTGATACCGATAATAAACATACGTATCAAACAGTGACCCGACAAAACTACAGGTCAAGCTAATCACAAATAATCCTCGGAGGGGAGTTCCACTGCCAAAGGTGGCGAGAAAATGCATAATCTGAGTAGCGATCGCCTCTGTTAACTCTTGTAAACCTGGAAAGTAACCGATGAGAGATAGAAACAGTAGTCCGCCACCAACTAGCAAGACGGGAGCGACAAAACTAAAAATGATTGTAAGTAGTAAAGAGCGGAGAAAGTTAATGAAAATAGTCATTTGGGACAAACTCCGTGAGTAGAGATGACAATAGCCAGATAGCGGTTTGTCATTTTCTACAATACGTGCGATCGCTCCTAAGCAGCCAATCTGTCAAAAATCTTAAGTTTTCATTAAAAGAAACGGCTACTAGTTACAGCACGTGCTGGGGATATAAGAAATAATTTAAATCTCCAAAAGCCTTGCAAAATCAAGCTTAAAACTAAGTTAGCACCCATATTATTGGTTTGCGGTATGTTTAATAACAGCTTCCTTTTCTGAGAGCATCTTTAATCTAAGTTAATAATCACCCCCATTGTGAGCAAGAAGGATGAGGGAGAAAGAATCAATCCCCAATCCCCAATCCCCCATTCCCTATCCCAATGACTTCCGCTATTCTTAAGGCAGTTACCGAGTTAGCTACAGAACATTGAACCAGACTACATCCAAATCCAGTTTAGGAGAATGGAGTCAGCGATTGCTGGCGGCGATTTTTCTGGGTGGGCAAGTCCTAGTTCACCTATTGAAAGGCAAAATCCATCGGCGCAACACCTTGGAACAAATGGCAGCAGTTGGCCCCGATTCCCTATTTATTGCCCTATTGACGGCTATTTTTGTCGGCGCGGTGTTTACCATTCAGGTGGCGCGGGAATTTATCAACTTTGGCGCAGGAAACATTATCGGCGGAGTGCTTTCTGTAGCGTTGACACGAGAACTCTCTCCCGTGTTGACAGCAGTGGTTTTGGCGGGACGAGTCGGTTCTGCCTTTGCAGCCGAAATCGGTACCATGCGAGTCACAGAACAAATCGATGCCATGTTGATGTTAAAAACAGATCCAATCGATTATCTAGTTATTCCCCGCGTTCTTGCTTGCTGTTTAATGCTACCAATTTTAACCCTCCTGTCTTTGGTAACAGGGATGTTCGGAGGATTCATAATTGCGACAAATGTCTACAACCTATCTGATACGGTATTTATAGACTCAGCCCGTAACTTTCTTGGTATCTGGGATATTTTGAGCGCGATGATTAAGGCGTGTTGCTTTGGAATTTTAATCGCCGTAATTGGTTGCAGTTGGGGGTTGACGACAACAGGAGGAGCCAAAGGTGTAGGACAGTCAACCACAACTGCTGTTGTGACTGCCTTACTGATTATATTTGTTAGCAACTTCTTTCTTTCTTGGTTAATGTTTCAAGGGCTTGGCAGTGCATTCTTGAAAGGCTTATAAGAGGGACGCGATTAATCGCGTCTGTACAGGAGTTAAGAGTTATGAGTTAAAACTCCGAATTCCTCACTCTTAGTTCCTGACTCCTAAAATAGGAGATATGCCTAGTAAATAAAGCAGGATTTAAGACTGTGACCAGTTCATTTGCTCCTAACTCCACATCAACTGTGGAACTAAAGCCTAGTTACAACATACCTATAGTGTTGGTAATTACCGCTATTCCACTACTGTTGGTACAACCGTGGGTAGGCTCCATTTTCACACTATTTGGTTTGTTTCTCATGTTTCAGGCGTTAACGCTGCGTTTGCAATTTACCGTCACCGACTTAGATATTTACAGAAGCGAAAAATTAATTCGGCGCTTTCCTTACCAGGAATGGCAAAACTGGCGGATTTTCTGGAATGGAGTCCCTATCCTGTTTTACTTTAAAGAAATTAAAAGTATTCACTTTTTGCCGATTTTGTTTGACCCTAACACCTTGAAAACTTGCTTAGAACAACGTTGTCCGCGTATTTAGTCGTATTTAGTGCGGATACTGATTAAATCTGAGGTTTATCCAGAACTTGGGGAAAAATCCCCAAATATTACCAAAGTTGATTTTATGCAGCTTCATAAAGAACTGGTATGAGTACAATCTGTGCTGAGTCGTTTCGATCTAAACTCATAACTCAGCACTCATTACTCACGACTTTTATAGCCGGTCAATTGTAATATTTCTGAAAGCTATTTATTCGCATCATAGGAATTACACTATTGTTTATGAACCCAGAGGCATCTCAAACCCCAGAACCAATTGATGAGCGGTTGGCAGAAACACAAGAACAGAACAATACAGTTGAACATCCAGTCAATCCATCTGTTGAGTCAGTGGGAGAAACAGGAGGCGTTAGCTCATCAGAAGACTACGCAACTTTTGAGCCACTCATCTCCAATGCAGAAGTGGTAGATACTACAGTAGAGCTAACAGAAAATTCAAATGGCGAGTTTGTGGCGCAGTCAGAACCGGAAAATACCGCACTGGGGTCAGAAATAGAATCTTCATTATATGCAGAAGCAGAGCAGCGAGTGGCAGAGTTGCAGAGCGCTGAAGTAGCCCTCAAGTCAGAAATAGCCATGCTGCAAGCTTCTTACAAAAACCTTCAGGTACAAGTGAGTGAAACTCAAACTTCCCTGGGACGACTCGTGCAAGAGTCGCTGGTGCAGTTAGAACAACGCAAACAAACCCTACAAATTTCTGTAGAACAACTAGAACGTCGTCAAGAACGTATCCGCAACGAGATGCGAACCACTTTTGCTGGTACATCCCAAGACTTAGCAATTCGGGTACAGGGTTTTAAAGACTATCTCACGGGTAGCTTACAGGATTTGGCTGTTGCAGCTGAACAGTTGCAATTAAAACCAACTGTGGTGGAACGAGAAAAACCATCTGTAAAAGAGGCTAAACCAGTTGAAACCCAACCTGGAATACCGCAATTTGCCCAGCAGCAGTTTCAAGATACTACAAAGCAAATTCGCCGCCTAATTGACCAATACCGCAATAAACCCGATTACTACGGCCCAGCGTGGCAACTACGCCGTACCTTTGAACCAATCCACGCAGAACGAGTTTCTAACTGGTTTTTTACCCAAGGGGGACGGGGTGGTTTGCGGACAATGGGTAGCCGCTTACAAAATATTCTGATTGCCTCATCTGCAATTTCGATATTACACAAGCTGTATGGCGATCGCATTCGTACTTTAGTCTTAGCTAATACACCAGAGCGATTAGGTGAATGGCGGCGCGGCTTGCAAGACTGTCTGGGAATCGGTCGCCCAGATTTTGGCCCAGACCGAGGCGTGGTATTATTTGAGGCATCTGATGCTCTGGCTCAGAAAGCAGACCGATTGACGAAAGCCAATCAACTGCCTTTAATTATCATTGACGACTCAGAGGAGCAAATCAGTTTGTCCCTACTGCAATTTCCTTTGTGGTTAGCTTTTGCTCCCGATCCCAAAACCGTGAGAAACTATGATGATGATTTTTAATTAGTTATTGGTCATTGGTCATAGCAATTTGATGTGAGACTTGACTGTATTTACGTAGGGGCAATTCATGAATTGCCTCTCTAGTATGTAGTTTTGTTTAATTGCTATAGGCGCATCTTCAAAAAGAAATGGTATTAAGAGGTATTTCTCTAGATTTTTAAATTTTATTATGGCTATCTGGTTAACTCTGTGCGGCGTAATTGTCCTTATAGCTTACCTTTTGGGTTCTTTTCCCACTGGGTACATTGCTGTGAAGCAGTTAAAGGGTATTGATATTCGGCAAATTGGTTCGGGTTCCACTGGCGCAACTAATGTGCTAAGAATCTTGGGGAAAGGGCCAGGAGCATTCGTTTTAGTACTTGATTCCTTAAAGGGAGTATTAGCGATCGCTCTAGTTTACTGGTTATTCAATTTTGCCTCTAGTCAAAATTTTATCCCCCCAACGGTAGATGTACAACTGTGGCAACCGTGTATAGTAACCTTAGCTGGGTTAGCTGCCATCTTGGGACATAGTAAATCAATTTTTTTGGGCTTTACGGGTGGTAAATCTGTTGCTATCAGCTTGGGGATTTTGTTGGCTATGAGTTGGCAGGTAGGTTTAGCAACAGCCGGCGTGTTTGCCGTTGTTGTGGCGATATCGCGGATTGTCTCTTTAAGTTCAATTGCAGGTGCGATCGCAGTTTCCATTCTAATGGTATTTTTGCATCAGCCGTTACCCTATATTCTGTTTGGGATTGCCGGCGGATTGTATGTGATTTTGCGCCATCGCACTAATATTGAACGACTGTTTGCTGGTACTGAGCCAAAAATTGGGCAAAATGTAGCGACGGAACCAGAACAAACAGCTTAATTTACCACCTGCAAATATATTTTTTGTTCAGCCGGGTTTAGGTTTAAGCTTAGGAATGAACGTTCTCTTTCATTAAACGGTGGATAAGGCGGCAAGGCCAGAAAAAAGCTCCACAAACACTTACTGAGGCGACGGCAGCCACAATTCGCCAACTTGAACTAGGGTCAGTGGGAGATTCTGAAGGGCGATCTTCTGTACTTTTTGCTAGTTCTGGTACTGAACGAGATAGCTGACTGGCTGTAGTTACCCCTTCAATTGCTGCTCCAATGAGATAAGCTACTAGGGCAATTACTAGCCAGTGATTCATAATATTCAACTGTTTAAACTCTGAGCGTATGCTTGGCAGTGAGCAATCGATTTCTCGTGCTAATGATTGCCGCCTTGCCCAAATGATAACCGACCTTCAGCCGTATCACGAATAAGAGGCAGTTTAGATTTTATATAAGTATTGAGGCTGCTATCTGCCTGGGCATCAATCACCTGCTTTGCTTTTAACTGCTGGAGGAGCAATTGTACTAAAGCTGCATCGTCAAAATGGAGCAGGGTGTTGACCTGGGTAGACTCGATTACAGCCCAAAGCTGTTGCATCATTTTGGCAGTCACCATGAGTCTGTAACCTCTTAAGCTTTTCTTTATATTTACACAGATTTGGAATTTGTGGTTATCTCTTATCTGAAGATTTATAAAGATGGCGGCTGGGAACGGCTGATTAAGCCAATTACAGTTAAATTCTAGCGTTTACCCTGCGCTTGTTATGGAGTGACTTCCGTCACCATGTCGGATACTTGTAGTAGAAGTTTATTGTGAAACTCTGACACAAGAGGCTTCTTTACCAGAAGGATCGGGAAAAATAGCTAAAGTGTGATATCCAGGGTTATCTGTTCCATACATCACTCGAAAAGTATACAACTTATTTTTCCCTTGGGCTTCAGTAACAACTGTTAAAAGTGTATTGCTAGTGGTTGGAAGCCCAGGAATGTCCAGTTTTTTAATTCGTCTGAGTTGAATGACATTCGCTGCTGAGTTTTTACAATCTCCTGCATTATTATCAGGTTTTGAACCAAACTGCATACATACTGGCCCATCAAAATCCATAGTTACCTGTGATGGATCGTTTAACCAAACTTTTTTTATTACTTCTCCAGCCGGAATAAAGCTTAAGTTTGTTCCTTGTTGATACGAAACATCAATTGTAGGTATTAGTCCCCCTAAGCCTTGCGCTTGGCAGGAAAAGATGGAACGCAGAACGGCGTTATTAGCTACAGCCCGACCTGCCAATAACGATATAGCAACCGAGAAAATTAAGGAAGCTATAGGTAGGAAATAAGAATTATTTAGCGTATTTCCTGACAAGTTAGTATTCTTTTTCATCGTTGCAAATGGGGGACATTGGTAGATAAAACAAGTGGAGAGGATCAAGATAGAAAAAAATTATTACCAATTACCATTACCCAATCAACAATCTAAAATTGGTATAAATCCTACCTCCTAAAACTGAGTTGCTTGATTAACGTATATTTCAATACTTGTACCGGCTGGCAAAAACCAAACATTTGTTTGCTGTGACATTTGGGCGATCGCCTGTTGATTGCGTTGGGCAATTTGGGGTACTACAGAGTTCAAACCACCTTCTACAACACCAGCTGCAAGGTTGCGTCTGTTGGTAGTCACAGTTGTAAGTTGGCTGCTGCTGCTGGTAGTGCCGTCGGCATTGGTAACTGTTGAAATAAGTGGTTGAAGTTCAGTATCACTACGATTTATTAACTCTGCTGCTTTACTAAGACCTCCCAAAACGAATAGTCCTGCATCCATTGACGCTATAGATGAACCTTGACTGGGAAATTTATTTGCAATTAAAGGTTTACCTTGGGTACCGCGAATAATAATTGCATTGGTGGGTAAGCTTCTTTCTGTAAGGTTGCCATTATTTTGCGAGACAACTTTGACTACATTCATCTGTAAAAAACCTTGTTCGGAAAGAGAACGAACTTCAGTTAAGAATTCTGTGTTTGCAGGTAGAGCGATCGCACCATCGGTAGATTTTAGCGGTTCTTTCAATCGGATCACAAAGACATTTTTCCCTTCACCTGCGTCATTCCCATTGGTTGACTTAGTAGTTTCTCCAAATATCGCGGTTGCCAAAATAGCTTTGGCGCTGGTTCCTACTGCTACAGATTTCTGTCCCTGCTGTTGCGCTTGACTAACCACAGGAGGAGGAGTTTCTGGTTGTGGAGTTTGTTCGGGATTGGTGTTTGGGGTTTGTTCGGGATTGGGGTTTGGAGTTTGTTCGGGATTGGGGTTTGGCGGCTGTCGTTGCACCTGGCTATCATTTGGAGGTGCATAAGTAGCTGCAACATTATTAGGTTGCTCGGTGACATTTACTTGACCGTAGCTACCTAATTTTGCTAACCTTGCCCATTCTTCAAGTGGGCTTGGTGGCGGTGGTGGAGTTGCAATGACTACGGGTTGAGTGTCTGGCTTCACAACTGGTAGCTGGGCTATTGGCAAAGGTTGAGAAACAGGCACTTTAACAATGCGCTCGACTGTGATTGTCCGAGGCACGTAAGCTATTGGTGGGGATGTTGGGATCACTCTCTGTCTACCTCTGGAAGAAACTAACGGTTCTGGTTGTACGGCTACTGTAGGCGTTGGTTTTGCTATTCTGAGATTTTGTTGGGCGGCTTTCACTAACTCTGCTTGTTCAGTTAGGGCCAATTTCGTTTTGAGAGTATCTACTTCGCTTGCTAGCTGTTGAGAGCTAGATTCATTAGTTGGCTGCGATCGCGCTTGGGGAGAAACAATATTTTTTGGTTTTTGACTGCTAGTGTTCATCAACTGAGACAAAAACAAACCAGCCACCAAAACTACAGCTAAAGTCCCAGCCCCCACCAAACCTAATTTTGCAAAGGGGTTAGATGAAAGAGGTTCCTTAGTCTGAACTTCTTGTGGTTGAGAAAGCGATTCTGGCGGCGTTGCAGAGTCTTCTGCAACTTCGCTATAGCCAGAAGAAGATTCTTCTTCAAAGCCCACCAACCTTGCCATCCGTGATTCCCAGTCAAAAGATTCTACAGATTGTAGTTGGCGATCGTCGGTAGTTAAAGTAAATACATTTTGTGGAGGAGTTTCTGCGGGAATTGAATATCTAGTCATGGTAGAGCTTGGTTGGGATTCCCAGAACAATTTTTATCTTGAATTTCACAGACATTATAAATTTCTAACCTAGCTTCACCGAGGCGGTAAGCTGCGAAGTGCAATGGTAGTGCTGCATTTGGTAGTGAAGTTGCTGGTTCATCTATAGCTCTAACTAAAATTTGTTTATTAAAGGAAACTGATTTTCCCAACTTATCATAACCGTTAAAAATTAATTGATTGGCGAGGATCTCCACTTTCCACTTTCCATCGCCTATTTTTGTAGGTTGTGAAACTTTTTGTATTACTAATACATTCTCGTTTCCTCTAGTAACGTTTTCAAATTGGCTATCTGGATTTAAATTAGTAATTTCTGACTTAAGCTTTTGTTTGAAATTATCAGCTACCAGTTGGGAACTAACTTCCCAAACCTCTATTGGTGGCTGCTGCTGCGACCAAGTAAGCATTAAGCTCATAGTTTCACCCACAAAGCGCCGAATCGTTTCTGGTTGTCGCTCTAAATTTTGTTGTGGGTCTACTGTTATAACGCGACCATCAACAAGTTGTACTAAACTTTGAGGTGTAAGTTGCCGACCTAACTGTTGTAACATAGACCCGTTAAATATTAGTAATAGCAAGGTAAACAGATGTAAACCAAATGTTCCTACTGCTAAGACTGGTAAAGGGTTATTTTTCTTATTTTCTGGTTTAAGTAACTGCATTAAGAATTTATTTTTTATATATAAGATTTAACTATTATCAATAAAAGTAGAAATCGATTATTTTATAAAGCCACCACTTCTACTACCGCATTCTTTCAAGCTCTCTTCATTCAGATTATTGTAGTCATCTAGCAAGCATAAATTACGAATTTCATATATTTCTAATTTATCAGATCGGGTACTATAAATAGCTTTTTGCAAAATAGTACTATTGCCGACTTGTGGGTTAGCAAAATAATCTGTTGCCCGGACAAGCAAATCTTTATTAAAAGGAGTTATGAGTTTTACATCACCAACTCGTTTTTTTTGAATTAAGTCAGCTACCATACCTACTCGCCACTTACCTGGAGCAATTTGTTTTGGTGGATAAACCCGCTTAATAACTAATTGTGATGTCATAACCAAGCTGGGATTTTCAGAGAAAACTTCTTGCGGTGTCATTTCTGCAACTGTGCTTAAGAAACCTTTGCGAAAGTCTTCTGATAAGGCAAAACTAGCTATCCAACTGCTGGTACTAATTTTTTGGCTACTGCCTTGGGATGTTCTAATCGGAATTCCTAAATCTGCTTTTGGGTTGGCAACTTCTTCGATAGTTTGTGCTGGTAAAATTCCAGACCAGCTAAACATTGATATCATCGTTTTGCTGATGAATCGGCGAATTGCTTCTGGTTCTCTTTCTAAATCATCAATATTAGCTACTGGTTTACCATCTATTAATTGCACAAAGTTGGGAGGTTTTCTCAGACTGAGTTGGCGAATATTTATGCCTTGAAATATGAAGAAAAGTAAAACTAATATATGTAAACTGAAGGTAGCAATGGCAAAAACTGTCAAAACACTTCCTATTCTTTGCTTTTTTTCTAGTAAACGCACCATTTACTCATCTCCTCCTCCAAAAAAACTTCAGCTATTATATATAATAATTTGCATATATTTAGCAGTCAGGAGACTAGCCAATACTAGATTATTCTTTTGGGATTTTCCATTCCTTATATCCTTTCCTTGACTATAGAAGCCGTATTATTGATAGCACTGAAGACTGCAAAACCTCCAGCAGCAGCTACAAGTAAAGATAAAATTGGTGCTAAAATTCCCAGAAAAATAATAAACCACATTAAGTCTGGATCAACATTAGCATCTTGACCCGGCCCATTGACAATAACTGCGGCAGTCAACACAGCAATAATATTGAATGAAATCTTGGCGATTCCAATAGATAAAAATCCGGTTAGCCATGCAAAGATTGGTTTCCCCGCTACAGGTAGTAAAGACCCGCCTACAGCTATTGGCCCTAAAGCTGCTATTAGCAACATAGTTGCTTCTATCAAATTCTGAAAGGCATATTGTAAGGAAACCAAAAAGTTTTGGATACTCGTTTGAACTGTAGAACCTAACAAGGAATTAAATGATGTTTCTGATACCAGACCAGTGCCATATCTAATATTATCTACCTTATTTTGCAGTCTAATTATCCAGCTTTTATTTCCATAAGTATCTCGATATTTCTGCCAGAGAACATTGACTTTTTCAGCAGCTTTGACAAAGCATTGAGTTTGTTGTTCTCCTGTCAGTGATTGACAAGGACGCAGCAAAGAACCAGCTACTTCTTCGGCAATACTCATATTCAGTGCTTGCTGGTATATTTTATCTGCATCTGCCGATACTACTACTTGCTGATTCACAGTGTTTAAAAAATTCCGCACTCCCAATGTCAGACTAGAAAGTATACTTCCATTGCCTGAATTACTTAATAGGATTACCACTATAAAAGGCCAAATCAAAGCTGATATTGGACGGCTATATTCGTAGGATATTAAATCTTTAAGGAATTGTAGCATAAAAAACAACAGGGTTCCTACTGCAAAAAAAATACCCAGATTTGTTAGCGCTCCATACAAGTTATTACTAGTATTATTTTGTAATAAATCCAGCCATTGTTTATCCCAACCTTCGGCAATACTTTGGGAGGTTGCGGCACCATTATCGAGAACCTCATCAATGCCTACTTGGGCAAAAATTAGTTGAATAGCAAGTTGCATTTTTAGTTTATTAGCTGTTTTTGAGATTTATTAGTGGCGTGGTAGAACTAAAATTATGCTTTACATTTATGGTTTGGTTTACTAGAGCTAAATCTCTATTACAAACCTTGAGTCATTACATCATTTAAGCCTTACCACGCTACTATCAAAGTGGTTTTTAGATTTATTTTAGGTTTTTCAGAAGTGTCAAGATTTTGAAAAGGAGATTAAAGATTATAAATTTATCTCTTAAAATCTTACTTATTAATTTTTCTTCCAAATAAATCTAACTGAGAAGTAGCTCGTAAAAGTCGCGCCGCTTCCGTAGATGTTTCTACTCTCTGAGCGCGATTTACCTCTTCCACTTGTTGAGAAATATTTGCCAAGTTTAAGTTAGAATATTGGAAAGCCTGTTCTAATTGCGTAGACTTGGCGTATGATTCTCCGACAATTTTTATCTGCTCTTTTTGGATTTTAAGTGTTTCTTGGTTAGTAGTTAGCAATGTTGCTAAACCCTTAGTAAGTAGTGCTTCTGCGATGCTTATAGCAGTGTTACCGGTGCCACTGCCGCCAATAAGTGTAGTAGCTTTATTAGTATAGTTAGTAATATCGTTATCTAAATTAGCATCTGTATTTGTAACAATCTCAAGAGCTTTTTGAATATTTTCTAACTTCGTTTTTGACCGAATTTGTCCCTTTTCACCAAGAACACCCGCCGCTATTCCACGGGTTATTACACGATTTAATTCATTACTAACTAAGTTTCCCCACACTGCGGAATTATTCTCAAAACGGCCTGATTTCGAGTAGAGGATTAAATCATCGCGAACTTTTTGTCCGGCCGCTACAGGGTTAGGTATGTTCAATTCTCCCCTAGAATTATTCAGAGCATTTTGACTCTGTATTTCTACAGGCTTTAAGTTGTCGCTCAGATTATATTGAAGGTAATTTTGCAAATCTGTAGAATATGATTGAAAATCAGTCCAAATCTCACCTAATCCGTTCGTTTGAACTTGTGCCATTGCTGGGATGATTGCCAGGGATAGTAATGTAAGAGTAAAAATAGTAGTTTTTCGCATACATCTGTACCTGAAAAAGGTAGACGAAATTAAGTAGTGAATCAGAAATTTAGCTTTTGAAGTATGATTTATAACTTTTTAAATCACTCACTTGATATAACCCGATTAACTACTGCGTAAGTTAGCCACTAACTGACGGGCAAATGCAGAAATAGCTTCATATTTATCGGTGTGAACTTGCATCATTTTGCTCCGCGCAGTTTGTTCAGATGGGTTATTCGCAACTGCTGCCAATTGTTCGTAACCTGGATAATAACGGCAGAATGTATAAATACCGTTATCATCTAACAGCCATTGGCTATAAACGCCTTCTTTGCGTGGGAAAAAGCTTTCTGAGGCATTACGAGAAATAATATTACGGGGATATTTTAAGATGTCTGCAAAACTATCTACTGCAACTGGCTGAATGCGTCCAATCAATCGTGTTGTCAAGTTTTGCAAAATTTTAGATGCAGCTTTAGATTTGGCAATGGTGTCAGGATCTTGTCCTGACAAGATAACTCTGATACCGGCTTTAGCGCCGTTAGCACAAATTCTACCAACTAAGTCGGAAATTTGCTCAAATTCAAATAAAATTGGTGCTTCGTCAATGAAGAATATAGAAGCTGGACTACTTAATGCGCGTCGTAATGCTGCTGAATAGGCACTCAGAGATAGTACGGCTGCATCTTCACTATCTGATAAGTTCCTGAGAGCAAAAACTAAAAGTTGTGCATCGGTAGGAAAGCTAGATGGTGCAGAAATAGCTTGTCCCACACGGCTAGAAAGCCAAAACCGCAAGCGTAGTTGAATTTGACTGAGAGCGTCTTCTACTCTGCCACTTAAAGACTCTAGCTGCAAGTGTTCTGGCGAACAGAAATAGAGAAAATCTTTTAAGGTAGGGGTTTTTTGCCAAGCAAGAGTGCCAAATCCTCCCGCCATCGCTTGCCGATATCGCTCTTTGATGCCTTCATCTGTAAAGAAGGCTTCTAGGGCCAAGTTGAGCAGCGATCGCACGGTTTGCGATAAAATTTGACTTTCAGTGGACGATCCTAAAACCATTGTCATTAACGCTGATTCTAGGAAGGCGGTATAATCGTTAAAGCGATCGCGTTGTTGTTCTGGATCTAGCGATCGCAAATCTGGCTGTTCAAATAAGTTATTCGACTGTTTAGAAATATCAAAATAGGCTCCATTCCCCTCCATAAACTCTGTATAGTCTGTGAAAGTTGATGTCCCATCCGGTTTAGGGAAATCTAACGCCACTACCGGAATGCCATGCGCCAAAGCCTGAGTTAAAATCCCTGATACCAACACCGATTTACCAGCACGAGTTGTCGCAAATAAAGCTAAATTTTTGTGTTGATTAAACAAATCTAAATGTACGGGTGTTCCGCCTTCTTCAGCAATCAACTCAAAGCCTTCTTTATCACCCCGTTTAGTTAAAACTAACGGCATTAATCCGGGAACTTCACTTGTTAAATATAGCTGGCGACGGTTAAAGGGTGTAGCTAACAAACCTTCCCAAACTATTGGTAGAGTTTGCAGCCAAATTTTCCAAGCATATTCAGTTTCTCTAATTATCCTTGCTGGGCGTTGAAAACAGTTTTCAATATACCTTGTCGCCTCATCTAATTTTTCGACAGTGGGACGATGTACTAAAATAGCAATACTCGTATAAATCGGGACTGCACCTTCAAATAATTGTTCTTGCGCCGCTACCGATTTTTTCAACTTCAATTGAGCGTTGACATCAATAGTTTTACTTTTTTCTTGAGCCATGATTGTCGTCATGTTTGACTGCTTCAGCACTCGTTGCAGAGTCGTTTTCACCATTGCCGGATTTGCGGCAGTCAACTCACAAAAAATTTCTGTATCTACTACTCTTTCTCTGGCCAACAGTTCCCATAAATAACGCAGTTGGGCAGATTTATTTGGCCAACCTCCCGGTTTTTCGAGAAATGATAGTGCGCCAATATAACGATTGTTAACATTAACCCAGCGACGATCGGCACAAGGTACGCTAGACTCCATCAGCAAAGTTGTGCCGTGGATATTGTCTATCAGCAATTTAGTACTCGCTAAATCTGAATTAACTTGCTCGTGCAGTCCTTGTTCATCTAAAGTCATCAACTGGGGAATCTCTATTGCCTCTGTATCATTAAACCTTTTCCACACCTCTTTCCAGAGTTCATTAGCTGTCAAAGGTTTGACATCCAACCCCATTTGGTTAGATAAAATTTGTTCCCAGCGCAGAAAACCCTGCTTGTAAGCATTTGTGATTAGGGTTTCGATACGCTGGTTTTCTACTTCTGAGAGTTCACCTTTGAATTTCAACCACCATGATTCAGCTTTGACTAAAAGCTTCTCTATCCAATCATCTGCATGTTGCGAGTTAGATTCAATGGTGTAAGTGACATAAATTCGTAAAAATTTAGGCTTCCGAACACCAGAAATAGTCAATTCTTTGACTCTGGCTCTCTCTGCCATCAACAAATATTTAATATCTCGTGACGGCGCATTTCTGATTAGTGATGCTAATTCTTTTTGGCGCTCTTTATCGTCACTAAAAGATCCCAAATGCAGTGTCATTCTTTCACCGCTAGGGATATCTTTCAATCCAGCTTCAATGTTATTAAAAAGTGTATCGATTTGTTCGGGTCTTAAGGTAGTATGAATTCCCTTACAGTCAAAACCAAAAACAAAGCAAAATCGGTCTTTTTGAGTACCTTTTGTTAATAAATACGCGCCAATATCGCGTCCATTCATAGCGACACGTAGCATTGTTGCCAGGTGTAAGGCATCTTCAAATGGTGTTAATCTACTTTCACTTCCGGCGATGCCGACGCTTTGTTTTCCGATTTTTTGCTTCATGGTTAACTTCCAGTAAGCTTTGATAACGAGCAAAGCCTCTTGTCCAAGAGGGAACGCCAATAAATTTACTTAAAAAACTCCAACTCCTACCACCAGTTAAAATCCACCAAGTTCCTATTCCCCAACCAGTAATTAGTACTGTCCACAACCATTTTTGAAATTCTTCTTGGAAAAGACCTCCAAAAATTCCATTAATAATAAAATAGGAGGCTAGGGCAATTACCGTCCAAGGAAGAATTTGGTCGGCAGGAATTGGCCCTAACGAAGGTTGGCTTCCCAGAACCTGATTAACTGGACGAAATTCTTGTTCCCGCTCTTGAGACATTTGAAATATCTGAATTATTTACTGCTATCGCCAATTACAAAGCGTGTGAGTACATCAGCAATAGTAACAGCAACAACGACTAATAGGGGAGTTCTGGCAATGCTTTGCCAATCTTCATCTTTCCGCACTGCGTTAATCACGCCAACCAGGGAAATTGCTATATAGAGTAAGTAAATTGCCCGCAACACATTAAATATCAAACTTACTGCTGTGTTGCTACCACCACTATTTGTTGTCGAACCATCAGTTAAGGTTTTTTTGAAAAACTTTTCAGCTTCTCCAAAAAACTGCGCTTGTGCAGGGGCTGCAAAACAGTCTAACCAATATAAACTCAGAACGATCGCTGCTGCTAAAATTTGTAATAGTATTAGCGATCGCCTGGGTAAATTCAACTGCTGCCCAACTTGCTGGGTGATGACTGCAATTAAACTACCAACCAGTAAACAAAAAAGCAGGATAGGACTTTTTAGGCTAATAACGCTTACAAGTACAGCACAAGCAATCAAAAAAGGTACAGATTCAACCAAAATAATCAAGCTGGATTCCAATCCCAGCCTCAACTTATGAGATCCTTTGACAGCGCTACCAGTTAAAGCTTTGAAAAAGTTTCTCTTGTGAGAACTTTGTCTAGACATTTGCTAATTTTCCTATGGTGTACTTGAGTGTTGGTTGTCTAAAATTTTACACATGCCATGATTTTACATGATTCAACACTTAATTTATCCTTAAATTATAAAGTTCGGCAAAGTCCTATACTATACCTAAATTTGTATTAAGTTAAGTTAAGAGAACATTAATACTTATTAAAGTAAGTATTAATGGTTTGAGAAACTAGTCTTCGAGTTGTTAACCAGAACTACCATAGAACCCATTTGATATCTTTTAGGCGAACAAGTAGAATCAACACAAAGAGGTGAATTTAAACAGGTAAGGGCTGAAAATGGGGTATTCAAGCG
>NZ_JBALBW010000045.1:0-3286 GCF_036919895.1 Nostoc sp.
GAAACTTCCCATCCAAAATATAGCGTTTCCCAATCATACAAGTTACATCATAGCCCCCTCCTCGCTTGCGGGGAGGGGGTTGGGGGTGGGGTTCAGTACCTACTCAACTGAGAACCGCTATAAACTTCAATATACGCTATGCCTAAAGATACACGCTTTTTGGTAGTAGTTTATGTGAGTCTCTATTGGAGAAAGTAGTTATTTTGAATCAGGGATTATGCCACAATACTTTGGACAACTGCACACAACGGAAGCACCTTGGTCAATCCTGGGAGCAGTACAAGCAATACAACAGAATGAGCGCCATATCCTCTTGCAGTGCGGTGGCCCCTGTCTAACAGTTAGTGTGCTAGCAGCAAACTTAATTCGGGTACGGATGACCCCAAGTGGTGAATTTCTCTCCAGGCGATCGTGGGCAGTGGCACAAGCGGATGAAGAATGGCCTGTTGTGCCTTTTGAAGTGGAAGAAAAAGCAGAGACTATAGAAATTAAAACTGAGCAATTGTCTATTGTAGTGTCCCGCGACCCGTGTCGTATCCAGTTTTTTGACTCAGCAAGACAGCCCTTTGCTCACGATACAGACTTAGGCATGGGGTGGCGGACTGGTGCTGTTACTGGCTGGAAACGAATTGAACCTGACGAACATTTCTATGGTTTTGGCGAACCGACTGGTTTATTAGATCAGCGATCGAAAGTCAAAACTAACTGGACATCAGATGCGATCGATTACGGCATCATGACAGACAGTATGTATCAGGCGATTCCCTTTTTCATCGCCTTGCGTCCGAGATTGGGATACGGGCTTTTTTTTAATACCACTTATTGGAGCCGATTTGATCTAGGCGCACAGCAACCTGGAGTCTTGCAAATGGAAACTCAGGGAAGTGAACTAGATTACTACATTATTTATGGGCCTGAACCTGCAAAAATTATCCAGACTTACACCCAGCTAACCGGACGGATGCCCTTACCACCTCGATGGTCATTAGGTTATCACCAATGTCGCTGGAGTTACGAGTCACAAGATATAGTCAGCAAACTAGCTGATGAATTTCGTCAGCGTCGCATTCCCTGTGATGTTATTCATTTAGATATTGATTATATGAATAGCTACCGGGTCTTTACCTGGAGTCCGAAGCGATTTGCTAACCCTAAAGAATTAATCCAAAATCTTAAACAAGATGGCTTTAAAGTAGTAACTATTGTTGATCCGGGAGTCAAATATGAGCCAGAAGCAGATTACAAAGTCTTTGACGAAGGATTAAAAAACAATTATTTTGTCCGAAAAACTAATGGTCAGTTATTTCACGGCTATGTTTGGCCAGACAAAGCTGTTTTTCCAGATTACCTAAATCCTGAAGTTAGAGATTGGTGGGGAAATTGGCAAAACAGTCTAACTGACATTGGTGTTGCGGGCATTTGGAATGACATGAATGAACCTGCACTTGATGACCGTCCATTCGGCGACCCCGGTAACAAAATTTCCTTTCCTCTTGATACACCCCAAGGGCCAACTGACGAGAGAACTACCCACAAGGAAGCTCACAATCTTTATGGGCTAATGATGGCACAAGCATCTTATCAAGGAGCTAAAATATCTCGTCCCACTGAACGCTCTTTTGTATTAACACGCTCTGGATACGCTGGCATTCAACGCTGGTCAGCAATATGGACAGGAGACAATCAATCTCTGTGGGAACACTTAGAAATGTCCATACCAATGCTCTGTAACCTGGGTTTATCGGGTGTTGCCTTTGTCGGTAGTGATATTGGGGGGTTTGCAGGGAACGCTACGGCGGAACTATTTGCGCGTTGGATGCAGCTAGGAATGCTTTATCCCCTGATGCGTGGGCATTCAGCATTAACTACTGCACAGCATGAGCCTTGGGTATTTGGCGATCGCATTGAAAAAATTTGCCGCGAGTATATTGAACTCCGTTATCAATTACTACCTTACATTTACACTCTTTTTTGGTTAGCTGCAACTACTGGCGCACCAATTCTTCGCCCACTTCTCTATCATTTCCCCAACGATCCCAAAACCTTTTCTCTTGCCGATCAAGTAATGCTAGGCCCCTCGTTACTAGCAGCACCAATTTACCGTCCAGGTGTTGAACATCGCGCCGTCTATTTGCCTGAAGGTTGTTGGTTTGATTGGTGGACTGGGGAAACATTTACAGGGCCAACTCATATTCTTGCATCCGCACCACTGGAGAAAATGCCATTATACGTTCGGGCTGGATCGATTATTGCGATCGCGCCAGTAATGCAACATGTAGATGAACATCCCATAAACCAAATGCGGCTGCGAGTCTGGAAAGGCGTTGGTGAGTTTACTCTTTATGAAGATGATGGTCATACTTTTGAGTACCAAATAGGAGCCTTTTGCACCACAACTTACCGCGTTTATTCCGAACAGCAAACAACCATTGTTGAGATTGCAGCCAGAGAAGGCGAGTTTTCACCTATAACGCGTGAAACCATTGTAGAATTAGTCGGCGTTGGTGAACAGAGTTTTCTAGATGATGGTACTGCTCATCGCTTGGAATTTTCTACTTAGAGGTTGTTTGAAAAGTCCTCTTGTCGGTATAAAAAGTTTGAGATCCCCCTAAATCCCCCTTAAAAAGGGGGACTTTGATTCCAATTCCCCCCTTTTTAAGGGGGGTTAGGGGGGATCTAAGAGTGCCTAAAATCACAGCGAAATACTTTTCAAACAACCTCTTAGGTAGATCCATTCAATCACGTGCAACAATGGTTTGAGAAATGGAGAATGGGGCATTCATTGGTCACTGATTATTGTTCATTTTAAATTAATTATGAAAGACAATTTTCTGCTGTAAATCTTATAGAATTATTTAAACTATCTTTAATATATTCAAGGATAGTTTTAGCAACATACTCTGCAAGCTTTACTGGTACAGCGTTCCCTATCATTTGTTCAAGGTCTGTTTTTGTACCTTCAAAAATAAACGTTTCCGGGAAAGTCTGCAAGTAGCTTCTTTCAATTGTAGTCAATGGGCGCAAGTTTTCTATAACACTTGCTGGATCTTTAGGATGTTTTTTATAGGTTTTAGGAATAGGACGATTAACTCCTCTTACTGTTGGGCTAGGTTCATCAATACTAAAAATCCCTCTTCTTTGGTAACTTCTTGGATGTCTGTAGTAATACTGAATTTCTAATTTATTTCCCAGATACAGCACTTTGTGTAACGGTTTGGTACAGTAGTTGAGAAGATAAAAGTAAAAAATCAGATGAAACCCTACTCAGTAGACCTGCGGGAGAAAA
>NZ_JBALBW010000046.1:0-32074 GCF_036919895.1 Nostoc sp.
CTGGGGATTGGGGACTGGGGATTGGGGATTGGGGATTGGGGATTTGGGGGGATGAAGAAGATGAGGGGGATAAAGGGGGATTTTGGGATAGGGAAAGTTGGAGATATTTTAGTTGACTAGTTATATCTTGTGCGACTTGTCCTTTGCGGAGATCGAATTCGTGCCATTTATTGCCCCAGCGCAGTTTAAACTTTAGGCGCGTCCAGCGTTCGGGTAGATGGGGAGTGGCTACGGGGCCATTTTCGGTGATTTGGATGCCACCGAATCCAAAAATTACAGCTTGCCAAATACCGCCAGCACTAGCGCCATGAATTCCATCGCTGGTGTTACCTCGGTTATCTTCAAGATCCACCATTAACGCGTGCATAAATACTTCGTAAGCTTCGGTTGATTTGCCCAAATCGGAAGCTAAGATGGCGTGAACTGCTGGGCCAAGAGACGAACCATAAGTAATATCTGTACGGGGTGCGTAGTAATCCCAGTTTACCTGCAATGCTTTTTCGCTGTAGGGAAAATCTGCTGATTCTCGCATTAAATAAAGAAGCATTAATATATCTGGCTGTTTTATTACTTGATATTTGTTAGTTTGATCGACACCCAAGACAGCTTGCATGGAACGATCGCGCCCTTGATCGGCTGCTAAATTTATATCTTCTAATTGGAAAAATCCCTCGCACTGCTCAATGAGTTCTGTTGATGGGTCATAGAGAAACAATATTTTGGCGATAATATCTTGCCAGTGCGATCGCTGTTCTGAGGTGAGTTGCAGTTTCTCTTCTAATTCTCTGGCTCGTTCGGGGAATTTTTGAACCAACCAATCATAAACTGCGATCGCTTTCTCTAAATGCCATTGCGCCATCCGGTTTGTAAAGGCGTTGTTGTGAACGAGTTCATGGTATTCATCCACTCCGATTACGCCCCGAATTTCATACTGTTGGCGTTCAGAATTGAATTCTACCCGACTGGCCCAGAAGATAGCGGTATCTAAGATTATCTCTGCGCCGCACTTTTGCATCCACTCATCATCACCAGTGGTTTGCCAGTAATTCCAAGCAGCGTAGGGAATATCTGCATTGATATGAATTTCGCGATCGCGGCACCAAATCCGCACGTCTTCACCATAAAAATCATTTCCGAGTGCCCAACGTGGTGTTACTTCATCTCCACTATCAGCACTTTCCCAGGCAAACATTGCCCCTTTATAACCGTAATGGGCTGCCTTGCGTCTAGCTCCTGGTAAGGTGCGCCAACGGTAAGTAAGTAAGTTTCGGGCGATCGCTGGTTGGGTAAATATAAACATGGGCAACATAAAAATTTCTGTATCCCAAAATATATGACCGCGATAGCCAAATCCCGAAAGAGTTTTAGCAGGAATATTCACCCTGTCATCATTGGGTGGGCCAGCAATCAGCAGCTGAAACAGATTGTAGCGAACAGCAAAAGTCGCTGTGCTATCCCCCTCAATGAGGATGTCACTTTGCTGCCAAACCTCTTCCCATGCCCGCTCATTGGCTTTTTTTAGTGTTGCATAATCTGGCAGGTGTGCGAGTTTTTCTTGAGCAGCTGAGACTGGGGTATCAATCTCCCGTGAGGTGAAAACTGTCACTAATTTTTCTACTGTTACAGTCTGTTGTGCCTTAACTGAAAAGTTAGTGCTTAAGGTTGGATAACCAGGTGCAGTATTGACTTGCAAAGATGCTTCAGCGCCTAATATTGTCACCTTAGCGGCCATACCAAGTTCAATTCGGGAGTGGCGGGTGCGGCGTTGCAACCAGATTCCTTGGTCTGTTTTGCCCTGATCTAGTCCTTCCCAGTGATTGAAACCCTGATTTTCGGGATAGCCGTTGATACTAGCTTGAATTTCGATTAATCCATCAAAATCTATTGGCGTTAAATGGCAGCGTAGCGCTAACACGTGGGGATCTGCAAGACTAGCAAAGCGTTCAAAGCTGATGTCTATAGTGTTTCCACTGGGAGAACGCCAACGTAAAGCCCGAATGAGTATTCCCTGACGGAGATCGAGTTGGCGATCGTAGCTTAATATCTCACCTTGATCGAGACGGAAGCGATCGCCATTTACAATCACTATTAAGGGTAGCCAGTCAGGGCAATTTACCAGTTCAGTGTACACCACTGGCACATCGTCGTAGACACCGTTGATAAAAGTAGCTGGTAATGCATGAGGATACCCTTCCTCAAAACTGCCTCTTGTTCCCAAGTATCCATTGCCAATTGTAAAGACGGTTTCTTTAGATTGTAATTGCTCAGGGTCAAACTGGGTTTCGATTAATATCCAGTCTGTGTAAATAAAATGGCGAGAACGGCCTTTTGTTTCCATAAAATGGGGAGTAGTGATTAGGGAATAGGAAATAGGAATTTTGAGTATTTGAGAGAGATGAACGGAGTTCTAAGGTGGATTCATCCAGTTCTGAGGTGGATGAACGGAGTTCCGAGGTGGATGAACGAGTCTCTAAGCTTAATGCTTCAAGTTCTAACTCCCCTTTATATACTCAAAATCTCCAATCTACTCCCAATTACGAATTACGTTAGCGTAGCGGGGCGTAGCGCATTACGAATTACGAATTACCCCCATGTGCTTTTCTAAAATCTTTTCGGCTCTAGGTTTATAGATGAGATGAAATAAGGTTTCCATATAGCGATCTCTGGCTTCGTTATTCTCTGGTGCAACAAAGTTCCAAAAAGTAAACATTTTTGCAAGCAATAGTAATTTATTACTATGTAGCTGCCAATTATATCGATTATGAATTCGCTGACTCATCCATTCTGAAACTTCGTGCCAGTATTCAGGGTGAGTATCGCATTGGTCAAGGAACTCTATAATTTTCCTTGCTGTTTCTTCTAAGTCCGTAGGATTAATATTAAATCGGTTTTCTTGGTTTTCGATAATTTCTAAAGAACCGCCAAATTGAGTAGTAAAAGTAGGCAAGCCAGAAATCATCGCTTCCAAAAGACTCCGCCCGAAGGATTCAAAGCGGGCAAAATGGACATAAATTCCCTGAGAATCTGCAACTACCCGGTAGGCTTCGCCGAGTTCACTACTAGGGATACGCATCCCCACCCAGCGAATTTTGCCAGAGAGATGATATCGATCGATAACGTCGTAGAGTTTTTGAATTTCTTCTGCTTCTTGTGGGTTTATAGCTTCATCTGGATGCAGTTTACTACTTAAAATAATCAGGTTACAACGTTCTTGCAACGCCTGACTTTTACCAAAGCATTCAGCTAAACCAGTGAGATTGTTGATTGAAGTAATGGTATCAACGGCAAAGATTGGTCGCTGATTAGGGCGATCTAAGTTACCAAAGATTTGAGGGTCTTCGCGGCTAAATAGTAAGTCGTGGACTTGTGTCCGAAGGTGAGAATCTCGGTCTTCTTTTTGGCTATAGGGAAAGAAAATATTCTCATTTACTCCCGGCGGCACTAAGTTAAATTTAGGACTAAACAAATCAATCCCATCAACCACATGATACAAGTGCGGCATAGTAAAGCACTTGTATGATTCGTATTGACCTATGGAGTCTGGTGTGCCGACAATTTCTTGATAGGAGGATGTGATGATAAAGTCGGCTGCATTCATGCTAATTAAATCAGCAGTGAATTGTGCTGAGAAGTGGTATTTATCTTCCAAATCTTGCCAATATAAATTACTAAATAGATATTTAGGCTTTTCTAAAGAATGGGCAATATTGCACTGAGTAACTTTCATCCGGCGAGATAAAAGAGAAGCCACTAAGTTACCGTCGCTGTAGTTGCCAATAATCAGATTAGGTTTGACTTTAAATTGAGCTAATAATTCTTTTTGTGCATCTATGGCAAATTGTTCTAAATAAGGCCAAATCTCAAATTTAGAAATCCAGTTGTTGGTGATTTCTGGATTGAATTCACCAAAAGGAACGCGCAATATCCAAGCATTTTCAGTATCTTGAACTTTTTCTAGGCGCAGATTACAAAATGTTCCTTCACAGTTGGGGATTAGTCGGGTGAGAATAATTACGTGGGGTTTAATATCTAGCTGGTCTAGTCCAGCAAGTGTTATTTGTTCGCGCAGTTCATTTTCTAAGCTGCGAGCTTGTTCAAGGACGTAGATAACTTGACTGAGTGTTTCATCTCTTCCCAAAACATCTTCTTGTCCAACCCAGCCGTGGATAGAAATGAGGACAACGCGAAAAACGGCAGGGACGCGGGTTATAAATGCTTCTAATATGCCAGGTTCTGGAGAGTAAATGAGTCGGTCGAGGAGTTCTAGGGTTTCGGAGACTCGCGCCGCAGTGTTACCCCAACCCGGCTCAAAGCCGAGTTCTTGGAGGTCTAAGCGAAATTTTTCATAAGGTTCATGAGGCGATCGCTCATTTAGCAAATTAAGTGCTAGTTTAATTTGTTTGGCTAACTGAATACCGGAGGGAATGCGATCGCTAAACAGTAGGCGAACCCCATCGTGTTTTAGCCCCTTTAGTGCTTTAAACAACATTTCTAGCCAATATTCGGGGTCAGTCAACAATTGATTGCACAAGTAACGGTTAAGGAAGGCTAAACCTTGACCAATATTTCTGGGATCGTCAATTCTGGGAGAACCCTCGTAAAAGGGGTGGAGGTCGATTTCGAGGATGTCGGGTTGGTAGCGGTTGACTAAGCGATCTCTTACATCTAGCAGTACTTGCGGTGTCATCTGCTCGAAGTTATTAAAATCGGCTGTCAGTCGCCAAACCTCCTGGTTAGCAATCTTTGGTCGAACCACGAACCACGTACTTTTTTCTTCGATAATTATTTCGTGAGTGTACTGTATCAGTTTACCAACTGAAGAAGAGTGGTAAAAATAGGCTGGCTTTTGCGATTGATGACAGTAATCGGCAAAAGCTTGCAAAATCTCATTTCTTAGAAAATAACCTTTACCTGAAGCACTCAACGTAGAAATCAACTGATGTAGAGCAGTTTTTTCATCACCGTTGAAGACAGCTTGAACTAGTTCATACATGATGAAGAATTCCAAAACTTTAGCTAGTCTACGACCTCATTTTTATCTCAGTCTCCGGTTCAGTGAGGTACATTTCCGATCTAATAGTAGGTAACTATGAAGAAAACTTACGTCTAGCTCTGGGATGAAACACTGCGAGGACTTCAAATCTATGGGATGAGGGAATTAGGAGTTAGGGCTTTTGCTTTACTGGCATAAAGAATTGCGTTCGTTGTAAACCATGTTAAGAATTTACAACATAGGGAAACCGAGAAATTGTGGTGGGATTATTTTAAGATCGGGCTGAAGTAATTAGCAGATAAAGATTATGGCAGAAATTCAATTGGCGATCGCGGGTGAAGATGCGATCGCAGCAACAGAGGCGCTTTTGGCAATTCCCGGTATATCGGGCAATTATACCGTTAGTTCAGACACACAGGAAAGAGAGCCAGTAGTTACAACGGTTGCAACTATTATTAGTATTGTTGGCGGAGGAATCGCCATTGCTGAACAAATCCGTAAGTGGTATCAAGAGTATCAAGCTAAACAGTCTGGTAAAAAAATTGAAAAGGTGTTGATTGTCGGGCGCAATGGCAGAAGATTGCTTTTAAAGGATGCAACCATAGAAGAGATTCGCCAAATTTTAGAATCGTAGAGACGGAATTGGGGGTGGTAGACTTGGGATAAATACTGAAGTCTCAAAATTCAGAACGTGCAAACGCTCCACCTCGACCTCAAGCCAGTTGATGAGAATTACGTAGAGTTACGTTACTTTATTGATAATCCAAATAAGTATGAAAAGCGATCGCTCCCTCTGTCAGAAATCGCCGACTTGATTAAGTTGGCTGAGAGAGATTATTACGTTTCAGATTTACCAGAGGATTATCCGGTAACTGGAGGGCGGTTGTATAACTGGTTAGATGGAAGCGATCGCTGGCTGCAACCTTTGCTAGATAAGTATAAGCGTGAGGGGATTGTGTTGGCGATCGCAGCCACATCTGAGAAACTCGCCCATTTGCCTTGGGAAGTGCTGCACGATGGCGTTAATTTTTTGGTTCAGCGAGTCCCGGCGATTGTCCCCGTGCGTTGGGTGTCGGATAGCACGGTAAAAAAATTAACTATTGACGGGGAACCAGAAAACCGGGCGCTGCAAGTTTTGTTTATGGCTACTTCGCCCCTGGATGTCAAACCTGTGCTGGATTTTGAGGGAGAGGAAGCACGGATTTTGGAGGCGACAAAGCGACAACCTTTAGCGTTGACGGTGGAAGAAAGCGGCTGTTTATCGGAGTTGGGTTATTTAGTCGATGGTTACGACAGGGATTATTTTGATGTTTTACACTTGACGGGTCATGCTACTTTCCAAGATGGACAACCGCGCTTTATTACAGAAACCGCAATCGGTGAAGCTTTCTATGCCAGTGCTGGGGATATCGCCAAAGAATTACAATTTAGACTGCCTAAACTGATTTTCCTCTCTGGTTGTCGCACTGGGCAAGCTGGCAATTCGGGATCTGTGCCGTCAATGGCTGAAGAATTGCTGAAATCGGGTGCAGAAGCGGTTTTGGGTTGGGGTCAAAAGGTTTTAGATTCTGATGCAACAGCCGCAGCTGCTGCATTGTATGAGGAATTATCTGCGGGGAAGCAAATCACCGAAGCTGTTGCTTGTACCTACCAAGCATTAATTAAGAACAAGGCGCGGGATTGGCATTTATTGCGGCTGTATGCAGCAGGTAATTTACCAAGTTCTTTAGTTACACCTTTGCGGACTCGTGGACGGAAACCAGCACCACCGCTTTCTGTTTCTACCCAGTTTTTAGATCCTGCGGGTAAGGTGAAAGTCCCGACGCGGGAAAGTTTTGTTGGTCGTCGCCGGCAATTGCAAAGTTGTTTGCGGGTGCTGAGTCAATCAACCGATGAAGTTGGGGTGTTGATTCATGGGATGGGCGGTTTGGGTAAAAGTAGTTTAGCAGCTAGGCTGTGCGACAGACTGCCAAATTTTGAGCGGGTTGTTTGGGTTGGGCGAATTGATGAAGCTAGTTTGGTGAGTCGTTTAACGGAAAAGTTGGATGACGACGAACAACGCAAAAGCCTACAAAATTACGATGAAGAATTGAAGTTTCGGCTGCGGCGAGTTTTCTGTCAGTTGCATGAAGAAGCAAAGCCGTTTTTGTTGGTGCTGGATGACTTTGAAGGAAATTTGGAACCCCGCAATGAGAGTTATGTGCTGCAAGCGGAAGCAGCAGAGGTAATGAAAGCTTTAGTTTGGGCAATTAAAGAAAATTCCACTTCTCACCGCATCATTATTACCTGCCGTTACGATTTTGAATTTACCCAGTTGCAGTATTTCCATAAGCAGCCGTTGGATGCACTGCAAGGCGCAGATTTGCAAAAAAAGTTTAATCGCCTCACTGCTTTTAGTGCTAAATCTCAGGTGGATGAGGGGTTAAAATTGCAAGCGCAGAAGTTGGCTGATGGTAATCCCCGCTTGCTGGAATGGTTGGATAAATTGTTAGCACCCCACCCCCTAACCCCCTCCCCGCAAGCGAGGAGGGGGGACAGGATAAGGGAGGAAATGAAGCGGGGGGATGATGGAAGTGTGGATGTGGGGGCAATTCTGAACCGGTTGGCAGCAGATCCGGTGGAGTTGCGAGAGCAAGTTTTGGCTGAGGCGCTGCTGCAACAGATGGATTCAACCATGCGGGAGATGTTGTCACGGGGTTTGGTGTTTGAGTTACCAGTACCGAGGGAAGCTTTAGCCGCAGTTTGTGAGACTATCGCCAATTTGTCAGATTATATTAGTCGGGCAGTGGCGTTGGGGCTGTTGGAGGTGAGCCATGATGAGGCGTTACGAGTGCCGCGCATTTTGCCTGTGCAGTTACCGGGAGATGGGGAAGCTTTGCATAAGCAAGCGGCTGAGGTGTTGTATCGTCTTTGGTGGGAGGAGATCAAAACCACAACCGAGGAACAAGGTTTAGAAATTCATCGGCTGGCGTTGCGAGGACAGATAGATCATATTGCTATAAAAATAGCAGGTAAATTGGCACACAGTTGGAGAAATCAAAGCCGATTTCGAGAAGCTGTGAAATTGTGCAAATCTACTTTAGAAATTGCTGAAGATTCTTTAGTGTTACATGCCTTAGCCCGTTCTGAACAAGAACTAGGTGAAGTCATAAAAGCTCAAGAGTATTATCAACAAGCTTTAGATAGCTGTCCCGCAGAAGACGAACAAGAAAAAGCCGCAATTATTCATAACTTGGGATATCTCAAAGCCAATAGGGGAGAAATAGAAGAAGCGATCGCCCTTTATCAACAATCCCTCGCCATCAAAGAACAAATCGGCGATGTCCAAGGCAAGGCGGCGACGTTGCACCAACTGGGAATACTCAAAGCCAATAGGGGAGAAATAGAAGAAGCGATCGCCCTTTATCAACAATCCCTCGCTATCTTTGAACAAATCGGCGATGTCCAAGGTAAGGCGACGACGTTGCACCAATTGGGAATACTCAAAGCCAATAGGGGAGAAATAGAAGAAGCGATCGCCCTTTATC
Source organism: Nostoc sp. (assembly GCF_036919895.1). GTDB lineage: Bacteria > Cyanobacteriota > Cyanobacteriia > Cyanobacteriales > Nostocaceae > Nostoc. The sequence goes on from NZ_JBALBW010000046.1 coordinate 8,521, forward strand.
AACAATCCCTCGCTATCTTTGAACAAATCGGCAATGTCCAAGGCAAGGCGGCGACGTTGCACCAACTGGGAATACTCAAAGCCAATAGGGGAGAAATAGAAGAAGCGATCGCCCTTTATCAACAATCCCTCGCTATCTTTGAACAAATCGGCGATGTCCAAGGTAAGGCGACGACGTTGCACCAATTGGGAATACTCAAAGCCAATAGGGGAGAAATAGAAGAAGCGATCGCCCTTTATCAACAATCCCTCGCCATCTCTGAACAAATCGGCGATGTCCAAGGCAAGGCGACGACGTTGCACCAATTGGGAATACTCAAAGCCAATAGGGGAGAAATAGAAGAAGCGATCGCCCTTTATCAACAATCCCTCGCGATCAAAGAACAAATCGGCAATGTCAAAGGCAAGGCGGCGACGTTGCACCAATTGGGAATGCTCAAAGCCGATAGGGGAGAAATAGAAGAAGCGATCGCCCTTTATCAACAATCCCTCGCGATCAAAGAACAAATCGGCAATGTCCAAGGCAAGGCGGCGACGTTGCACAACTTGGGATATCTCAAAGCCAATAGCGGAGAAATAGAAGAAGCGATCGCCCTTTATCAACAATCCCTCGCCATCGATGAACAAATCGGCAATGTCCAAGGCAAGGCGGCGACGTTGCACGAAATGGGATATCTCAAAGCCAATAGCGGAGAAATAGAAGAAGCGATCGCCCTTTATCAACAATCCCTCGCCATCTCTGAACAAATCGGCGATGTCCAAGGCAAGGCGACGACGTTGCACCAATTGGGAATACTCAAAGCCAATAGGGGAGAAATAGAAGAAGCGATCGCCCTTTATCAACAATCCCTCGCGATCAAAGAACAAATCGGCAATGTCAAAGGCAAGGCGGCGACGTTGCACCAATTGGGAATGCTCAAAGCCGATAGGGGAGAAATAGAAGAAGCGATCGCCCTTTATCAACAATCCCTCGCTATCTCTGAACAAATCGGCGATGTCCAAACTAAGGCGATGACGTTGTGGTGGTTAGGACATATAGCAGAACAACAGGGCGATTACAATCAAGCACTAGATTATTTGCAGCCAGCTTTGGAGATATTACAGCGTATCCAATCTCCTGATGCTGAAAGATTGAGTCAAGTTGTAGCGAGAGTACAAGATTTAATTCGTAATTCGTAATGACGCTCGTTCCGACGCTTCTACGTCGCTAAGAGGATGAATGAACAAGTCCTCTCGTTGGTAGCAAAACATTTCAGATCCCCCTAAATCCCCCTTAAAAAGGGGGACTTTAATTCCGGTTCCCCCCTTTTTAAGGGGGGCTAGGGGGGATCTCTAAGTGCCTAAAATCACAGCCAAATACTTTTCACCCTGCGCTATCGCTACCGCTTCTCTACGAGACGCTGCGCGATCGCTAACGTAGTTCGTAATTAAGAAAGTCAGAATTGAATTTGGCTTTTCAGGTTGGCAGCGATCGCCTATTTTGCGTCAAGCTGATTTATCTACGAGTCTTTGAACTCCATTAATGAACCTCTGATACTCATTAAAGAGTCTTTGATACTCATTAAAGAGTCTTTGATACTCATTAAAGAGTCTTTGATACTCATTAATGAGTCTTTGATACTCATTAAAGAGGCTTTGATACTCATTAAAGAGTCTTTGATACTCATTAAAGACTCTTTGATACTCATTAAAGAGTCTTTGATACTCATTAAAGAGGTTCTGAACTCCATTAAAGAGTCTTTGATACTCGTTCAGCAGTTTTTTATACTTATGCCTTGGTTGTCGGAGAGTGCGATCGCCATAATAGTAGATAAAGGCACGTCAGCAAAATACTGTTGCTGGAATTGTTCTTCGCGGATAGCAGCTAAAAACTTTGTCACTGCTGCATCAGCAAGATTTTCTGTGCGATCGCTTGAATGCCAGGCAAATTGTAAATCATTGTCTTGTCGTTTGACTGTGAACCCTAAAGATTTTAAAGCTTTGATTCCTACAAGTAAGGTTTGATCGCTGATGCCAATTTTATCTAAAAGTTGGATGCGGGTAACTGGTTGACTTGTGCGACTGAGATATTTAGCAATTCCGACAAGAGTCAGCCAAATTTGATTGGGTGGTTGGTGCTTGGGTTTAGACCAAGCGATCGCTAATTGTTGCTGATTGTCAAGGGTAGACGCAGAGCGGCTTGTCATTAGACATCGCCGCAACCATAAGCGTAAATTATCCCAACTCGTGGGACAATCTTCAAGAATCAATGCTGTTAGCGGAGCGTTTAGCCCGTCTTGAGTTGCCTGTTCTGAATATTTCTGATTCCGTCGTAAGTCTAATATGAGTGGTGTTAGCGGTAACGGGGCGTTTAGCCCGTTTCGAGTGTTAAGTGCTGAGTCAACACTAGGACGCACGGCAATTAATCTGATTTCATAACGTTTTTTAAAGGTGTTGTAGTCTAATTCGGCTATGCAATCACACCTTCCTATGGGTAATTCATCTTTATAGTGTCCCCACCACAAGCCAGGAAAAGCACTTTTGCCGGAATCATCCCGAATGTCAAACTCGGTTTTAATGTACTGTACCTTTTTCCCTTGCCAATCCTGCTGATTTCGATGCCAAGCATTTTCAAACCGGCAGTTTTGAATTAATAATTTCGGAACAGGATTACCCATTCCACAAGGTTCTAGTACTTTAAATTCCAAAAATAACTCTTTCCCCAAGTCTGCAACTGTTACCGTCAAGTCTGCTTGCACGGTTGGCGTTAAAGTTGTGCTACCTAAAGATTGCCGCAACTGCTGATTAATTGCGGCTGTAAATAAAGGAATATTTTCCACCAACAAACTCAAACCTGCCGCAAAGGGATGTCCACCAAAGCGATGTAACAAATGTGCTTGGTCTTTTACCAGTTGGTATAAATCGACAGAATTCACCGAACGGGCGGAACCACGGGCTAGGGATTGGGGATTAGGGATTGGGGATTGGGAAGAGATTTCTTCAATAATTCCCCCTTGTCCTTGATTCCCAGTCCCCAGTTCCCAGTCCCCAGTCCCCAATCCCTCTGTACTCAACAAAATAGTCGGGCGGCCTGTTTCTTGCGCTATCTGTCCCGCAACTAAGCCCAATACACCCGCAGGCCATTGGGCATCTTCTAAGACTATGACGCTGGTGGTTGATAAGTCTAATTGAGTAAGTTTTTGTGCTACTTGCGCTTGCACATCTTTTTGCAAAGATTTGCGCCTGGTGTTGGCGAGTTCTGTAACTTCGGCTAATTCGTGACAACGTTTGGCATCTCGACTGGTTAATAATTCAACGCAAAAACTAGCATCACCTTGGATGCGGCTGACGGCGTTAATTCTTGGCCCCAAACCAAAAGAAATATCTGTGGGGCGATCGCCATTTTTCTGGCACAATTCTAATAATCGCCCTACACCCGGACGGCGACGCACTGCTGGCGGCTGTTGAAAATCTGCTTGCAGTCGTTGAATTCCCAACTGCGCCAAATAACGACAATCTCCGCTTAACTGCACCAAGTCGGCAATTAATCCGACTGCTACTAAATCTAATAAATCTTCTAAGGGATATTTTGCAACATTAGGCAGAGTTTGATACAGTGCTTCAACCAACTTATAAGCTACTGCTACCCCAGAAAGATTAAATAGCTGATGTTCCCTTGAAAAATAGCGGGGATTGATAATTGCTGCGACGGGTGGGCGTTCGGTAGGTAAAGTATGATGGTCTGTAACTATTACATCTATGCCTAGCTGTTTGGCATAAATAATTTCCTCAATGTTCGTGCTACCAGTATCGCAAGTAACAATTGATTTGCAACCTTGGTTTGCTAAATTATCAATCCCTTGATTATTCAGTCCGTGAGATTCTTTCAGGCGATTGGGAATATAGTAAAATAACTGAGTATTTTGTGTAAAAAATTGCCCTAATCCATCCCAAAGTACAGATGTGGCAGTAATCCCATCAGCATCAAAGTCTCCCCAGATAGCAATTTTCTCTTTAGCGTTATATGCTTGTTGCAACCGCGCGATCGCTAAGTGCATTTCTTGCCCAAACTCAAAGGGACTCGCTGGTTGATAAGCTTTATAGTTGATAAAAGCTGTTAACTGTTGATTATCTTTAATTCCCCGTTTCCACAACAATTGTGCTGCATATATTCCACTTGATGCGGGTGTATGCTGTCTCACCGCTTGGATAAACCACTCCGGGGGTTGCTCGGTTGCTGCTATAGTCCACTGTTGTTGCTCTAACATTGTTAAATCGAGGATTGATCCTCAGTTGTTTGAGATTCACTTACTAGGGAATTGATTTAAGAAAATTTATTTTATCAGCTGCTTTAGATTTACAAAAAGGATTTTATATTACTTTTTAAGTTTCCAGGAGATACAGGAGAAAAAATCCTGCGGATAAAATCAAAGGGAGACTTCTTGAATGGTGTCAAAATTTGGCAATGAGTCTTTCACTGCTTCTTCGGGAACTTGTGTGCGATCGCGATCGCACCTTTTAGCAAACTGACAATAATCACAGGTTTTGCTACCCTCCGCAACTTGAGGAAACTGCTGGTTATTTTGGTAATCTTCCAGCCAATTAGTTAACTGACTTAATAGTTGATTAAGTCTCTTTGCTATTTGTGTGTGTTGAACAGTATTGTAATTAAATTTAATATTTTGCGGTTTACCCTCCGATTGGACAAACCAGTAAGTCATGGAAATATTTTCTGGCAAATAGTCGCTAGTTTCCGCCAATACATACTGATAAAGCCGTGTTTGCCAGTTGGCTTCTAACTTGCGTTTATTGGGTGGTTTCGGATAAGTTTTCCAGTCGAGAATTTGCGCTTGTTGGTTATCTGCAATCAATAAATCATAGATAACCGTCAGCAAATAATTCTGAACTTGTAGAGTTCGATAGTGTTCACTCTCACGGAAAGTTTGATTATCAGATGCAGCCGTTAAAATTTCTGGGGCTGCATCGGCAAAAGCTAGCATCCAGCTTTGCAATTTAGCATCGGCTTGCAGAAAACTATCAATTGGCAAACCCATTTCTCGCTGCTGCATAAGCAAGTGAAAACGACTACCCAAAGTTTGCCGTTCTTCTTGTTCTGGATTTGAGGGCGAATTGAGTTTTTCGAGATAGGTATGTTGAAATTTCCGCGGACAAGCTTCTAGTAAGTTGAGTTGTCCTTGAGACAGTCGCAGTAGTTGAGTCGGAGTTAACAGCATTCTTCTATTTTAGAAGTTAAAAAGGCGGTTAGAAACCGCGTCTACACAGACCGGCAATGAAGACCAAACTGTAAAATTATGGGATATCTACATGAGCAAGTGTCTCAAAACCTTGCTTGTGAATAATTGGGTAAGGTCAGTTGGCTTTAGTCGTGATGGTTAAACTCTAATTTTTGGTAGCCAAGATTCAGACAATTCAACTTTGGAATGTGACAACAGGCGATCGCTTAAAAACTCTCAGAGCCGATAGACCCGATGAATGAATGAATATTTTTGGCATCACCGGCTTATAGCGGTTCTCAGTTGAGTGAGGTACAAGAACCCCACCCCCAACCCCCTCCCCGCAAGCGAGGAGGGGGCTATGATGTAACTCGTATGATTAAGAAACGCTATAACATCAGCACAGATAGATCATCTCAAAGCCTTGGGAGCCTGAGAACAACCGAAAAATAAAATAAAAATAAAAGGTAAAAGAATGAATTTTGCCTTTTCCTCCATCCTCTTACCTTTTTTATGTACCTGATGCTTACTTCATGTTAGCCCTTGCATCCTTCACTGCGGCAAAGAAAAAGAATCCGGTGAGTGGAATGCTCAATGCGAGGATAATCGCCGTGGCTTGAAAACCCAAATCTGGTTGTCCGTAACTGAGTTCAAAAATCGAACCGACGGCTGCGATCGCACTTACACAAGAACCACCTAGAAATAAACCGCTTTTTGGAGTTAAATACACTGCTAGCCCCCTATGCTATTGGTTTGACCGCTTGATACGAGAAGCCATTTTTAGATAGCTCCTGGGCTAAAGTCAAGGAGTTTTCTACACGGTCTACAAATACCACACCGTTGAGGTGATCCATCTCGTGCTGAATGCAGCGTCCTAAAAGGTCGTTAGCCTTTAATGTCCGAAGACGACCGTATTCGTCCTTGTAGGCGATTTCCACGACTTCGGGGCGCTTTACGTCTAGATATACATTGGGAATGCTCAAGCATCCTTCTTCGGCAACAGATATCTCGCGGCTGACTTGTTTAATGACGGGGTTAATCAACACCAAAGGCGGATTAGCTGCATTCTCTGGTTCCAGGTCGATGACAATTAGTTGTTTGTGAATTCCCACTTGGGGGGCAGCCAAACCAATGCCATCTTTGCTATACATAGTTTGCAGCATTTCACGCACCATTTTGCGAAGTTCGTCATCTACTTTAGAAATCCGCTTTGTAGCTTGACGCAGCACGCGATCGCCTAAATAGTGAAGCTCCAAAGGTGGATTTTTTAACTTTTTTTTCTCTACAGCAATTTCAGAAGGCATGAGTCTCAATGGCTAGTGGTGAAAATTCGTACTATTTTCATTCTTTGAACCTCACACGACTTGAAGTCGCGTGATTCCTGCTTCAACGATCTCTGCCTAAAGAAATTCAGGACTAACAAGTTCTCCACAGGCGTTTTGATAAGTCTCCGACGCACCAGCGGCGACTCTTAAACAAGTACCTAAAAAGTTAAGTATGTTTAACCTCTGTACCTTAAAGATTTTACCTACTAGAGGATCGATACAAAAGTATCTATTTCCTAATAGAACCCCATATCTTTAGTTATCGTGGTTCAGTTTAGCTACAGTTTTCGCTATGTATATAGTTTACCAGAATATGGAACGCTTAACTCATGCCTGGAAGTCACGAGTGTGCAGCTTGCAGAAATCAATTTGGGGAGTGGGGAATTGGGAATTGGGAATTGGGCATTATGAATTACGAATTACGTTAGCGAAGCCCATTATGAATTATGTTTAAGTCTTTTACCAAACTAGACTATCTGCTTAAAGAAACTTTCCTCGGTTTATTGCGGGGAGGTTGGATGAATTGGGCAGCTGTAAGTACTGTGACGGTGTTACTGTTTTTATTTGGTTTGAGCTTACAAACCTCTTGGCAAGTTGAAAAACTCCTCTATCAGTTTGGTAGCCAGCTAGAAGTATCAGTTTATCTTGAACCAGATACGCGGGTCGAAAACATTGAGCCACTGATTGCCAAAATGCCGGAGGTTGCGGCGATACAAAGCGTTACCAAAGAACAGGCTTGGACTAAATTAGTTAAGGAAATGAGAATTTCTGATATTGAGGGCGCTACCCAGCAGCTAGGTGATAATCCTTTGGTTGATGAGATGAAGGTGAAAGCGCGTAATTCTCAAGTTGTACCAGGTTTAGCAACGCAACTGGCTAAGTTACCGGGAGTTGAGACGGTAGAATATATCGATGAAGCAGTTAAACGCATTGCCCAGCTACATCGGGGGCTGAAATGGATTACTTTAACAATTACGATTATTTTGACCTTAACAGCGATCGCAGTGACTACAACCACAATTCGGCTGATTGTCATGGCGCGACGACAAGAAATTGAAATTATGCAACTGGTGGGAGCAACCTCAGTTTGGATTTACCTGCCGTTTATTTTACAAGGAATTGCTTTCGGTTTAGTTGGTGGTGCGATCGCTTGGAGTTTCATTTCTGTGATTCAACAGTTTCTCGGTAAATTGCTAGCCAATCAACCTGAATTTATCCAAGTTATCACCAACGGAATACAACTGACTCCAGCCCAAATTTTACTATTACCCTTGATTATCTTAAGTTTCGGTGCAGCTGTAGGATTAATGGGAAGCTTATTTGCTGTCCGATGTTTTGCTAAAAGTTAAGGATTGAGCATTGGTTATGTACAAATGACCAATGACAAAGGACAAAATAGTTATGAAATCACAATGGGAATGTTTTCTGCAAAATCTTGGTATATGGGAAGGTTCATTTACCAATTTTTCTCCCCAAGGTACTCTTCTGAACGATACTCCTAGCCGTCTTTCGCTGGAGAGTTTGAACAATAATCAGACAGTGCGCCTAACTCTGAGTCGTTCGGGAAAGGATGATGTAATCAGAGAATTTATGTCTGTGGGGGGAGGTTTGTTATTTTTTGAGAATGGTTCATTTTCTGAAGGTTTAATTCAGCTAGGGCCATTTTCCGAATTTGGTGGAGAACTCGCTTTTGTTCATGAAAATCGCCGCTTACGTTTGGTGCAACTGTTTGATAAAAACGGTCATCTCAATGGACTAACTCTCATTCGAGAACATTTAGCCGGAACTCCAGCAGCAGAACGTCCACCCTTGCAGATAGATGATTTGTTGGGAGAATGGCGAGGACAAGCAGTGACAATCTATCGAGATTTGCGATCGTCCGATCTTTACTCTACAACTCTGAAAATACAACTTGATGATACTGGGCGATTAATTCAAAGTACCTCTTTTGGCGATGTCTCACGACAAGCCGCTTCTCTGCGAGAGGCTTCGCCAACGCGTCTACGCACAATTACCTCAACTGCTACCATTAAAGGTTCCATCGTTCTCTTTGACCAAGATCCCGAAAAGCAAGTACAAGTATTATTGTTACCTGATGGCGCTTCTGCAACTTCTCCCCTCAAGGTGCAGTTACGTCAACCCTTATTCTTAGAAGCGGGTTGGTTAATTCAGCCAAACCTCCGCCAAAGGATGATTCGCAGCTATAACGATAAAGGCGAATGGGTTAGTTTGACATTAGTTACTGAAGAAAAAGCTTAAATGTTCTTAGGTAATTGCACAGTAAATAAACTACCTTTACCTACTTCAGAGGCAACATTGATAGTTCCTGCATGTCCTTCGACAATGCGGTGAGATAAATGTAGCCCTAAACCACTACCTGAGCGTTTATGTTTGCCTTGGCGAAATCGCTCGAAAATTGTTGCCCGATCTTCGGGCGCAATCCCATATCCTGTATCTTCTACCTCAATCGTTACCGAATCTTGATTTCCTGGATGAGGTGATGTTTCAAAAATACGGATTGTTATGCTTCCTGTATCTGTAAATTTGATGGCATTTGCGATCAAATTATTTAGCACTCGCCGTAGTTCTAAGCGATCGCCCATAACCAAACCAGCATTTTTACTCTGTGGGTTTAATCTACTGGTGTCTATTGTTAGAGTCAAATCTTTTTCAAGGGTTAAAGGAGTTAGTTCGCCGACTACTTCTTGAGATATCTCACGTAAATCGCATTCTTCCCAATTCAACGTTTTTTTACCCGCTTCAAAGCGATAGACTTCTAACAGAGTATTTACCATGTCCATCAAATTTTGGTTACTCCGAATCATAACTGCGATCGCTTGTTTCATTTCCGGCGAAATTTTGCAGAATGTTTCCATCTCAAACAAACTCAACATCCGATCTGCGGCTACTAGGGGAGTTCGCAAATCATGAGTCAGACGGGAAACAAAGTCTTCCCGTTGACGAGCCATTTTTTGTTGTTCGTCTAAACTATGCTTGAGACGTAATAGCGATCGCACCCTTGCCAGTAGTTCATCAGTATCAAATGGTTTGCGAATAAAATCGTCAGCACCAACATCCAAACCTTCGACAACGCTAGATTCGTGAAAGGCAGTAATCAACAGAATTGGAATATAAGAGAGGGCGGGGTTCTGCCGAATCCGACGGGTAACTTCATAACCATCCATCCCCGGCATCATCACGTCTAACAGAATCAGATCGGGTGGAGATTGTTCAACTTGCCGCAAAGCTTTTATTCCATCTGAAGCCAAATCAATTTCATACCCCTCACTTTCTAAAATTGCTTGAACCAAAATAAGATTATCTCGAATGTCGTCAACTGCGAGGATACGATAAATTTTATTATTTTCAACTACAGACATGATTAATCAACTTTTATTATTTTCTGGAAGTAATTTATATTTTAAATTTAGGATATCCTATTGGTGCTGCCCTGGCTTGAGAACATGATTGATGGGGATTTTTAGGAGAGGAAAAATTTCCCTCATCATCTAACTGTAAATTTGGGGGTTCGGCGGCTACATTCGCCAATGTGATTTGACGCGGCAATTCAATTTTAAACATTGAACCCCTGCCCACTTTGCTCTCAAGAAAAATTTTGCCGCCCATCATTCGTACCACTGAATCTACAATTGCTAAACCCAGTCCTGTACCTTGATATTTGCGAGTGATAGTTTGATCGACTTGTCGAAATGCTTCAAAAATACGTTTAAAATCTCTGGATGCGATGCCAATCCCTGTATCCCGAACAATAATTGCTACTCTCTTTTCTGGTAGCTCCTTAACCTCAACCCAAATCTCACCAGACTCGGTAAACTTAATGGCGTTGGAGAGCAGATTAATTAAAATCTGTTTAATCCGCACAGGATCGTTAAATACCGAAGGATTTTGCAAATCGTTCTGCACTAACAATGAGAGATTTTTGGCATCAGCTAGAGAATGCATTTCACTTACAGCCTGATTTACGATCTTTGATACATCAAATCTTTCCGCCTTTAAGTCTAATCTTCCTACCTCCAGCTTGGAAAAGTCGAGAACTTCATTGAGTAGCATCAGTAAATGCTTCCCATTATTCAAGATGCGCTCAACCATATCTGCTTGCTGGTGAGTTAGTTGACCAAATTTAGGACGCAGCAGTATTTGTGAAAAACCAATAATCGCGTTCATTGGCGTTCTGAGTTCGTGAGACATCGTTGCCAAAAAATGTGATTTTAACCGCGATGTCTCCAATAGCTTAAAGTTTTGCATTTGAATATGTTGCTGTTGTCTCTCCAACTCCTGGTTCTTACGAATGAGTTCCTCTTTTGCCAAAGTTGCTTGTATTTCAGCCCGATAAATCCGAATCGCACTCCTCAAAACCTGTGCCAAGTTTTCCGGGGATATCCTAGACTTAGAAAGATAGTCTGTAGCACCAGCTTTGATTAATTCCACAGTAATTTGTTCATCTCCTTGACCAGTTAAGACTACTAAAGGAACTTTAATTTCCGAATAACGTAGCTGTTGAATCAAGGTTAGTCCATCCTGGAGTGGTAAGCGATAATCGAGGAAAACACAATCATAAGCAGTAGTGCTTAAGGCAGAAAATGCATCATTGCTATCACTGACTTCAGACAGTTCCATTTGAATACCTGCTTCAGTCAGAGCGCTACGGACTGCCATCCTGTCTACTTCGTTATCATCTACAACCAAAATTTTCAGCGTCTCTTCCATCGGTTTTTATTTTGCCGCCAGACAGATATTTATGTATATATTTCCCTTTTCAGATTATCCAACTAAAGAATATAAGATTTTCGGATATCTAAAATCTGTAACTTGATTGACTAAAGCATTTTGCACAATATCGAATACTTGTTGGGTGCTGCTATTATCTTGACCGAAAGGTTAAAGGCTTCAAGACACACCCAGCTAGATTTTAGTTTCCAGCTTTCACTCGCTATTGAACTTGATTTGAGACAGTCATCACAACTACAGGAGTTGCTCTAACAAAGCGAGAATTTTTGCTCTGAAGACAACAGATAGAGCCTAAAGTAAAATAAAATTACCTTACTCAGCTTAAAACAATTGTAAATGAGTCAGCTAGCGACCGTCGTCACCCATTGGTGATAGTTACAGACCATTATCGTGTACCATAAGCTTGAGCAGTTTTAACCATTTTTCTAAGCTTTTTTAGAACTTTATAGAAGATAATAGTAATTAACTAATAAAACATGGCAATTGAAAGCTTAATTTTGAGCAAGGGAGGATAAGTTTGGCATTCGTCTCAATATTTCATACTTTTTATCCAAGTATCTATATATCTTCAGCTAGATATGTCCTCTATCTAAATATTCAAAAATAGGAAATTTATTATTTCTACCGATGGATGCAGACTGCTTTAAATATCATCTATCTTGAGTTTGGGAAAATAATAGATAGCAACTTACAAAAGGTAATATCTTTGGAAGATGCAAACAGCGTCAGAGCGAGTGTAACTATGAATGAAATTAGCATTATTTTAATTGAAGATCATGACTTAACGCGAATGGGGCTACGGGCTGCATTACAGTCTCATAGCGCTTTGAAAGTAATTGGCGAAGCAGCAAATGCTACTCAAGGGTTAAAACTTTTAGAAACGGCAAAGCCAGATGTAGCTGTTATAGACATCGGTTTACCTGATATGGATGGCATTGAACTAACCCGTAAATTCAAACGCCAGCAAGCTGAAAGCGGGCAAACGTCAACAAAGATTCTGATCCTGACGATGGATCATACAGAGGATGCTGTACTTGCAGCTTTCGCGGCGGGTGCTGATTCTTATTACATGAAAGAAACAAGCATCAGTAAATTAACGGAAGCGATTCAAGCAACTCACGGCGGTAACTCTTGGATCGATCCGGCAATTGCCAATGTGGTATTACGGAAGATGCGGCAAGGTATTCCTGGAGAAAGCCAAGGTTCTGACAAGCCGAAGACTGTAAAAATTGAGGCGCTGGCATCAGAATACGAGCAAGTTTTGGAAACATATCCCCTAACTCAACGGGAATTGGAAATTCTAGAGTTGATTGTAGCTGGATGTAGCAATGGTCAAATTGCCGAGAAACTCTATATTACAGTTGGTACTGTAAAGACTCATGTTCGTAATATTCTAAATAAATTATGTGCTGATGACCGTACCCAAGCTGCTGTCAGGGCCTTACGTTCTGGGTTGGTAGCGTGAGGAGTGCTGATTAGAGACTGGGGAGATTAACTACTAACCAATGCCAAATACCCAATAGCCCTTCAACCAAATCGTTCTTGCAAGCAATCAGCAATCCTTTGTGCCGCTCCCGATTTTCCCATGCGTCGCCCACCATTTTCGGCAATAATCTGCAAAATATCAGGATCTTTGAATAGAGACTGGACAACTTTCGTTACTTCTGCCGGCTGCTCAATTAAAATCAAAGATGAGCCTAAAAGACGACTTTGAGCTTCAGCAAAGGCGGGATTATATTGTGGGCCATTACCGGGAAAAGCGATCGCAGGTTTCCCCAAACCGATAAACTGTTCTGTGGCTGTACCTGCCATTGCGATCGCTAAATCTCCCAAATGCAAGCAATCATTATAAGCTTTTTGTGTCAGCATCAGGTAAGCATTTCTTTGCTTAAATATCAAGGCGTTTGGATCGGAAAGTTTGATCGGACATGCTGATTGAATTTGCCAGCCTTGGGATTGCACGCTTTGGGATAAGATATTAGAGTCTAAACCAGGAGCGATCGCACCTAAAAACACTACTGTGCTAGAAGTGTAAAAGATTGAACCTCGTTCTTGGAAACTCGCCATCAGCGCAGATACGGCAATCATAATTATTTCCCAGTTAGTATATGCCTCTGGCGGACGGGAACCAGGCAGAAGAGTCACCACAAAAGGTCTGACTCTTTCTTGCTGTTGGGCATTCTCGCTATAAAATTGTTGGCGTGAAAACGTCGGTTCCAGACCATCCATCATGGGATTACCCAAATTGAAAGCGGGAATTGGCCATTGTTTTAATGTTTCAGTCGTCAGTCCATCTCTAGGGAACACCGCCTGACAACGGCGACGACTCATCAACCAACGTTCCCAAGGATGGTAAACTGAACCAGAAAAGTTTTCCCAACGCGCGTCTTTAGATTTACGTGGTAACAATCCAGCTTCATCCCGCACATAATATTCAGATTTTGCCGTACCCACAAAAGCATAATTAGCGCCACTAAAAGTTGCAAATAGCAGGGGGACAATATCTCCTACAGCTAAAATCGCTCTTTTATAACCTAATTTTTTTTGAGAACTCACCCATCGGCGCACAGCTTTTATCTGGCTGAGAGTAAGTTGCAATAAACCACCGCGGACATCCCGCGCTAATTGGCGGCCATCCATATAAATAAAGCCGCCAGAAGGCATAGTCAGTACTGAACCGATAAAGGGGATATCTAACTGTTCATAAGCACGTCCTTCACCCACCAGAGGTAAAGCAAATATCTCTGGTGGGTTTGATTGTCGTTGGAGTTCTTGCAAAATCCGAACTGCAATCATATCTTCGCCATGACCATTACTTAATACAAGTAACCGTAAAGGAGAAGTTGCAGTTTGGGAGTTAGAAGCTAAAGATAAGCGGGATGCATTATTCATAGAAACAAAATATCAAAATTAACTGTCTATTTGGGTAAGAGGTATAAAGGAAAATCGGCGAAGAAGCTGGAAGTTAGTATTATCGCTATTTCTTTACTTTTCTACAACTAACAGCAAATTCGGAAAGGATGGATTGTTTAAAATTATTAAGACCTGCTTTTTAGTCAAGTATTTTAATCCAAAATCTAAAATCCAAAATCTAAAATCCAAAATTGATATAACTCCCAGTTAATTAGGTTAAATATTATGCGAGTTTCTGCTACTGCAATTTTTACTTTAGCTACTTTAGCTGCTGCCAATGTAACTCAGCAAGCAACAGCTGCATCTACTAAAACCGTTGCTCCAACTGCAAAAGCTGGTAACTTGGTAGTGCCAATAATTGAAGACACTCCCACACGCATAGAGACAATTGCTTCCCCAGAAAGTATAGTTGCACAACAATTTTCTCAAAATCCCATCGCAGTAAAAACAGGCGCAAGCAAAAATTCCCCAGTAATCTTAAACTCAGCAGTCATCCTTCCTATTTCCTCCGCTTCCCCTACAGCCAAACAAACTCTCAAGCCGCTTGCTGAAAACAAAGTAGACAAGTTAAATTCTTCCCTACCACTCCCTTTTTCTCCTCCTCCCTCCCCATCCCCCAAAATCCCTGCGACTGACAACACTTTAGTAGTTACAGCTACAGATGTCCAGGTAGTGGGAGCAAATCAAGAATTGCAGGATATCATTCGTAAAGTCATTAAAACTCAGGCTGGTGGAGAAACCAGTCAAAGCCAACTACAAAAAGATGTAGCGGCAATTTTGGATACAGGTTTATTTAGCAATGTCAGTGTGAATAGCTTTAGCACACAGGCTGGATTGAATGTAGTTTATCAAGTGCAACCGGTGATTGTGCGATCGCTACAATTATCTGGTGCAAAAGTCCTCACCTACCAAGTAGCCCAACAACAGTTGCAATCTCAAATTGGAACCACCATCAGTCCCGCAGCACTCCAGCAAGGAGTAGCACAAATTAGCAAGTGGTACGCCGATAATGGTTATAATTTGGCACGAGTGCTATCAATTAAACCCAGTTCTCAAGGCATTCTCACCGTAAATGTTGCTGAAGGCTTGGTGAGTGAGATCAAATTTCGCTTTGTCAACGACGAGGGCAAAACCGTTGACAGCAAGGGTAATCCCGTCGGTGGACGCACCAAAGCAGATTTTCTGCAACAGCAACTCAAACTAAAACCTGGTCAAATTTTCCAAGAAAATATAGTTAAACAAGACATCCAACAGTTATATCAGACTGGTTTATTTCAAACTGTGAATGTCGCCTTAGAAGGAGATGCGACAAAACTTGATTTAGTCTACCAACTTAAAGAAACTGGGGCGCGTGGTGTTAACTTGGGCGGGAGTTATAATGCCGATCAAGGTTTGATAGGTACAATCAGCTATCAAGATCAGAATGTCGGCGGTATTAATGATACTTTAGGCTTGAATGTTGGTGTAAGTAGCCGAGACTTGCAGTTTAATAGCAAATTTGTCAGCCCCTATCGGACAACAAACCCCGATCGCTTGGGGTACACTATAAATGGTTTTCGGAATCGGGAACTTTCGGAAACCTTTGATGACAACATTAAGTTAGCTAACGGCGACACAGTGCGGGAAGGTAAAATTGGTGGAAGTGTCAGCTTACAGCGACCAATCGATGACTGGAATACCTCATTAGGATTAAACTATACCCGAACTAGTATTCGCGATCGCCAAGGTAATATTACTCCAACGGACGCGCAAGGTAATCCCCTCTCTGTAAGTGGAACTGGCATTGATGACCTAACTACTGTATCCTTCACCGCCACCAAAGACCAACGGGATAATTCCCTCAATCCAACTCAAGGTTCAGTTTTGAGTTTGAGTACAGAACAATCTATACCCATCGGTCAAGGTAATATTTCCCTAAATCGCCTTAAAGCCAATTACAGCCAATATTTACCAGTTCAATTATTTAACACCAAACAGCCACAAGTATTTGCTGTGAATCTGCAAGCTGGTACCGTCCTTGGGAATTTACCGCCCTACGAAAGCTTTAACTTGGGTGGTTCCAATTCAGTGCGCGGTTACGATTCCGGTGATGTGGGAAGTGGGCGCAGTTATGTATTAGCTTCCGCAGAATATCGTTTTCCCGTTTTACCAATCGTCGGGGGTGTATTATTTGCCGACTTTGCTTCAGACTTAGGCTCAGGTGATACTGTATTAGGAGATCCGGCGGGTGTACGAGGCAAACCAGGTTATGGTTTTGGTTATGGGGCTGGAGTGCGCTTAAATTCACCACTAGGCTTAATTCGGGCTGATTATGGCATTAATGACCAGGGAGAAAGCAAAGTGCATTTAGGCATAGGTCAGCGATTTTAACCGGATTTCTCACAAAAACTGAAAAAATATTAGTCAAAATTATCCGTTCGCTCATTTTCTGCACTAACGTTGAAACTATCGACACTTTAATTCTTTGGGATTCCGTCAAAAGGGCGTAGTTGCTTGTAAGTGCAAGATTTTTTCTAACTGTGGATGCTCGAAGTAAAGTTCCCTCGCGTGCAGATGTAACCTAGTGGTAACTGCATCACATCCATAAAGGCGATCGCCTAAAATACTTACCCCAAGTCCTCGGACATCAACTGCATGAACCCTCAATTGATGGGTGCGTCCTGTTAGTGGCGTAAATTCTACGCGGGTGTAATCTTGTTCTCTTGCCATTACTTGGAATTGTGTCAAGCTGGGTTTACCGCGTTGCCAATCAACTTTTTGATAAGGGCGATTTTCAGGATCTCCCCACAATGGCAAGTCAATTACACCTTGTTCAGCGATCGCAACACCGGAAAGTATAGCTTCATAAACCTTGTAAACCTGGCGTTGCTGAAACTGCTGGCTGAGTTGCCGATGGGTTTGGCGATCGCGTGCTAACAACAAAATCCCAGAAGTTTCTCGATCTAGGCGATGCACAGGTGCAAGCGCCATGCCATCCGGTAACAGATGACGTAAGCGACTCAAAACACTATCTTGGCGATCGCGATAACGTCCAGGTACTGAAAGTAAGCCAGCAGGTTTATTTACAGCAATCAGCCATTGGTCTTCATAAAGAATGGGGATATCTGCTTTGGTAGGAAAAAGAGGGCTAGTTGTGGGAAAATCCTTATCAGGGATTGAAATAGGTTTCAATCCTGAGAGCAAAAACCCCATCAATGGCTGACATCGTTCGGCACATGCGCCATAAAATTCTCCCTGAATTTTATCTTGATTTACTGAAAATGCACCCCACCAAAACTCTGCCATTGCCAGTGGTTTTAAATTATGTGTTGCTGCATAATGCAGTAACTTTGGGGCACAACAGTCTCCAGTGCCAGTGGGCGAGCCTTCTGGCATCAATTGCTGTAACGATCGCGATCGCCCCAAAAAATTAGTCAGGCTGTAGCTAGCGTGCATCTGAGCTTGTAATTGACGGGATAGCGCTTTCCGCTGTTGTTTAAGTTCGCTAATTCGCCCATCTGTTGCTGCAATTAACTGCTGGAGGGGCTGTAATACTTCATTTTGCTGGTGTTTAAGTTGTCGTCGCTCAATTCCCTGCTGACGACTTTCTTCGTCGAGTTGTTCAAGGGCAATCGTGAGTGCTTCTGAAGTGAGTGTGTTGCAGATTTGCTGGCGTTTTTGCTGTCGTTGATGTTTGCAATGACGATGGCGATCGCTCATTGCTTGCAATTGTTGTTCAAATTCATCGGCTAAGGTTTCATATTGCTGGCGTTCGCTTAGTTGCTTCAGGCTAAGGATTTCCTGCTTAATCGCGTCTAACTGTACTAATGTGCGGGTTTCCTCCAAAACAACTTCATCTCGTCCTGGAATTGGTGGAATCCAGTCTTCAACCACACTGGAACCATTCAACAGACCGGAAAAGGCTTTTAGTACCCGTTGTTCGCCATTAGGCAGTTCAACCAACAGTATTCCATACATCTTGCCTTCATGAGAATAACAGTCATTATTAGCAAGCTGTTGCATTAGTCCGTGAGCGATCGCTTCGGACATTGAGGTGCGAGGTAATTTTAGGCGATCGCCACTTTCAAGACAACGCCCTCCATACGAATAACTCGGAGTTGAATCGCTGACAGCAAAATAGCAGTCGATGAAATCTGAAAGTGCGTGCAGAACTACCATACAAGGTATGATTGCAAATTTAGCCGATCCTCATATTGTAATTAGCGATTCAATGCCCAGCAAATGCAGTATCTAAAGCAGCATATTAGCATGACTTTCTATTCAACCCGCTTAACTTCAAATCTTTGTAACCCTTCAGGGACTTCGTACTCAACCACAACATCTTTAACCACAGCAGCAGGTGGCCCAGAGTGACACCAGCGAACCATGTTATCTACAACCTCTCGCGCCCCTTCAAAGACTGCCTCTACTCGACTATCGGAGAGATTTCGCACCCAACCGGTTAATCCCAACTGTCTAGCTGTATCCACAGTGGAATAGCGATAGCCCACTCCTTGAACTCGGCCAGAAATGAATACATGGGCACGGACGATCTTTGGTAGTGCTGTAGAATTCTGCATAAACTGGTCTAATCTTTACGATTCCAGTCTACCTAGTTTATGTATACACTATCTGTTTTTAATCACACATGTCTAACCTGCCACCACTAAATACAGAAACGATTTGGGCAATTCTTGACGATAAACTTGATGATGCCACAGTTAACCAGTTGCTATGGCATTATTTAGGCTATCGCTATAATTCCTCAACTGCACAATGGGACAATAGCCTAGTTGCACCAGAATGGCAAAATGAGTACCCCCAACCACCAGATTTCATAGAGTCTCGCCCTGCAATAGTCAAATTGACCCGTTCTATTCCTGCTGAAAATAAACAAATGCTCAAAGAGAAGCTGGGTTTCAAAGGTTACAAAATTGGAGAATTTGGGCCTCGGCAAACTCGCAGAGCGACGGCGGCAAATTGGTTTTTAAGTTATCTACAACAAACTAACGGCAAAATTGATTAATCTGAAATAGCAGGTATTTATTGCTAAATACCTGCTATTTCAGAAGTTAATTAAAAGCCATTAATTAATCAACTCAAATTTTGTAGTTTAATACAAAAATATTTTTAAATTATTAGTGCTGCTAACAAAAGAAATATAATATAAAATTTATATATAAATTCAAAAAGCCAATCCGATCGATAGTCCAAAACTGTCAAAAAATAATAATTTTTACAAAGTATTCATGAATTCCTCCTGAAGATAGAAGCGCTATTTATATAAATATTTCTCTAGAGCGATTTGCGAATTCAATTGAGCATCAGAGAATAATTCTATCAACCCTTGATATTACAAACACTTCTATGGCAAAGCCAATTGAATTTAATTTATTTGCACCTTACAACAAAGGAGCCGCATTAATTGGTTCTTTTTCTGATTGGCAAGAAATTCCAATGAAAAAAGGTGATGATGGTTATTTTCGTACAAGTGTGCAACTAGAAGACGGTGATTATAAATATAAATTTCGTGTCCAGTCAAATTCATGGTTTTTGGAACCAGAACAATGGGTTGATGTTACAGACCCCTGTGCAACTGATATAGATGAACTGAGTGGAAAAGATGATGGTGTTATCTATGTAAAAGATGGACAAAGGATTACCGATACATACCATTGGCAACATGATGATAAACCTTTACCTGCTGACCACGAATTAGTAATTTATGAATTGCATGTTGGTGATTTTTCTGGTGGTGAGGACGATCCTTATGCACGAGGCAAGTATAAACACGTCATTGAAAAGTTAGATTATTTATGTGAACTAGGAATCAATGCTATTGAGTTAATGCCACTCAAAGAATATCCTGGTGATTATAGTTGGGGTTATAATCCCCGCCACTTTTTTGCGACAGAATCAAGTTATGGTTCTACTGCTGAATTGAAAAATTTGATTGATGAGTGTCACGGCAGAGGCATTCGTGTAATTATTGACGGTATTTATAACCACTCAGAAGCATCTGCTCCTTTAACACAAATTGACCACGATTATTGGTATCATCATGAACCTCGCGATCCTGATAATAACTGGGGGCCTGAGTTTAATTACGAACATTACGACGAAAAATTAGAGATTCATCCAGCACGGAAATTTATTAGTGAGGTAATTCGTTTTTGGGTTGGAGAATATCATCTTGATGGTATTCGCTATGATGCAGCGCGGCAAATTGCTAATTATGACTTCATGCACTGGATTGTTCAGGAAGCTAAAAATACTGCTAGCATGAAGCCTTTTTATAATATTGCCGAACACATTCCTGAAACTACCAGCATTACTAATATAGATGGGCCAATGGATGGTTGTTGGCATGATAGTTTCTATCACTGCATCCTAGAACATATCTGCGGTGATACATTTGATTTAGAGCGTCTCAAAGATGTCATTGACTGCAAACGCCAAGGCTTCTTGGGTGCTACGAATGTAGTAAATTACCTCACCAACCACGACCACAACCATGTCATGGTAGAATTGGGAAACCGTGAGATTTTTGACGAAGAAGCCTTCCGGCGGGCTAAGTTAGGAGTCGCCATCCTAATGACTGCTGTTGGTGTACCTTTAATTTGGATGGGAGAGGAATTTGGAGAGTATAAACCGAAACAACCTGAATCATCCAAAATTGACTGGACACTATTAGGTAACGATTTAAATCGTGGTTTGTTTGAATCATACAAAGGCTTAACCAACCTGCGTAAAAGTAATCACGCTCTCTACACAGAAAATATTGATTTTATCCATGAAAATGCAGATGCGAAAGTATTAGCTTATACTCGTTGGAATGATGAAGGTTCTCGTGTAGTCGTAATAGCAAATTTCTCAGAAAACTTTCTAGGTGGCTATCATATTGCCAATTTAGGAAGCGGTGGAACATGGCACGAGTGGACGGGCAATTATGATGTCGAAGCTGTTGAAGATGGCATCACAGTTGATTTGGGGCCATACGAAGCCAAAGTCTTTGTATGGCAATAATGATAGACATCATGACTGAGCCAGTATGACAATAATAAAGAAAAAGGGGGAAATATTTCCCTTTTTCATTTATTTTTTTAATCACGTACAGTTTAACTATAAATTTTTCAAGGCAGAAAGAAGCTGTTTTAAAATCTCATGGGTTTGTGTTACACTTCTTAATTGAAGTGCGTAATATAAAATTGTCAGGGCATCCCCATGCACAACAAATTATTTAACAGTAATATCGACAACGCTAATATTGAGAACGATCGCATTTTATTAACTCCCAATGAAATCAAATCGAAATTACCTTTAACACAATTAGCCGAACAAAGAGTTTTAGCATATAGGCGGGAAATAGAAGATATCCTGGATTTTCAGGATCGGAGAAAATTTATAGTAGTTGGGCCATGCTCAATCCACGACCCAAAAGCAGCGCTTGAATATTCTCAAAGGTTGAAAGCGTTATCCGAACGAGTTCAGGATAAGCTGCTACTAGTTATGCGAGTGTACTTTGAAAAACCAAGAACAACTGTTGGTTGGAAAGGATTGATTAACGATCCAGATATGGATGATTCTTTCCATGTAGAGAATGGTTTATTAATTGCACGGGATCTGTTATTAAAAATTACAGAATTAGGACTACCTGCGGGTACAGAAGCACTAGATCCAATCATCCCTCAATATATTAGTGAACTGATTACATGGTCTGCCATTGGGGCACGCACAACCGAATCCCAAACTCACCGCGAAATGGCAAGTGGACTTTCGATGCCTGTGGGTTTTAAAAACGGTACTGATGGCAATATCCAAGTAGCTTTGAATGCCCTGCAATCTGCTAGAAACCCGCATAATTTTCTGGGAATTAATCAAAACGGACAAGTCAGCGTTTTTCAAACTAAAGGTAATGGCTACGGACACGTAATTTTAAGGGGTGGTAGTCAACCTAACTTTGATCCAGCAAATGTGAAATTGGTAGAAGAGAAGTTAAAACAGGCAAATTTACCACCGAGAATTGTTATCGACTGTAGCCACGGCAATACCAATAAAGATTACAAATTACAAGGTGCTGTCTTAGAAAATATTGTTCAGCAAATAGTGGATGGTAATACATCAATAGTTGGCATGATGCTGGAATCACATTTGTATGAAGGTAGTCAACCAATTACTGGGAAACAAGAAGAATTAAAATATGGTATTTCTGTAACTGATAAATGCATTAGCTGGGAAGAAACCGAAAAAATTATTTTGGTTGCTCACGAAAAACTTAAATAAATACAGCAGATTGCAACGGGAGCATCCTATTTCTCTTTTGGATGTGGCATTAATGTGTGGTAGCAGTTGGGTATCAAATTGCATCAGTTGGTGTGGTGTATTGAGTTTGAGATTTCCTCAAGAAGGAAAGTGAATAAAACCCCTTTCCATTGTAAATAGTGGGGCTGGGAGTAAGGGTTTGTTACAGTGCAAAATGTCACTTTTACCGCTTATTCCTTCAAGTCATCCGCCTCTATCTCCTGTGGTTCCAGCAATTTTTTGCGTAGGCGTAGCCCAACTCAGGCATTGCTTCACCTCAAAGTAGTAAAATTCAAGTTCTCAGCCTCAACGTTCAAGCTTTTATCTCGGAGTTTCGAGTTAAAAGGTTGGACGTCCGAGTAAAAAGGTCGAACGTCCGAGTAAAAAGGTTGAACTTCCGAGTTAAAAGGTCGAACTTCCGAGTAAAAAGGTCGAACTTCCGAGTTAAAAGGTCGAACGTCCGAGTTAAAAGGTCGAACTTCCGAGTTAAAAGGTCGAATGTCCGAGTTAAAAGGTCGAATAATGGTGTTGTAAAAGCGTAGGCGTAGACCGTCGGATACATTGCTGACCTAAAATCTATTAAACTCAAGTCCGTAAGTCCGAAATATTGCATCTGTTGCATCACCCGCCATAGATTAGAAACCTATGGCTAATAGCTAAAGTCTTCAAAAGAAGACTGAGAAAAGGTTTGATTCCACTTGAGTGGACTTGGGCTATTAGCTTTAAATTGTAAGGCGGGATGTGAAGATAATTGCTAAATGTGTGTGATATATTTCCGAAATAGACAGAGCTACATTTGTATCTCCAAGGGCGATGTTGTATTTCATTACTAAATTATGGAACCTGTAACATTAACAGCAGTTGCAACTGCGATCGCTACTATAGTTTTAACTAAAGCCTTAGAAAAAACTGGCTAAAAGCTTGGTGAAGCGGCATTAAATAAAAGTCGTGAGTTAATCGAACAGCTACATAATAAAAATACAGCAATTCTCATTTTGAAAAAAAATCAGAGAAAATTCTTTATTTAAATAGAGAACTTGTGTCGAAGCATAATTTTTTGACAAATAATTATCAT
>NZ_JBALBW010000047.1:0-3822 GCF_036919895.1 Nostoc sp.
ATCTCCTTTCTCTAAAAAAATAGTTATTTTGTACTACATTTTGATTTTCAAAATGGGGTTAATACTCTATTTATTTCAAAATGAGAATTGCTGGACTGCTACTAAAGCTGAGATAATATTAAAACGGCTGTGAGACTGCTGTTCTTTAAAACAAAAAGCTGAAAGTTGGCTCAAGTCATACAAGATTAGGGCTGACCCAGGATGTGGCTGACTCTGGACAATCGGCATTGTCCTTTGCTCTACACCAGAGCCATCTTGCAGTTGACCATTGTAAAAAAGCTGATTTGGTATTTTAGAAATAGCTGGATTCATGCGGTACTGTGTTTTTAATAGCACCATGCGTGAGTCAATTTGACCATTATTTACCTTTTGAGTAATACCAGCTTCATCAAAGATATCTCGTTGTAGCCATTGCTCCGTTGCCTCTGTCTCTGCTTGTGAAATAGGCCCTAACTGGCGAAAGTCACCAAAAATAGCAATACGACGATTGGCCAGGGTGCTGACATAAGCACAGTGGGGAATATAAGCCATACTCGCCTCATCCACTACTATGGCATCAAAACGGCGTTGGTAGATTTCTTTGGCGATCGCTGCCTTTGATAAGGTGCAGCCAACCACTGTTGCTTGTTTGATCAGTTCAGCTTCTTTCTGCTTCAACTGTTCTTTTAGGGGCTGCAATGCTTGTTTGACAGTGGCAATGTCATTTTGAATACTCTGGCGTTGCAGTTGGGTTAGCTTTTCCTGACGCGATCGCTTGACTAAATCTTTGCGTTGTTTTTCTAACCGTTCAATTTGCTCTATTAAGTTTGGATTCTGCCAACGTGCTACTCCTCTAACGTGTAACTGCGGAAACTCGTTTAGACTGCCAGGGGTGGCAACTCCATAGCGCAACACTAGCCCATTTTCATAAATAGGCGCACCTTGCAAATACTCAGCTACACTTTTCATAGCTGTATCAACAGCAGTGTTGCTATGAGCTACCACTAAAACTGACTCACCAGCTTGAACCAATGCAGCTACGGTGATTCCCAGAGTTTTAGTTTTTCCTGTTCCTGGTGGCCCCCAAATAAAACTAACTTGGCGATTAAGTACTTTGTCAACAGCAGATTTCTGATATTCATTGCAACCTATTAGTTTTTGTAGTCGTTGCTCAATTTGATTTAACAGTTTTTGGCTGTTGCTTGTTGAAGAGTTGGTTTCACTTTTATCCCCTAGTAATATTTCTGCTAGGTTTCTATTAGCTCCCTTTAGATTAGAACTTTCTAGCAATCGCTTTTTAAGTTCTTCCAATAAAAACCAGGGAGAGGTATAGAGTATAGCTGTAGGAATTGAATCTCCTAAATTTTGCTGTAATGCCAAAATAATATCAAAGCCTTCAACAGAAACTAAAATTCCACTATATCTTTTGCTTTTATACTCTAAATCTACTGGAGTATCATCAGGGAAACGCAGTTCAGTATCTGTGGTAAGGGAATATATATATTGACCACCACGTTTACCTAAAAAGGAACCGTCACTCAAAAAGGTTTTTTGTCCACCACTTTTTCGTAATGCTCTAATTTCATCGTCAAGTGCTTTATTAAACTTTTTTTGGTATTCTGTATAACTCATGAATGCAACCTGGAAATTCCTATAACTAGATTGGTAAAAAATTTGTCTAATGAATACGAGGTAAACCGTATTCGGTCAAGTACGGTAGAAGTGGCTTTATTCTTTGCTCAGTATGAAAAGTAAAGTCTTCATGAAGTAATCAGTGACGAAAAAATAAGTGCTAAATTATACATAATTTTTCTTGAATAACTGATATATGTGGATAAAACTAGTTACTCGCTTGACTACTTGACTAACTTAGAAATAGCGATCGCGTTTTAATTGCCACAGTACTTTTTCCACACACCAGTCAATGCTGCGGGTAGGATTGCGCCGTTACTCAAATTCAATTAATCGTTTGGCAGTAGCTACGTCGCCTTGAACCAGAGTCAAAAGCTTTTGCCATTTCCCTGTTTTGGGAATACTGAAGTAATATTGCTGTTTGCATTCTGACCTGCATACTAATTTTTTTCTAGTAGTTTGGTAGCGACTTTGAGTTTTTTGGTGTGCCTGTGTTATTAGAAAAGCTAGGCGTAGAAAAAACGATATTAGAAATAGTCAAAAAAGTAGAATTTTAATTTCCATTGCCCGTGGAAGGTAGATGTTTAATTCCACCATGCGGTAAATTGATTACCTTAAGCATCAGAAATTCGCACATTTTATTTTGAGGATGATGCAAAGCTAATTTACTCCAAAAATCCTAACCACATGGCTCTAAACATCAATGGCTTTCCCATTAGATTATTTGTAGTAAAAATCAATATATAAATTTTATATATAAATCCGAAATTTTACTTAAGTTGCCAGTAGATAAATTGCTCTATTTTGGTAGAAATATTTATACGGATGCAAGCCGAACATTAACTTGCTTCTATCATGCCCAAAATTCTTTTGAAACAAATCACTTATTCGCTTACAAGTCTCATCCATGATATTGAACTTGGTGAGATTGGCTTACCTGATATTCAGCGTCCGTTTGTTTGGGAAGCTGCGAAAGTACGAGATTTGTTTGACTCAATGTATCAGGCTTTCCAGTAGGCTACTTGTTATTGTGGGCAAATGACCGTCTCACCAATACTCGACATATAGGCACTACCTCCAAACAGGTTAAAACCCCTCGTCTACTGATCGTAGATGGGCAACAACGATTGAATTGCTTATATGCTGTATTCAAAGGGCATAAAGTGCTAACCAAGGATTTTAAGGAAGTTCAGATTCAAATTGCCTTTCGCCCTGCGGATGCTAAGTTTGAGGTAGCAGATGCAGCCATTCAGCTAGATCCTGAATATATATTTAATACTTCCCAACTGTGGTCAGATTCTATTGATATTTTGGAGTTCGTAGACCATACCAAGAGATACCTGTGAGTTTTGCTTAGGTAAAGGGAATAATTAGCTTATCAGGTAAAATCTACAACCATGTTGCCTCGTATCATTAACGATCGCTACGCTTTATCTCCCAACCTGCGCTCTGGTGGTATGGCAGATGTCTACCAAGCCATTGACATGAAAGAAGGATTGCGACAGGTAGCAGTCAAAGTTTTCAAACATGGGCAGATTGAAGTAGACATCTTAGTTGAATCCTTCCGACGCGAAACTCAGGCACTCAGGGAATTAAAGCATCCCAGCATTGTCGAGCTTTTTGATTCAGGACGAGATAAACAGACTGGAGAATATTTCTTGGTCTTAGAGTGGATGGAGAGAGATTTAGCGGTACTGCTAAAAGAAACTCCATTAGAAGGATGGGATTCTTATTGGGAAAGGTTAGCTCTTCCAATACTGAATGCCCTTGCATTCTCTCATGAGCGTAAATATGTCCATCGGGATCTCAAACCGAGCAATATTCTAATTGGTAGCGATGGCAGGTTAAAACTGGCTGATTTTGGGATTTCCAAACTCAGGGGTTATTTCCGCCCGACTGTAACGTTAAGGGAATTTGTCTCTCGCCCCTTTACACCTCAAGAAGAAGATGACGGTTCTTATCCTTATACCCGTGATGTGTTTAGTTTTGGGGTAATGACACTGAAATGTTTGACTGAGGGTGATCTCGATTACAGTAGCTTTTCGAGTGCGATCGCTGCCCTTGATGCTCCCCCTGAAATCATCGAAATTATCGAACGTGCTGTCTCGAACGATCCTGGGGTAAATATAGCGAAGCTGTCACCAGGGGCAAGATAGCCTGAAAGTACTGCGGTGAATGACTTTCAGACTATAAGATTAAGAGACATACAAA
>NZ_JBALBW010000048.1:0-50053 GCF_036919895.1 Nostoc sp.
TCCTGTGAAGCGTCAACCCGCCAGGAATTCATACAGTTAAGTCTGTTTGATTAGATTGGAATCCTCACGCCTTCAGGCTGAGGAGGATGTCAATAAACAAGGTTGGATTAATGGGTAAAAAATCTGAGTGTTTGGTACTCTTGTACTAAATAAATACAAATGTATTAATAATTGGGGTAAGAAACTAGTTACTAATTCAGGGAGTATGAAACGAATGGAATTTTCCTTTTCTTTTTGTCCCTTAAACTTTTTTCTAACCTCTCGAAATAACTGGGAATTTAGCTTGGATAAATTTTAGTTATTTCACTTTAGCATCAACCCGTTTGTGCTTCGGTATGACCGTTGCGGATAGACCATGCTAATTCTAACAGTTGAGTCCAGCGCTTTTGTAACTGTTTGGGGGTGCATTTGATGGTTTTAGCGATCGCTTGGTCAGTTTGTCTTGCAGTTTTTAACTGTAATATTTGCTGTTGTTGTTCTGTGAGTTGATTCACAAATATTTCCCACTGCTGGGAAGATAAACCCAATTTTTGCTCTAAACCTGCACCTAACCATTGATGTACCAATTGCCAATGGTGTTGTTTAGCAAACTTTTCTACGTGGTATTTAAAGCGTTGTTGGAGATAATCGCGCTGACGGCTGGTTAAACCGAGAATTTGGTCAATTTCTGGGGCTGAGAGGTCTTGAAGTTTCAAGCTGAGGTAGTTCATACAGTCAGATTGACCTTGAGACTCCAGATATTTCATCAACTCAGTGATGACGCGATCGCGTTCTGATTCTTCTGATGGGTCAAAATTAGTTTGGGCAATCATCTGCGATCGCAGCTGTTGTACCGCCGAGTTACGCTGGTAAGATTCTGCTTCTTCACCCTTAGCAGACTCTACCGCCATTTCAATATCCACGGTAGTTTCTTGGGGCTGACGACGAGCAAAACCTTGGGCGCGTAAAATAATTAATTGTTGATTTGCACCACCAGGTAAATTGATGCGGCGTTTAGCGTACTGTTCTGTAAAGGCCATGTATTCAGCTAATTGCAGCTGAGTACGCGGTGTGTGATCGTTAGGTAGTTCGTTTTCTCTGCGGAAAGCTTTGATAGCTTCGATATAAAATGCTTGTAGAAAATCTTCAATTAGGCTGTAACGAGCATCAAAACCCAACTCAGAGCCAGATATAGTTACATGACGGTAAACCATAGCACCCAAATTACTATGTAATTCCACCCGTCCTTGTTTGGAACCTAGTTGGTAGTAACGTAAGCACTTGTGCATCCGATGCCTTCCCAACGTAATCTGCCAGGATTTGATTTCCCCAGATGTTTGGATACGCGAACTTTTGTCGCAAATGCGTTCTACTTCTACGGCTATGCGGTTTGCTAAAGCTTCTACGCACTTGGGTGCTGCTTTCACTTGTGCTTGCATTTCCTGACACAGCAATTCAATCAAGGTTTCGCTGCGGCTGTCTGAAAATTCTTCAGTCGAAAGGTGGTTATTAAAAATAGGTGTAGAGTTTGGTAGATTAACGACGTTAGCTTTCATGACTTTTCCAGGGAGTAGTATTGCACCGTAATTACAACGCAGAGACAGCAATCAAGACCAGCCTTGGCTGGAGAATCTTTGGGCATTCATCAATTAAGACTTGCCCCATATAATGCTCACATCTAAAGCTCATATATAAAACTGTAGGAAATACGACAGAGTTACAGTTATGGCAATGTGTCGGTTTTTTCACAAGCCGCCACATTGACGTGGGGACACAAGTACCCATCATTTTATCAAAGTTGTCAAATTTCTTGCTGTATCGACTGTTACACCATCCTGTTATTGCATCTGTGTCCGTCGTAAACATCGCGTTTAAATATGACAATTTAAAAACTGGAGTCGCTTCGATCGCAATTTCCGAAACGGAGAGGTGTGCCTGTGAAGTCTCATTCTTATACCCATGCGGCTGCTGCTTCCCAACCTAAACCCCTCCGTATAATTGCTGCTTCGTCTCCCGTCATATCCAAAATCGTAGATACTTCATAAGTAGGTTCTTCGCCAGTGTCTACAATTATGTCTACCAACTTATCCAAACGGTCAAATAGCTCTACCCGTGACTGAACAGTTTCTGGATCTATCCGAATCATGCCATTATCTGCTTCATCTGCTGGCAGATGTGCTGAAGTTGAAATAATCGGATTACCCAAAGCTGCCAGCAACTCCAAACACACAGTATGGTTTGGGACTCTAATTCCAGTACTTTTCCGCTTGGGGCTTTGCACCAATCGCGGTACTAATTTAGTTGCTGGGAGCAAAAACGTGTATGGCCCTGGAATCAGGCGTTTCATAATTCGATAGGCTGTGTCACTTACGAAGGCATAAGTTGCCACATTTGAAAGCGAGGGACATAGAAATGTCAGTGGTTTATCATTTGCTAGCTGTTTAATTTGCCGCACTCGTTCTACCGCCGACTTAGCATTCAAATCACAACCGATCGCATAAACTGTATCAGTAGGGTAAAGCATGACTGCGCCACTAGAAAGCGCTGACTTTATTTCCTCTATTCGGCGCATTTGAGGATTATCCGGATGAACTGAGAAAATTTTTGCCATAACACAGGATTGGGGATTGGGGAATGGGGAGCAGGGAGCAGGGAGCAGGGGAAGTAGAGGATAATAACCAATGCCCCATGACTAATGACTAATGACTAATGACTAATGACTAATGACTAATGACTAATGACTAATTTATTATGAATAAAATTGCTTATCTTCAATGTCCGACAGGAATTTCTGGTGATATGTGCCTCGGTGCTTTGGTCAGTTTGGGTGTTCCTTTAGAGTATTTAATTGAAAAACTCAATGGGTTGGGTATTGAACAGGAATATCAGTTAAGGGCGGAATTTGTCCAACGGAATGGCCAGCAGGCGACTAAAGTCCATGTGGATTTAGTACACGATCGCCATCACCATGACCACCACGGCCACGAACCCAGTCACCATCACACACGCCACTTGCCAGAAATCGAGCAGATGATTCTCAAAGCGGGGTTGCCATCACGGGCAGAAGCTTGGAGTTTGGCGGTATTCCGACAGCTAGCAGTGGCAGAAGGGGCAGTGCATGGTATTTCTCCTGAAAAAGTTCATTTTCATGAAGTGGGTGCTATAGACGCGATCGTAGATATTGTAGGTACTTGCCTGGGGTTAGATTGGCTGGGAATTGAAAGTAATGACGAAGGATTGCCCCTACTTTATTGCTCGGCGTTCCCGACTGGTGGCGGTACTGTTCGGGCTGCACATGGTCAGATGGCAGTACCAGTACCAGCAGTATTAAAGCTGTGGGAAATGCGGGGTTGTCCAGTTTATAGTAACGGCATTGATAGAGAACTGGTAACACCAACAGGAGCCGCGATCGCTACTACTTTGGTAAGAGACTTTGGTTCACCACCCGCGATCGCTATCAAGCAAATAGGATTGGGAGCAGGAACCATAAATTTACCCATTCCCAACATTTTACGCCTCTGGCTGGGCGAAAGCACAAGTTTACAGTCAAATTTCAGCGATTCTGAAGATAGTAGCTCAAATTTAGAAACCATCTCGGTACTAGAAACCCAAATTGATGATTTAAATCCCCAAGCGATCGGCTATGTGTTTGAGGCATTGTTTGCTGCTGGTGCGGTGGATGTTTTTACCCAAGCGATCGCCATGAAAAAGTCCCGTCCAGGGATTTTGCTGACTGTGATTTGTCATCCAGAAAATTTACTCAGTTGTGAAAGGGTTATATTTCGTGAAACTACAACTTTGGGTATTCGGCGAACAACTCAGCAACGTGCCATTTTACAACGGGAAATCCAACATGTGGAAATTGAATATGGCAAAGTCCGTGTCAAAGTAGCATGGAAAGGACAATCACCAGAAAAAGTTATTGCTAATGTGCAACCAGAATATGAAGATTGTGCAGAGTTAGCCCGAAAACATAATATTCCCTGGCGCGAAATTCAACGGTTGGCGCTACAGCGTTGGTATTTAGTTAATAGTTAAAATCTCTTCGTTCCTCCTTTTCTGTCTCTGACTGAGAAGCAGACAACCTAATAAAAGCTTATTTTAGAATCGCTTTGACATTAACTTGACACCAATAGACTAGAGCCAGCACTAACTAAAAACCCCTCCAAGATTGGAAGGGTTAAAGTAATTTTTGCTAATGTGATGGTGATTAGGGCGAAACAGAAGCTTTTCCTCCTTTATGAACGATAAATACAGCATCGATAGGTTTGAGGTAGCTGACTTTTGTAGAAGAAGTGGGTAAATTATTGGAGTTAATAGCTATAGGTTTGCCACTATTGTTAGTACTTGTTTGAGCGCCACCGATTCCAGGCAATAAAGCAATAGAAGTGACAATGAATACAGAATCTATCAAAATTGAGAGTTTCATAAAATTATTTTTATTTATAGTCAAGTGCAATTAGCGTTCCTGAGTAATAAATTCTCATTTTTTGTTCAGTCTTAACTTCCTCCACTTAGATCGCCCGATCGGTTGATTTATTCCTCACCCATTCGGGTGAGTTAATTGATTACTAAAGAATTTCGAGAGCTTTTAGCACCTCTGCTGTTGACTGATATCGTTGCGTAAAGTCGAAATGTACCATTCTATTTAAAATAATCACTAAATCGTTTGTAGCGTCAGTTAGTTCGCGCCAATGTTGCCAAATCTGTCGATTGCTATCAGCTTCGCCTTGAATAATTATTTCACCAGTATTTATATCTCTGCGAAATTCTCTAGGGTCTACTCCAGTTAAACCCTGAATTCCCATAATTCCCAACGCATAAATATCGCTGTTGAGTTTTGGCAAACCGCTCATTTGCTCAGAAGGTGCATAACCAGGAGTACCAATTGAAATGGTCTGAGCTTCTTGCTGCTGAGGATGAATTTGTTTAACAGCACCAAAGTCAATTAAAACAATATGTTGATCTGATTCTCGTCTAATCAAATTACTAGGTTTAATATCTCGATGAATTACGCCATAGCTATGGACAAAAACAAGCACGTTTAAAACTTCTTTGAGCATATCCACAACTTCAGCTTGTTTTAGTCGCTTCCCAGAGGTTAGCTCTTTGTCCATCGCGTGTCCTCGCACAAATTCTTGCACTAAAGAAAATTGCCGATTTTCTTCAAAAAAAGCTAGGAGTTGAGGAATTTGTGGATGCTTACCCAAGATTTCTAAAATTTCTGCTTCAGCGTCAAATAATCGTCTGACTACATTTAAATATTCTGCATCTTGGCGAGGGGGACGCAACTGTTTAACCACACACTGCGGATTACCAGGACGCTGCATATCATCAGCCAAATAAGTATTACTAAATCCTCCAGAACCCAAGCCTTGAGTAATTTTGTAGCGGTTGTTTAGTAGGGTTCCTAGTGCAATATCTTGCCCAATGGAATCAGCAATTACAGTTGGTGCTTCATTTAAGGCATCGCCGCGCTGCCGTAAAAGACCTTGCAATTCCACAATTAATTGTTGGTGTTCTTGAACCCGCTGCGTAATTTCTTGTTGCTCTTGTTTCGTTTGATAAGCGCTATAGGCAAGGACACTCCCGGCGGTAAATACTAACCCTAACGCGGGAGGGATTACTGGGAACCATCCAGCTTGGGTAAAAATGACAAAATTGCCTCCAAATAACACAGCAAGGGCTGTTGCTCCTGCCAGTCCTAAGCTTAACGGATGCTGAATCCGCGATACCAGTAACCCACCAACTACAGTCCATCCCCATATCCACAGGACTTTACCCCATTCAGGTAGAAACCAAAATAGAGGCTGTTTGTTAAGAACAGCACTGAGAATTTGACTAATACTGTGGGCATGAATTTCAATTCCTGCCATTTTGCCAGAATTATCTGATTTACCAGTAGCAAAAGGCGTATTAAAAATATCATTTAAACTATTAGCTGTTGAACCAATTAAAACGATCCGGTCTTTCACAAAATCTGGTTTAACTTGATTTTCAAGTACTTCTGTAATAGTTACCTGCTGGGCAATTTGATGACCAGAACGGTAATTAAGCAAAATTTGGTAGCCATTTGTATCTGCTTTCTGATAACCGCCAGCGTTACTTTGCAGGGGTTTAAATATAGTATCTCGTAGTCGTAGTTCCTTTTTTGGGGTAAATTCTAGTCGGATGTTTCCAATTTCTAAGTATTTGAGTGCTAGTTGTAAACTAAAAGAATAAGTACTTTGACAAGAATCAGATTCCTCTGCACTTACCAATAATAGGTTGCGACGAATTGTAGCATCAGTATCTTCTACAACATCATTAAATCCTACTCGCTCTGCTTCAACTCCCTTTGGCGGTGCTATTCCCGGATTGTTAGAGCCAGAATGTTTACAAATAGGAATGATGATATCGCTCTGTTGTAGGCGTTGCAGCAACTTTTCATGACCAGGCTGTACTGGTAAGTCACGGAAAATATCTAGGCCAATGGCTCGCGGTTCATAAGCTTCAAGTTTTCCTAACAGTCGGTCTAGAAGTTCGCTAGATAGGGGCCAATTCCACTTTTGGATATCTTTTTCAGTTAAAGCAACAATCAATAGACGAGAGTCTGGGCCTGGGTCGCTACGTAATTGCATCATCTGGTCATAGACCTTCATCTCTAGAGGCTCGAAAACCCCAAGTTTTTGAATGCCTACTAGTAAAAGTGTAGCGATCGCACTTGAAAAAATAACAGGCTGTCTAAATAAACTTTTAAAATTCACAATCATTTCTTTAAATATATTTTACTTTAAAATATACATATTTTTTATCCTAATTTTCACCATTGAAATTATTCTATGCAATTTGCAACTTTTCTCGAAATACGCAGATACCCGACCTCTTTAAGAAGTCGGGGATCTTGTTATTCACGAATGATTAAGTAAAGCTATATCTGTTTAAGATAATGCACAATTGCCTCTGCTGTTGGCAAATTAGTTGCCAGGAAAACTTGATTAATAGTGCATAATCTTAGCAGCGCTTCTTCATTTGCTTGACCAGGCTGAGGTTGCAGCAAATCTCTCAGGAAAATAACTGCTGAAATTTCTCCTGCTCCAACCAATGAAGCAATTGTTTGATACCCTCCAGAAATTGGTGCTGGGGTTTGTTGACTAATGGTTATTCCCGCCTTTTGATGTAAAACTTCACTAACAGATGGCCAGGTAATTGTAAAGCTATGTGAGAAAAATTCTTGATGTTGAGAAACAAATTCAGCAAGTTCTGATTTTTTGCTCTCATGAGCGATGAGTACTATATTTCTTTCAATAATTGCTTGCGGAGGCTCACTGACATTTGTTTCTTCTGGAGTTTCATTAGATTGAGTTGCTTCTATTTCAGGAACCTCTTCAATAGTTTGATTGATATTCTCAGGAGCTTCACTGTCTGTTGTTTCTAAAGATTGAATATCAGCTAATTCAGAAACTTCACTTACGGGAATAATATCATCAACATCGACACTGGCCTCTTCTGTAGTTGAATTACTCGAATCAATGTATTGATTGCTGAAAACTCCCGCAGCAATATTGTCAGGTGCAGTTGATGTTTCAGAAACTTCGCTTCTTGTTTCATCAACAGCCGAACTAGGTTCTACTTCGTTAATATTTACACTGTGTTCTGCTGTTGATGACCTATCTAAATCTAGCAGTTCATCATTGATATCTTGTGTACCTTGGCTCAATGTTTCTGGCAACTGAATATCTTCGTCTTCAGGAATTTTGTTGACAAATTCACCAAAATCTGATGTAGCTTCTTCTGCAACTGGTGTATCTAAATCTACTATTTTATTTTCATTATGAGTAGCTTCGGAAACGCTACTCTCCTCCTCAGATAGTTTGTGGAAAATATCACGGGGCTGTACGAAGGTGACTTCTGCTTCTAGTGCAGCCTCTAATTCTGTATTCTCATAGTCAGTAGTTTCGGTAATGGCACTTTGTACAGGAACTTCGTTTAAAATGTCACGCGGCTGTACGAAGGTGACTTCTGCTTCTAGTGCGGCCTCTAACTCTGCATCCTCATGGTCGGTAGCTTCGGGGATGGGATTTGTATCACGCCGTTGTACAAAAGTAGATTCTGTGGCTAACGCTGCTTCAAAGTCTGTAACATCATCCTGAGTGGCTTCTGGAACTGTACTTTCTTCTTCAGGAGCTTCAATAATGTTTTCAGGTGCTGCGATCGCATCATCAGCTACAGTAAAAGAAACTTCCTCACTATCGGCGCTGACTTCTGGTGTTTGCAAATCCACAACTTCATCACGGCTATCGTGTGGAACTTCGCTGATTGCTTCTGGTGGCTGAATGATGTTTTCAGGGACAATTACCTCAACAACCGGGATGACATTATCAGGTTGAGTAGCAACAACTTCTGGGATTTCGCTGGTTTCTGGGGAAGGTGTTTCTACTTCTTGACTAATTGGCGTAGGAACTTCGTTTACTACTTCTGGGGCTGGATTGGCAACATTGGCAGTGCTGATATTTTCAGGCGATCGCGGCCGAGAAAACAGTGAAGGGTCTATAATTCTAAAGACTGTCTCTGGTTGCTCATACGCAGGAGCAACTGCTTCCAGAATTAGAACGTAATCTGCAATCCTGATAACATCTCCATCACTCAAAGAATATGGTCGTTCTTTTTCGGCTTGTTTGCCATTAAATATTGAGCCATTTCTACTACCAAGGTCAGAGAAGTAGTAATTTCCACCTCTAATAAAAAACTTAGCATGTGCCCGACTGATATCAGGACTGTCTAGGACTAAATCAGCATCAGGAGAACGACCTATTAACCATTCTCCTCTCGTTGGAGTTTCTGTGGTCAGGTCAACTTCATTGACTTCACTTAGATTTGGTGAGTAGCTAACTTTTACTTTCATATTAATTTTTGGTTAATTTTATTGATTTCTGCCACCCAGCGCTGACGAGTAGCGTGTTCTAAATTTAAAATATCATCTTGTGACCAGTGAAAATGATAAGCAATAAAAGCTACCTCCTCATATAAAGTATCAGAGGGGTAGCTTACGACTCCCCCGCTAGTTCTAGCTCCATTGAAAATTGAGTATTACAGTGCGGACATTGTGTCGGAATATGTACATTGCCTTGCTGATTGATTCGATTATAAAATTCTCGGAGATAGGCAATGTCATGTAGAAGCAGTTCTTCAAGTAAATCAGGACTAACAGAATTGAGACTGCCCAAGCGAGTAATAACCCGTGCAAGCATTACTAATACGCCGTAAGCTGGATTTTCCTGAACTTTACGCTCTTGTTGCACCAAAATTTCATCTTTGGCGGTGGCTAAACGCATCACTCCATGACGATGTATTCGGTGTTCGCTATCACTCAATCCTCTAGGAAGAGTGAAGGCAAATTCTGTGCAGAGATTATCCTTTTTACGGCGCATAATTTGGGGACTGGGGACTGGGGACTGGGGACTGGGGACTGGGGACTGGGGACTGGGGACTGGGGATTGGGAATTGGGCATTGGAAATTGGACAAAATAATCAATAGTTCTTTTTCCCATCTTCCTCATCTCCCTCATCCCCCTATGCCCCATTCCCAACTCAATTATGAATAAGTGCTTCGGGGGAATTTATTGTCTCTTCTGGTATGGAAGTTTCGCTCTCTAAGCCATTGATTCGGCGGTAAAAATCTTGGAGGTAATTTAAATCTTGGGCAAAAAAGTTTTCCACTATTGCCGGAGTCACTTCTGATAAAGCACCCAAGTGGGTAATCACTCGTGACAAGATAATAATTGTGGCATAAACAGGATTAGCTTTAACACGCGGGTCGCGCAAGGGTGCAATCTCGTCTATCGCCGTTGATAACCGCATTACACCTTTGCGGTGGAGGTTGCCTTCAGAGTCTAGATACCCCTTTGGCAATGTAAATTCAAACTCTGTAGGAAACATACTCCTCCTAATTACTTCACGCGCTTAAATTCCTCAAAAGCAACCTCCACTTCCTCAATTTCGATGTCATGGCTGCGGGCGTTAACATCGGCAATTTTGTAACTTGCAGGCCAAGCACCGGCTAATTCAAATCTAGCTACTTCTTCATTTGCCTGATTATAAATAGACAAAGCAACAAGTCTCCGTTGCTGTGACCAATTACCTTTTTCGACTTTTTCAAACCACTTCCAAAAATCCATAGATTTAGTGGTACCTCTACGCAAAGTGAGATTACCACTCTTGGAATTGCTAGGAAGCTTAGTTCTTACCACCTGACCTTTTGATTGCCCTTTTGTACCCCAGGATTGAGAAGTCACTTCACAAATTTCAATTACCTCTTGGGTTCTTTTGAAGCCTTGACACTCCAAAAAGAAACAATTGGCATCGTTTTGTCCTTCTAGTGTCAGTTCTAAATAGAACCGATGGGCTGTCAGAACTTCTGGAATTCGGCTTGCGGATTGTACCACTGTTAATTACTGCATAAACTAATTATTTGATCCGTTTAATTCCTTCGTGAACCAATTCAACTGTTTCATTTGCCATATCACCACCAGAAGCAGTTAAGGTAGGCCCAGTGTATTTACAGGGATAACAATTGACAATGTTCCAGCGTGCTTTTTCAGAGCCTTGTTGGTCGTAAGCAACCACTGAACCAGTCTTACGATTTTGTGACCACTGACGAGGATCACCCATATCTTCGTTACACTTTTGATACCAAGTATAAAGGTCTATATCATCAGTGGCGATGACTTTTACTGTTATATTGGTAAATTTAACAACAGTTGGTGTAGCTTGACGCATTAGTTTAGCGCCCTTAGATGAACCGTGGACTTCTTGCGCTGGTGTGTTTTCAACGCCTAGTCCGCTAATTTCTTTGATGAATTTATCAGTAATTCCATCAGCCTCAAAGTAAAATTTACAAGAGGTTAAAAATTCGCCTGCCATACTTTTAGACTCCTTTGTGTGTAGTTAATTTTGAAATTGAGCCAAAACTTTGATTTTCACGTCGGGGCAATTCATGAATTGCCCCTACAGCGTATAGTTTTGCGTAAGTCCTATTGTGTTATTCGCTATCTTCAATGCCATTCCATTGGCTGATGCGGAAAACAACAAATTCAGCTGGTCTGACTGGGCAAACACCGACTTCAATATATAAACGTCCTAAAATTCTGGTTTCTGGTGGGTTCAATTCTTCGTCACACTTGACATAGAATGCTTGGGCTGGAGATGCGCCAAACAAAGCACCTTCACGCCAGATGCGCTCTAAGAAATTACTGACGGTGCGGGTTACACGCGCCCATAAATCTTGGTCATTGGGTTCAAAAACTACCCATTGAGTCCCCAATTCTAGGGATTTTTCAATATAGCTAATTAACCGCCGTACACTGATGTAACGCCACTCTGTTTTATCTGGCTCAACTAAAGTGCGTGCGCCCCAAATGCGGATTCCTCGGTTGGGGAAGCTACGAATGCAATTTATTCCCAACGGATTTAATAGTTCTTGTTCGCGGAAATTGGTGTCATAGCCCAAACCAATTACGCCTCTAGGAACTTCATTTGCTGGGGCTTTGTAAACTCCTCTGGTTTCGTCGGTGCGGGCCCAAACACCCATCACATGACCACAAGGAGGTACTAAAATTGGATTACCGCGATCGCGTGGATTAGGTACTTTAATCCAAGGATAATAAAGGGCCGCAAACATCGAACGACGATTAAATCTATTCAACCACTCCACAACTTGCTGAGGTTTGACGGCATCTGGTGGCGCATCCAGTACAACCATCCGGTTAGGCGGATTAGGAATATCGCCACTGGCAGAACCTTCGCACATACTAATCATCAGTTCGATGATGCCATGAACTTGATCTAAATTAAGTATCTGCTCTTGATAAGCCCGCATCACATCAGGACAGGCTAGCATTGTGATTTCATCAACTTCAAAGATACCGCGTACCCCGGTGCGATCGTCTCGAACGCCTTCTAAATTTTGTGAAAATCTATCGGGTGGGGCGGCAACAATGGGTGGTGCTAGTTCATATTGACCATTCACCGGACGACGAGCTAAAGGCTGTCCACTTTGAGTTATGTCTTCTACGGTGATGTACATCGAATTTCTCAATGCTGCCAGCGCATAAGTTGCTGCTTGAGCAGCAGGTTCGCGGTTCATTGTCAAGTTTTCGTATTGCTCTAGAAGTTCATCTCCTCGACGAATTTGGATAGTGAAATATTCGCCCGTATTTGGAGGCGCTTCACCTTCAGTACCTTCTGGTAGGGCGCGGGGGGAACCATCAATAATGACGAGATTTACTAATCCGCCTGATGCTTGCTCAGGGCGCAAAGTAAAGCGAAGGGCTGGACGATTACCTCTAGAGTTGATTCTGAGGGTAGCCGGTTCTGGAGTTGCTGGTCTGGGTGCGCCTGGTAACTGAGTCCCAATGCTTGTTACCCAGCAACGACCGCCACCATTCATAAAGTAGCCGTAGACTGAAAATGGTAAATAGGCGTTGAAGTCGGTGAAGCCGTCAGAGTTGGGACGCGCGAAGTAGTTTAAAAATTGCGTCCAAGTGGTTACTAGCATGGGCTTGTATAACTCAGCCCCACCGCGAACGTCTTCTGTAAAGCCGACAAATCCGGCA
This sequence comes from Nostoc sp., assembly GCF_036919895.1. Lineage (GTDB taxonomy): Bacteria > Cyanobacteriota > Cyanobacteriia > Cyanobacteriales > Nostocaceae > Nostoc. The sequence continues at coordinate 12,573 of NZ_JBALBW010000048.1, forward strand.
ACTGCTGTGCTAACACCTTCAATTGGTCGGCTACCCCGGTCAATTTCTTCAATATAGACACCAGGAGCAAAGTAATCAAGTCTAGCCATGAAAGTCTCTCCAAGTCAGTAAAAATCTAATTATTCAGGAGTTAGAAATATTTCTTTGAAAGTATTACTTTGGTTATCTACCAATGCATTGACATTTTGAGGTAAATAGCCAGGATGATTCAGAGTCAAAACATAATTACCTAAACGAAGGTCTTCAAAAAAGAACAGCCCTTCTTTAGTGGTTAATATGGACTTTTCAGTTCCTGTCACAGCTACTTCTGTCGCTACCAAAGGCAGATTTGTCACCGCACTTTTGACAATACCCGCGATCGCAACTCGCCTAGTTAGAACTAAACTGTCACTATCACGAGACAATTGATTTCGCAAATTGAAAATTCGCTCCCAAACCAAAGGTACTGGAGTAGGTTGTGGCTCGAAGGGGATTGTAACTGTCAAATATAAGGCTGAACGCAATGGCACATTCAGAGCGCTCCATAAAGAACCAATTTCAATTGGTGGCTCTAGGGCAACTGTCATGTTCAAATTACCATAGCCCCGTAACTCAGGAACCAAAAACTCCTCTTCTAAGGTGCGATGGCGCAAAAGCACAGCCAACGCCTCACTAATAAAGTGATGTTCACCTAAAGCTGTTCTATCCCAGGCTGTTAATAGCAGCGAAACATCAAACCAAGCGGGTGCCCAATTTACAGTGGCAGGTTGTAGAGCGCGTGTTAGCTTGCGCTCAACTTGCCTACCAGAATGTTGTACCTGCTTACTCTCACGTATATCAAAAATGTATAAATTGAGAGTCGGGCCTGCTCCCTCTTCCCTTCGATTACCAGGATGGCTAAAGTCAATTTGCTCTGTACTGGTAAGTGAGGTTCCTCCAGCTAGAATTTCGGCTAAAGTTTGAAGAACGAAGATAAGCATGAAGGTGTTCTGCTGGTAGCTAATCCAGATGCATCTACAGTATATGTATCAGCCTTCTAAAGTTAATTAGACTTTTGTCGATATTTTTGGGATTGGGAATTGGGAATTGAAAACTCTTCCTGAGTCTTTATTACCCATTCCCCATTCCCCAATCCTCCCAGAATGATGATTGAGGGAAATAGAAGATATTAGATTCAAAAATCCGAAAAGCAGTAACTTCAGCTTGTAGATTAGTCTGGAGCAATTCTTAATCGGATGCACTACATTTTTTTGTGGGCTGAGTATTTTATTTGTATCTTAAACAACCAATACTGTCTACTGGTATATACTTAGAAAAAGGGGAAGGACATATAAAAAAACTTAATAATTCTTTGTATTAACTATCTAACAAGATAACTTAACAAAAAAATAAACATTACTGAGACTGCATAATTTTATACTGATCGGCAGAAGATTAAAACATTTGGTTGCAAAAAGCGAGTGAAGCTATGACACTAGGCTTTTCTGTACAAAAACTAGAGAATGGCTCGAATTATTTGAACTCCTCAGATATTCAGAGCTTTTGTCAGCTAGAGTCTGAGCAGTTAACTAGTCAATATCCAATTCTTTTTGCTCGGATTGTCTATCATGATTGCTTGCAGAAAAATCATCAGGAGGTTATAAGTTATGGTCAAAAACAAGCTCATTTTTCCCAAAAAACTTTAGCTTATTTGCGCTCAGAAGCATGGCTGACAGATTTTCCGCCTGCTTTTACTTTGCGTGAATTTAAACTTAAGGATTTTCCATCCATTTCTTACATTTGCCCCATAGCCTATAGAAATCAAAAGCCTGAATACATTCAAATCATTACTCATCAACCTCTTTCAGAGAGTTTGCAAGTGTCTATAAAACGCTCTGCTATGCTCTTGAGTAAGTATGTAGATATTTACTTAGACTATGGAAGACAAAAAACTGAAATTCAACTCCTAGAAGATGTTTTGCATCGAATAGGGCATCAATTACGTAACTCTCTAGGGCTTATAGGATTATATGCACATAACTTATGCTTAGGCTTAGAAGATAGTCCTTGGCAAGAGCAAGCAACAATTATTGGCGAAAGTATACAAGATTTAGATACTAATTTAAACGAGCTTATTGATTGTGGACAAGGAGCAAAATTAAGGGTAAAACTCCAAGATTTAAGAAGTTTAATTGTTGAAAGCATCACAAATTTACAACCCCTAATTAATCAGAAAAAAATTAAAATATCGATTCCCGATACATCAACGACACTGAAAATAGACAGATTGCAAATGAAACAAGTATTTGACAATATTCTCAGTAATGCTGTCCATTTTAGTCCTAATTCAGGAACTATTACCTGTAGCTGGCAAATTTTTCAAGATGAAGTTTTAATTAAAATTTCCGACCAAGGTACAGGATTATCTCAAGAGGATTTACAAAAAGTTTTTACTCCATTTTATTCCCGGCGTAAAGGAGGTACAGGACTAGGTTTAACTATTGCTAAGAAAATTATTTTGGATCATCAAGGAAGTATTTGGGCACAAGTTTTATCAGAAAGTGGAGCGCAGTTTTCTGTGATTTTGCCTCGACCAAGGAGCGGGAATTAATTCGTAATTCGTAATGATACTCCTGTGTCGCTACCGCTACGCTAACGTAATTTGTAATTAACAAAGATGAATAATGATAATAAGAAACTTTCAGTTTTGCTGGTAGATGATGAAGAACGGTTCCGCCAAGGATTACGTACTCTTCTAAATTTCTATAGTATTAATTCTGCCTTACCTGTAGAAGTTATCGGTGATGCAGATTCTGTGGAACAGGTTTTAAAGTTTACAGCCCAAAAGTGTCCAGATTTAATTTTGCTGGATATGCAATTGAAGGGATGTCATGGGATTACAGTTTTAGCACGTCTTAAGGAAACTGCTTACACTGGCAAGATTTTAGTGTTGTCGGCTCATCAAGAAGACGACTGGATTTTTAGAGCAATGCAGGCGGGAGCCGCAGGTTATGTGTTTAAAAATCGTGTGGCAACACAATTGTGTGAGGCTATTGAGACTGTTACAGGAGGGGAAATTTATCTACCTTCAGAAGTTGCTAGTCGATTTTTCCGGTTTTTTCAGGCTTACTCAGATTCTTGTCTAAAAGCATGTCATGAAGTGCATTTAACCGAAAGAGAGCAAGAGGTTTTATACTGGTTAACTCAAGGTGCTTCTAATGAAGAAATCGCTAAACATTTATATGTAACAGTTGCTACTGTTAAGGCGCATCTCACCAGTATTTTTGAAAAATTGAAGGTTACTAGCCGGACTCAAGCTATTGTGGCTGCCCTCAAGTTAGGATTAGTTCACGCTTGATATAATTTTGAGTTTTGAATTTTGAATTGGTTATATGCCTTTATTTGAATCTTTTTATCAAGAATACCCCTGTTCGTATAATTCTCCCTTAAATTGCGATCGCCCTTTCCAAACGGCGCAGCAAATCAAGGGGGCTAAGTTTTGCTTGGAATGTGGTTTTCCGGCAACTTTACCACAGGAGGCTGAGATTAAAGGAAATCAGGGGACTTATCAAATAGCTAGTTTTATTGGTGTGCGGGGTTTAGGCCGCTTATACTCAGGTATCCAACTCAAGGACAAACAACCTGTCATCATCAAAGAATACCTCCTACCCAATCGTTCTTTTAATGAAAGTGAGACTCAAAAGCGTAAAGATACTTTTAAACGGGTGGGTGGGGTAAGTTTAGCCGATAGTCGAGTTCAAAACTTCCGTCTTGTAGAAACTAAAGAAGCGATCGCAGATGAAAAAGGAGAACGCTGCTATCTGATTGCTCAAGGAATAGAGTCATCCCAAACTTTAGGTAAGTATCTCATAGAAAAGGGAGCAATGACATCTCTTGATGTGCGTGAGGTACTAAATCAAGGTTTACAAACTCTCCAGTTTCTGCACACCCAAAAGCTGCGTTTTCCTTCAAATCAAACACAACTGGGTATAACTCACGGCAACATTAATTTAGATAGTACTTTAATTAAAGTAGAAAATAATCAAAAGTTCTCTATATACTTTTGCGATTTAGCTATCTGGGAAAACTTATTTATTCCACCTATTATTACTCAACCCGCACCCGCCAGACCTGAGCAAGATTTAGAATCGTTAGGGTTGCTAGCCTTTTATTTATGGGCAGGAAGAACAATTAATTTTTTATCCAATCAGCCTCTCGACCCTAGAGATAATCAACAATGGCCAGATACCGATAGCCATTTAAAGCAGTTTATTTATCGCCTCATTGGTCTAGAAACTCCTTTCGAGAATGCGGAAACGGCTCGTCAAGCACTGCTGCAACTTCCCAAAGAAGATAATGGTAAAAGTTCAGTGCGATCGCCAGATTCTCAAGTAATAGAAAAGCGTTTGCCAATGCCTTTCATTCTACTAGGAATACTGGCTTTATTACTACTCGGTGGAGGAATTTTGTATTGGCTTTTGGTCAAGAAAACAGATAATCCTAATCAATATATACTCTGGTCTAGACTTGTGCGGAATTTCTCTGAAGTCCCCAACGTTCCTTCTGGACAATTTGCTTATACAGGAGAAAAAGACAGTACATGGAGCTTTGTTTTGACGCAATCGGTAGACAACAGTCGTTTAGGAGATTTATTGACCAGACCAAAGCCAGATGCAACAGCAACATTTAACTATGAATCTGTTTTGTCATCCAATATAAATAATCCGATTAAAAGTATTGAAGAAGTCCAAACAAACAAAAAAGATTTTGCAATTACTAGTTTGGCAGACAACATCACAGATAAACTTACTAAAAAACAAGTTGCTTATGATGGATTACTTGTTTTTGTAGCATTTAATAAAAGAGACTCAAATCTTGCTAATGCTTTGGGTGGGCAAATAAATATTGAGCAATTGCGTCAAATTTACACAGGTAAAATTACCAATTGGCAACAAATTAGTCCCAAACTTCCAAATCTGACTGTGAAACCTTTTGCTCCAACTGAACCAGAAGCAATCAGTAAATTTAAAGAAATAGTTCTCAAAAATGTCCCTCAAGACGAAGCTTTATTTGCAGCGAAAGTTACTAAACTTGATACAACAAAAACCCAAAACCTGATACGTAGTGAGACTTTAGAGGGGCGAATCACTGGTATTATCAGTTTTGGCATTATCAGTAAAACTTCGAGTCAGTGTACTGGCTATCCGCTAGCGATCGCAGATGGCAAAAAGTCAGCAATTCAACCTCTGTTTCAACGGCGCGATCGCCGCTCAATTAGTCCCTCAGATGACTTGTGTCAACATGATGATTATTATGTTGATGTCACAACTTTCCAAAGCTACCCCCTGGGATACCCTATTTTTGTAGTGTACCCTAAAGACAGCAACCGCCTGCCTGGTGGTTCTACATTTGCCCAGATGCTAACCACTCGTCAGGGTCAGTGTTTACTTAGTAAAGTAGGTCTTGTAGCTTTACAACCTATGCCTGATGATATAAATTCCTATGCCTGCAAATCGGTGCCCTAATCCTAGTTGCGAATATTTTAACCGCGCCCTGCCTAACAATGCTAAGGTTTGTCCCTGGTGTTCCACTCCTGTGGGCCCTGTGAATAATGTAGTTTCCCCTACACCACAACCACCGATTCAACCACAGCCTAGTCAACAACCGTCTAACCAACCTCCGCCTGTTCAGTATCAGCGGCCAGCAACAGACCAATCTAACTACCAACCTCCTCAACAAGCCCCCGTTGATTATTCAACAGTCTATCAGCCACGGGTTGCTTATCAACCAACACCCCCAGTTTATACCCCTCCGCCTCAAAGAGCGCCAGCCTTAAAGCTGATTCATAGCACCGGTAGAGAATTTCACCTTGTTGGGGAAGGAGGTTATATTGGTCGCCGCAGTCAGAGTCCAGGAATAGCGCCACCCGAAATTGACTTGACCGGTATCCCCAGTGAGGGAATAGTCTCTCGTCGTCACGCACGAGTCGATTGGGACTGGTCGCAAAATGCATACATGATTGTTGACATGAGTACAAATGGTATTTATTTAAACAACAATTCTTTAACTCCTGGGATGCAATATCGCCTTCTTAATGGAGATTCACTGCGATTTGGTCAAGACAATCTAGTGAATTTTACGGTGTATGTTGTGTAGCAAAATGATTAGTTAAAATCTGTCAAATTTTATGGGTATAGCGGTTCTCAGTTGAGTGAGGTACAGGAACCCCACCCCCAACCCCCTCATCGCTTGCGGGGAGGGGGCTATGATGTACTTCATCTGATTAGGAAACGCTATAGTTGATGGGTTATCAACTACCCTTCGATTTTGGCTAGCGATCGCAGAACTTCAGCAGGAGTTAGGGATTGAGCAAAAAGAAGAAAAACAAAGCTGAAACTGGTGAAATTAAGCCAGTTGTTGTTAATCGCAGTCCTGGTTTTAGTTCTAAATTCAAAGAAGATTTAGCTTGGTAGTTTAAGCAAGATTTTCAGAAAGCATCGAAAATTTTGGATCTGGTTACGGCTGTAATGGAAGATCCATTTGAAGGGATTAGAAAGCTATTGATTCAAACCAGTTTTTTGTCTTTTTATAGTCATTGAGGATAAAGAGGATAAAGCTGTCAATGATTTTGAACCAAGTTTTCCATCAAAATAACCTAAGAACCAAGATTTTGTACAAAGTCCAAGTTTTTTGACTATATATCTCAGTTAATAGTAATGATTTCTATTTAGATCCAATAAATTCTAGTCAATTCTCCCACTAATTAGTTCCTATGTACTAAATATATCCGTTTCCTTGGGGTGTGACAGTTGTGGGTGCGGAATGTGGGTTAGAACATCGGCTTGTATATCGGGTGGGAAACACTCAGATTGATTTTCTCGCTTGTCGATATCACTATGAATAATTGGTTTATTTTTGGCATAAATGCGTACCGGAGTATTACTAGTTAATCTGGCTAGATGGATATTCTAATTCAATCCAGCGCGAAATATCCTGCTCCTTAACCCCTTGCATAACCAAAGCAAAACATCTTTCAATAACAGCACGAATCTTCTGCCGATCCTTTGACTCGAATTGCACCACTACATTGTCCCAATTTCCTCGAAGCAATGTGAAATGGTAAGAACCTTTCGGATCTGAGTCAGGATACCAGCCAAGATCCACTATGTAACTATTTGGATATGTAACCCAACCTTTTTCAGAGTATTGGATACGCTCAATTGATAGCAAGTCCTGCTTATAAAATTCATTATTAACAATGACTCCATCAAGAACTATCGGTTCTTCATCTCCAAAAGAATTATAGATAACAGCCCAACTCCCAGGTATTTTGAGTGGAACTATTTTTGTATACATGAATTGCCTCTTCTCTTGCTAACTAGCTATGCGGATGAGAGTGAATTGCTGGTCTGTCACTTTCGGCAGCAGTCAACTCTGCACGAAGCTCGTGAGCCATATCTCCATTAGCGTAACCGATTGCTTCGCCATACGTCTTATATGCATGGTAAGTTGCTTGACTTTTATCTTCAAGTCTACCTGTAAGTAAAGTATCCTTCTCCAACTGCTTGACCTGATCAGAAGTCATTGAGCATAGGAATTGTCCAGGGCCTTTGTTCATGCTGTTTTCACGACGCTGTTTTTCTGAACTGCCCTTCCAATGTTTACCACCACTATAACTTGCAGGTAGTATATGCTGGGCTTTCCCTGAATCTAAAATCTCCTTAACTTTTTGAGCAGGCGACTTCTCGCTATCTTTATCTTTTTCCAGAGATTCTTCGAGTTTAGTTAACTTAGCTCTTTCTTCTTTCACCAGTTGTTCTAAGCTAGTGTGGTCAGAATCAGAAGAAGTCTGAAGCTCTTTACTTAATTGTTTGGCGGTTTCGAGGTTGTCTTGGATCTCCTTTAATTGAAATTTCAAATCCAATTTGGAAGTATTATTATCAGGCAAGTGGTCTATTTTACCCGAAACTTTTAACGCACGAGTTTGTAGGTCAGATATCTGCTGCTTGACATTATTTTCGTCTGTCCCTTGCTCGTTTGTTTTTTCTTCTCCCTTCTTCTTTCCTTCACTGGCAACATACTTATAATCCCAGGTATCGCCCCCGTCAATCACCGTAATTGACTCAAATATCGGGTTTTCACTCTTTACCTTGGCTGCGACTTTCTCTGCATCTTTACGTGTTATCTTGCCACTATTTTTGGTGTACAGAGCTTCCTCATCATCAATTTGCTTCAGCCCTTTCGCCACCTTGGAATCGTGTTCCGGGTCTTCTTCCTTATTATCCTTATCCTTACCAAAGCCCAGTTTCTTCGCAAACTGTACAGCCTTAGCAATCAACCAATCGATCGCTTTATCAATCGGCTGACGTACCTTCTGAATAATTTCTCCTATCTTCTCGCTGATGCCGCCCAAGCCCAACAGACTTGCCATAAAACTGATGACCACTGGTAGCGCCGTGCCTAGTGCATTCTCAATTAAAGCAGCTGCGCCACCGATCGCACCAGATGCGATCGCACTAACCGAATCAGTTACAGCATTAACCAATTCGACAATCTGACTACCACGTTCAATAAAGAACATGATGATGTCATAAATTGCCTTGCACGCTTTCACGAAGGCTGAAGCTGGGTTTAATAAACTTACAACCCATATCACCCCTGCTTTAATCACATTTTCGATAACGAACGTCTGGATGGTGTCCATCACCATCACTTTCAAGTCTCCAATCTTATCTTGGATGAACTGCCACAGACCTGCTATTCCTTCATTCTTCAAGATGACAAACATCTCAAAGCTGGTTTCTAAGGCGGTGAATATCTTCTCGCCGTTCTTGCCCAATGCCTTGATAACTCGTGACTTGATGCCGTCATAAACCAGTCCTAGAACCTGCATCACTAGGCTAAAAATGCCCTTGAGATCAAAGTTTTCTGGCATTTGAATCCCTGCCCCTGCCATTGCACCCGTCAGCCAGCCAATGAGTCCCTTTTTGAGATGGTTTTCAATATTCCCTGCAAATTTATCAAAACCTTGCTTAATGCCAGCAACTAGATTCCCCAAGAAAGCGATGGGGTCTAAAATAATCTTGTCGATCGCACCTGCGGCTTTTGCCAACACTCCCATCAGCATATCCTTCAATTGGATGATAGTCTGGATGGTTCCTGCGATCGCATCTTTAGCCTTATCTTTCAGACCACGATTTTCTTCCTTCTTCTTCTCGATTTCTGCATCGATTTGTTGGAGATTTTCGCTATATTTCTGTGCCAGAGAGTCAATTAACTGATCTTGCTTACTGTTAATGCTCTCTTCTAACTGATCAAACTTACCCTGAATGTTCTGTGCTGCTTCCTGTCCTACTTTTCTGAGATTTTCCGGCAAACCAGCAACATACTCATGAATTTTCTGCTGACCATCAGAAATCTTCTGTTTAGCTTCATTCAGTTTTTGAGCGACGAATTTTGCAATCTCGGTTAGGGTGACATCCATCGAATCAAGATACAACTGTCGCCCATCCACAAAGAATTGATTCACCTCTGGCGGTAAGCCATGCCAAGCATCACTAATTCGCTCATCCCAGCCCGTAACATCGTACCACTCGCCATAGCGCTGCTGGTTCCAGGCATCCATTTTTTGACCAACATGAGTCTCAAATTTCTGCTTGGCGGTTACTGCACCCGCATCAAATTTACTGGTGACATCTCCATCTATACCGTCAAGGACAGTTTCAACTGCTTTTTTGGTATTTTCATAGATGCCATTAACTTCACTGGCGATTTTAGCCCGTTCCTGAGTATCCTTACTCTGGGTTTGGCCTTGAACGCCCATTACCTGAGCCAAGAGTTGTTCCCGTTGACCGTGCATTCCCTCTAGCTGGCTTTGGCTGGTAGCCTGCGCTTGAGCTTGACCTTTATTGATAGTTGCTTGTTCGTCTTGACGATATGCTTTTGGGGCTTCAACGGCATGGACTTGAGCTTCTTTTTTTGCGCCAATAGCCTCCTGAAACTGTGGCTCATTGGACTTTCCTAGTTGTTCTTCAGTAACACGAGCCTCAGCCATCTGCTGGTCAAGTTCTTGGCTATTTGCCTTTAGAGGTTGAGATACTTCCGATTCTGGCTTGGGCTTTGGGGCTGCCTTTTCTGCATCGATATTTGTTGGTGATGAGTCAGCTTTCGGCTGCTGCAATGGAGTTACTGGCTTGGGTTCAATACCGCTTGTATTTGGCGCTTCCTTGATTTTATTTTCAATCGGGCCAGCTGCTTGTTCTTGCTCCTGGTTGACCTGTGAGGACATATCCTGTTTCACAGAATCAATTTTATTGCTCTCTTTGAATTTCTCCGCGTCTTTCTCGTTGTTAGGAATAACAGCAGCAATTTTTTGCATCAGTGCTGCTTTAAACGCAGCCGCATTAAAAGCCCCTGATTGCTGCTGGTTCATTTCCTGGACTTGCTTATCTTTTGCCTTGCTCTCCACTTCATTGCTGGGAGGTTCAGCCGCATCTTGAGCTTCTTTTGATTCTGCCTGGGCTGGGTCGTGTTTTTTCTTGTTCTCCGCTATGACCTTTGCCTGATTAACTACCGCCTGGAATTCTGGGTCTTTTTCTAAAGAAGCGCTGCTACTGGCGGCTACATCGGCTGTACCGTTACTTCCCCCCACCGTTGCCCCACTTCCTGTTCCTCCTGATGGCGCACCAGTAGCGCTACCAGCACTTACCAGGGGTGCTGCTGATGGGGAATTGGGTTTGTCTTGCATTCCTCCCGATTTGAAATCTCCCGTTGGGGATGCTACATCAGCCTTAGTGACGGGTAAACTACCCTGAGTCGTTGGCTGTCCTTGAGGATTCTCTTTCAGTTGTATTTTTGCTTCTACAGATGACTGAGCGGAGTCTACTTTGGTTTGTAGTTTATTTTCTTTTCTCTCTAGGAACGTATTGGATTTCGGTTGAACTTTGCCCGTCTGCTGTACAACGTGAGTTAATTCATGGGCTAGTAATTCCTTCCCTCCGTGACTCTCAGGAGCATATTCTCCTTGACGGAAGAAGATATCTTGTCCAGTGGTGAAAGCCCGCGCTTGAATAGATTGGTTAAGTTGGTCAGACTGGCTATCTGTGTGTATTTTGACACCACCAAAGTTAGTACCAAACGCCTGCTCCATTGGTTGTCGGACATCATCAGCGAGTGGTTGTCCACTTCCCCGTTCTTTTTGGATTGAGGTTTCCAAGTCGGAAGTGGCTGCTATTCCACCACCCTTACGTTGCACGACAGGAGTAATGGAACCCGCCACGGATTTCATTTGTAATTCTTCCTCTTCCTCTGGCAATGCTTCCCGTTGGATAGACTGCCTTTGCATCACCTGTTGCGCTACTTTATCAGCCTCCTGCTCGTAAACGTCTCCAGGCTGGTTAACTGTAAGTTTTGTTTGTAGACGCAGTGACATTCGACTAATGTCGTGGGTGAGAGGTTTGTTTAGGAATTGCATCCCAACTGCTTGAGGCTTCATTTGTAATTCTTCATCTTCCTCTGGCAAAGCTTCCCGTTGCAGTGAGGGAATATTGGCATTGGAAAGGGACTTCATTTGTAATTCTTCATCTTCCTCTGGCAAAGCTTCCCGTTGCAGTGAGGGAATATTGGCATTGGAAAGAGACTTCATTTGTAATTCTTCATCTTCCTCTGGCAAAGCTTCCCGTTGTAGTGAGGGAATATTGGCATTGGAAAGGGATTTCATTTGTAATTCTTCATCTTCCTCCGGCAAAGCTTCCCGTTGGATAGATTGCCTCTGCATCACCTGCTGGGCTACTTTATCAGCTTCCTGCTCATAAACATCTCCCGGCTGGTTAACTGTGAGTTTTGTTTGTGAGCGTAATGATATTCGGCTAATGTCGTGCCCTAGAGGTTTTTTAAGCTGTACCTCAGTAGCTACTTGGGACGAAGCACCAAGATTTAAACCAAAACCACGTGTTGGTTGCTTGAGTGTAGGTATTGAAAAGGAGCCTGTAGTAGCTTTTTTGTGCTGTCCTACGTGTTCTCCCATTTTTTTCTCCTGATGACCGAGCAGTAAGGGGGCGAATATTTTGTTAATACCAACATACATCTAGATTACTGCGATCGCACTTATCCAGCAATTCACCCAAAGTCTAAATTTTCGGGAAGTTGATTAATTAGTTAACACACCCGACAACAGCGATCGCAGTTCAAGAGGTGTAGGGTGGGTAAATTCTGAGAATTTGACAATTTGATGTTCATTTACTCAACTTAAAAGAGATGCGATCGCATCTGTAGCAACTTCCGTCTTCGCTGTAGTAACTTCTGCCCTCACGTTTCGGTGTTTCGCGCAGTCTGTAGCAACTTCTGCATTAAATAATTGGACTATTTTTGAGGATTAAACTAACAAAGCGATCGCACGCACGTTTTTGTACTCTACAAGATCAGGCGATCGCACTACGATATCTGTGGGATTAATGTAGGGGCATAATGATATTATGCCCTCGCAGGTGGACAAGGTGTCTCTGGTTTAATCTGTCATGTGTCAGAGCATAAGAAATCCGGCCGATCTGTACAAGTGAATTTGACAATGTAGTGCTAGGATTAATGGTCACTGACCCATGTCATACGCAGATCGGATACAATTCCCGCGCCATCGATACCTTCCCCGGCGGGCATGAGGGCAATATTGCCGGCTTTACGAGATAGCGATGTGACCTGGCCCGTTGCGCTTGCGCCACTTTGAAGGGGAGCAGCGCCGGGAACATCATTATCTCTTGGCGTTCTCCATCCAGCCATCAGACGTTGTTTCAAAATCGTCTTAGCTGTATTTTTGTCTTTCATATACGACCTGTTGAAAGCCGAGTCCCAAGCGCCCCACAACTCTTGAAAGGTGGGATTCATTGTAAATGTTCCTTCTTGCGGGATGGAAACCTGTATATTCAGAACGTTATCCGAATCATTGCCAATGATGCCGGTTGATAAGCCCTCTGCCAGCCATCCGAAGCGTGCGCCTTCTCCTACCACCTTGGTGAGATTATCTGCGGTGCGCTCCGAATTTCCGTCAATATTTAAGCCATCTGCATCTGCCGCAGCCACGCCGTGTACCGAGTTATAACGCTCATCGCCTGCCAATCCCCTCGGATTTCTGTCAGCAGCTAATGCAATTTGCAATGCGGTGCCTGCCCTTTCGTTCATCACTCTGTCCATCACCACTTGCCCCTGTCTTGTAATGCGTACGCGCTTTACATAGCCTCCACCCGTCTGCGTCATTTCCGACCACGTTTCTAGGCTAGCCGGGCCCTGCCCCTCGTCGAAATTAGATTGGATATACAGATTTCCCTGATTATTGACCCCTAATTGACTGGATCTTGCCGTTCCTTGGTTCCCTGTTCTCGTTTCCGTATTGATGTAGAGGGCACTTTTCTTGGCGGCGGCTCCTAGCGAGTCAGCAACACCCGGAAGCGTAACTTGTTGGCCAGGCAGGGTGCCAGCGCCAATCAGCCTCTGAATGACAGAGCCAGCACGCTGCACAGCCCCCCCATTTTGCTGCACTACATGGGTCAACTCATGCGCCAACAACTCCTGTCCTCCGCGACTCCCAGGATTATATTCACCCGAACGAAAGAACACATCCTGTCCTGTTGTAAAAGCCCGCGCCTGAATTGACCGATTCAACTGGTCAGACTGACCATCTGTGTGAACCTTCACCCCACTAAAATCAGCGCCAAACGCCTGTTCCATCGGTTCGCGGATATTGTCTGCCATCGCTTGTCCACCACCCCTTGCTTGGCTAATGGACGCTTCCAGGTCAGGTGCAGCAGCCATCCCAGCCTCAGCCTGACGCTGCACCATCGGTTTCATCTGCAATTCTTCCTCATCCTCTGGCAATGCTTCTCGTTGCAGTATGCTACTGTCCAGAGATTTCATCTGTAATTCTTCCTCTTCCTCTGGCACTTCTTGCCGTTGCAGTGTGCTACTGTCCAGAGGTTTCATCTGCAATTCTTCCTCATCCTCTGGCAATGCTTCTCGTTGGATAGACTGGCGATTTACAGGTTGCGCCATTCTTTGCATTACTTGCTGTGCGACGCTATCAGCTTCCTGTTCGTAAATGTCTCCCGGCTGGCTAATTGAGAGTTTTGCTTGCCTACGCAGTGGTATGCGACTGATATCGTGAGTAACTGGTTTATCGAGTGGTTGTATTTCAGGAACCGCTTGGCGTGAAATTGCCGATGACTCCAAACCAAAGCCGCGTGTCGGGTGTTTCAGGGATGGGATTGAGAAGCCTGTACTAGTTTGTTTTTTCCGGCTGACATATTCTCTCATTTTCTTATCCTGTTGCCCAAGCAGTAGCTAGATAAATATTATTTTGCTGTTACCAACATCTAGAGTACTGCGATCGCATTTTCTACACAATTCCTCAAAAGTTTAAATCTAGGCAAAAACTAAGTTCGACTTTTGGCTACTTTTGATTCTGATGCAGTACCTTTAGCCTGGATTCTAGGAGAGGTTTTTTATTTATGGACTCAAAACAGCAACAAACTTTTTTCACCTTCGATGGAGATGTTGGCGGTACTGCTGGATACGCCGGGGTTTCGACCGCATCTGATGCAAGCAAGGCGGCTAAAACTGCAACTAAATATCTCAACGACTCACGGCTGATGAACCAGCTTACAGAACACGTGTATAAACTTTTGCTAGAAGACTTGCGATCGCAGCGCGAAAGGGTAGGTAGTTATAATTCTCAAAGGTGGTTGTAATGGCTACAGGCGCTAATAACGGCAACATTACTCACGAATTAAATTATGTCACTACTAATAGGTTCTATGTAGAAATAGACAGTTCTATTGCTGCATCTTTCGCTGAATGTACAGGATTAAGTGTTCAAATTAAGAAAAATGTTTTTCAGGAAGGTGGTGTCAACGACCAGCAAAGAATTTATTTAGGTCATACAGAATTTGCAGACATAACTCTTAAACGAGGATTTACCGATCATCCAGGTTTTTGGAACTGGATGAATGCAGTTTTTGATGAACAAAAGAAAACATCTCGACGTAATGTCAATATTCTGATTTTTAACCAAGCTGGTGAAACGATGATGAGTTGGACTTTGATTGGTGCTATTCCCATAACCTGGAAAACACCTGCACTCCAAGCAGATGGAAAAGCAGTTGCAATTGAAGAATTAACTTTAGCTTATGAAGGTTTACAAATAGCAAGGTCTACAGGAGGAGGCACTTCTGTACAACGAAATCAAAAAACCGGATATTTCGTTTCTAATTAATTGGCTACTATTCAACAATAACTATGCAAATTATTCAATCTTCATTAGGAAACAATATTCATCCCCTTGGGGTGATATCACCTTTGTCGAATCCTCAGAGAATGAGTTTGAAGAAAGAATCTAATTCTTTGCATTCACGAAGTAATTTTATCAGTACAATACAAACTAAACCACCATTAGTCACATCCGCTAAATTTTTCTTGTCTCGTCAGTATGAGCCATCGATTCAACCATTAATAGGTTGGGATCGCTGGGATGCTGATGATATAAATAGTGAGTTTTCCGTAATTGAGTTTGATTCTTATGATTCAATAGATCCACTAGAGAATACTACTATTAATAGTAATAAATCAGTAAAAGACAGTATCCCAGCAATACTACCGACTCGCATTGAAAAAAATACGAGTAACAACACCTCTCAAGAATTAAATATCAAAAGTAAATCTAAATCAAAAAAAACAAATAAACCTCAACAGCCAGCAGCAAAAAAGTCAAAATCAAAACCTAGAGCTAAAAAGTCTATTACATCATCGGCGGCTAAAAATATTGAGCAATTTATTAATGAAAATAATCTTACTATTAATGGCGAGGAATCTCCATCGATTGAAGCTAACTTAGAAGCCCCAAACTTACAACTGGATAGTGCTTCAGAGAACACCAGAAACAATAATGATTCTGTTACTGTTACAACGGGAAGTACTCCATCTTTAATTGAGGATATATCGACTTTATTCAGGAATACTCTTAGCAATAATCTGCACCCAACTTCTGAATTTCCATCTAGCTCACCCAGTGTAGAGTTGCCTGTAACAGAAAGCATTTTACCATTACAAGAAAAGATTAACTTAGATAAGAATACAAGTGAATTGGTCGAAAATTCGCCTCTAGAATTTCCTTTGACGAATAATGTAGAAAAAATATTTACTCCGTCTAATAAGTTTCTCAATAATAATCAAACAATAATCAACGAAGCATCAGACTCAGCTAATGTTTTAGATAGTTCAGTCAGTCCAACGCCTTCACAACAAGATATTGAAGCACATCAAGTTTCTTCTATAGTTGACACTAAAATTAGTGCTACTCAAACAAATTTAATCCAATCAAAAGAGAATTTACCAACTTTAATCTCGCCATTACAAGAAAAAGGATTAACAAATATAAATAGTAATTTTGAGGCAAGTCAAGTTATTGAAACAGACTTAATATTAAAAATCAACCCAAATGATTTTGTTACAGATAACGCTGTAGTTGAAAATTATTTAACTTTACCGTCAGCACTGACTTCACCTGATGTTAATAGTAATTCCACATTAATTTTCCCTTTGGCAGATGATGAAAACACTGTAGAATTGCAATCTAATTCTAAACCTTCATTTGTAAACAAACCAATTGCAGTAAAACAAGAACTTAATCCTGATTTTTCACAGGATGTAGAAAATCTAACGCAAAATCTAAGCTTCCAGCCTACTTCCTTACAAGGATATGGAGAGAATTTAAAGCCTCTCTCGTTGTACAACAAAGGTTTTCCAGATACCGGCAAAAGTCAGGAAATTGATTTGAGTGTTACAAGTGAATTTCTAGCCAGTGCGCCTGTTGAGTTAATACCTACTTCAGCTTATATTGAAGACACAACTAGTTTATTCAGCAACTCTGATAATAATGAAGAGTTAATAACTTCAGAGTCACAGTCTGGTATGGCTGTTAATGTCTCAGCAAATGTGACTTCACTACAACGTGATGAGGATATTACCAGCGAGTTTACAGAAAATAACCCCATATTAGCATTGTCTGAGATTGATGAAGCACCAACAATTATCGCCACATCACCTGAAATTATTCAAGCATCGGTAGTTAGTGCTAGTTCACCTGAGATTAATGAAACACCAACAATTATCGCCACATCACCTGAGATTAGTGAAGTACTAGTAGCTAGCGCCAGTTCACCTAAAATTAGTGAAGCACCAGTAGTTAGCGCCAGTTTACCTGAAATTATTCAAGCACCAATAATCACCGCCACTTCGCCTGAAATTATTGAAGTACCAGTAAGTTCACTTGAGATTAATGAAGCACCAACAATTATCGCCACTTCACCTGAGATTAGTGAAGTACCAGTAGCTAGCGCCAGTTTACCTGAAATTATTGAAGCACCAACAATTACCGCCACTTCACCTGAAATTATTCAAGCATCGGTAGTTAGCGCCAGTTTACCTGAAATTATTGAAGCACCAACAATTACCGCTACTTCACCTGAAATTATTCAAGCATCGATAGTTAGCGCCAGTTTACCTGAAATTATTGAAGCATCGGTAGTTAGCGCCACTTCACCTGAAATTGTTGGAGAAGCAAGTATTTTTAGAAAAATTATTGAAACAGTAGAATCAGAAAATCCTGAAATATTAACCTGGGATAATCCAGATATTCTAGAAAACCCAATTTATCCACAAGATGAGGTAAGCACAGCACCGAAAGTTGAGCGAAATGCGATCGCACAAAAACCCACACCTAAAGGTTATGCTACTGGTGGTCATGTTACAGATTCCCCCGTTGAAAATCGCCAGCACATAGCACCCTCAGATACAGTACCAGCAATGCTTACGCCTGGGGAGTTTGTCATTAATACCAGGGATGCACAGAAGAATTTACCCCTACTACATCACATCAACACTGGTGGAATACCGCACGATATTATTCTTCCAAGTTTACAGACACCCAATTCTACAGAACCAGAAGAGACAATTTCTCCAGAAACTCCGACTAAAGTCGATTCTTTTTCAGACACTTCATTACAGCTAAAAAGCACTGAGACTGATTCACCTCAGATATCCAATTCTTTAATTCCTTCTTCCTTGGGGTTGAATATTAATCAAAAGAAACTTTCGATTCTCAATTCTCCACAGCTTCATCCTCTTCAAAATGAAACAATAGATGTCGGTGAATCTTCACCTCAATACTCATCGCCTCCCCTGATTTTCCGAAAAGCAAATTCTACAAATAATACACCCTCTCAATGGTCAAATACACCTTCTCAATGGTCAAGTGTTGAAGATTTACTAAATGTAAATAATGATGAGTTTACTAACTTTAACTTTAAGGATGGAGAATCTAACAGTCAAAATTATGAATTTTCTCATGTTTCAGAATCGCCACAAGTTTTTGCTAAACACCTTCCTTCATTTAGAGGCTTTGCTAATGGTGGAGAAGTTATTCCACCCGATATATCTAGAGAAATACAACCGGTAACTGAGACTATAGAGAGCGCATCCTCATTTTCTCAAGAAGATGATAAAGATGATACGGTTGATCTTGAAGCTCTAGCTCGTGAAGTTTATAGCAGATTACGACAACGGATAGAAATTGAGCGTGAACGTCATGGCGGTTACTCAGGTAGATTACCTTGGTAAATTCCCATCAAATAATTAATTTTTGGAGAATATTCAAATGGCAAGTCCAGCAATTATTGTTATTCAAAAGCGTCAACCGCAACTTGAGAAAGCCAAACTTGTAGCTTATAACGGTGAAGCGCCAGATATTGAATTAATGTTTAATCCTACAGATATTAGTTTCGCTCGAACTGTTAAATGGGAAAGCAAGGATGGTAATAGAGGAACTACTCTACTTCCAAAAGTAAACTTTTCTGGTGTTGAACCTTACAAATTTACACTCAAACAGTTACTTTATGATACTTATGAAACGAAAGAGTCGGTGATGAAAAAATATATAGATAAGATTAAAAAAGGTGTAGAAACTATTAGCAAAGCAACTGATAAACGCCCGCCTGTTTACATATTTACATGGGGAAATGAATATTTCTATTGTGTAATCACGAGTTTAACCTACACTTTAAATATGTTTTTAAGTGATGGTACACCAGTCAGGGCGCTGGTAGATATAGCCTTGCAAGAAGTAGATAAGAATAACCTTCCTGGAGGACGTGAATCTGCCTCTAAAGGCGACGCTCGTAAGGGAGATCAAAAGGGTAAAAAGTTGAGTAAGACAAATTAATAAAGTGATGAATTAATATTTATTTTGTCATTAAAGGCGGAACTGAAAATTTCATAAGTCGTAGAATAATAGTTATGCCTCCTAAAAAAAGCCTTTATTTAAGCGAACCTAAAATACAGATAGATGGAAAACCAGCTTCTCCTGAATTAATGAAGGATTTGTTGCAAATTACAATTGAAGAAAGCCTTCATTTACCAGCAATGTTTACGCTAGTAATCCATAACAGCTATATTCCTGCATCTGACCGACCAGAAAACAAGGCTTGGCGACATGACAAGTTGTTTAAGATTGGGAACAAAGTTAAATTGGGTTTTACTTCGAGTACTACTCTAGATAATAATTTTCAGGAGGAGGTAGAAGAATTCCTGATTGAGGGCGAAATTACAGCAATGGAAGTTCACTTCAATGAAAAATCTGAAGCTGATATTATTGTTCGAGGTTATGATATTTCTCATCGTCTCCATAGAGGTCGTTACAATCGCTCTTTTTTAAATAAAACTGATAGCGATATAGTCAAGCAAATAATTAAAGAAGTAGGTATAAAACCTGGTAACATAGAGGCAACTGGTGAAGTTCATAAGTATGTATTCCAAGAAAATCAAACTAATATGGAGTTTTTGCGAGAAAGGGCTGCTCGCATTGGTTTTGAGTTATTTATTAGAAAGGAAGAACTCAATTTTTGCAAACCAGATAGTCAGGAATCTTTATCACTAAAATGGCTAGTTGATATTAATAAGTTTAGTACTCGCGTTACCAGTGCTGAACAGATAAGTTCTGTAGAAGTACGCGCCTGGGACTATACCCAGAAACAATTGATTAGTGGAACAGCCAAGAAAGAAAAGCAAATAACCGAGACAGGTAATAAGCTAGGAAGTAGTACTAGTAATGCCTTTTCTAATCTTAAGTCTCCCAAAATGATTGTCGTAGATAAACCTGTTGCCAGTAAAAAACAAGCAGAGACGATGGCTCAGGCTTTATGTGATGAACTAGGGGGAGAATTTGTTTATGCAGATGCCAAGTCAGAGGGTAATCCTGAGATTCGTCCGGGACGGGTTATTAATCTTGAGGGTATGGGCGATCGCTATAGTGGTAAATATTATGTTACAGAAACCCGCCATTTCTTCAGTCAGCGCGTTTATGAAACTGATTTCAGCGTCCGAGGACTACGTTCTGGTAGCTTATTCACAACTCTATCCCCAGAAAAACGTCTACAGCCGTCTGAGACTTTATTAGTGGGAATTGTGACTGATAATAAAGACCCAGAGAAAATGGGCCGAGTGAAAGTCAAGTTTCCCACTCTCACAGAAGACCATACAAGTGACTGGGCGAGAGTTGTCGCTGTGGGAGCAGGTCAAAACAGAGGTTTCGACTGTTTACCAGAGGTAAACGATGAAGTTTTGGTAGGTTTCGAACATGGTGATATTCACCGTCCCTACGTCATTGGCGGGGTATGGAACGGGAAGGATGCACCACCGGAAAAGGTAAATGATTCGGTTACAGGTGGTGTAAGATTACGCACCATTAAGACTCGCGTTGGTCATGTTCTACAGTTTGTTGAAGAGGATAAAGGAAGTAGTAAAACAGGTATTCGCGTAGAAACTAAAGACGGTCATAAAATATATCTCAATGATAGTCAAAGGTGTATAGAGATTGAAACTAAAGGCGGTCATAGAATCAAAATGGACGACATGGCTAAATCTGTTTCAGTGAAATCAACAGGTAATATGTCATTAGATGCTGCTGGAAATATAGACATTTCTGCCACCGGGACGATTACGGTCAAAGGTGCGTTGATTCGACTTAATTAATTCGTAATTCGTAATTTTCTATGTTCTTTCTCAGCGCTCTCTGTGCCTCTGCGGTTTAAAAGTAATTTATCTAACCACAGAGACAAGAGATTAAAGACACTATTAGGAGGTTGTCATGGGTAGACCAGCAGCAAGAATTACTGACAATGTAGCGCACCCTTTACCCCCAGTTTTAACAGGAGGGCCGGGTAGTCCCAATGTGTTGATTGGGTCTTTACCTGCGTGGCGGGGCGTACTTGCTGCCGCAGTACCAGGTTTGCAGTCCGCGAAAACATCTTCTGATATAGCTATCAAAGCGGCTGAGGCTGCTACTCTAGCCTCGGCTGGGACACCAGGCGCACCTGCTGCTTTAGCTGCCGAACAAACTACCAAGGCAACAGCAGCAGCTACTATGGGTAGTGCGATCGCTGCTGCTGCTGCTGGTGCTGATATTCATAATTGCGCTACACCTTTACCCTTACCTCCTCACGGCCCTGGGGTTGTAATTGATGGTAGTCAGACTGTGCTGATTAACAATCTACCTGCTTCTCGGATGGGCGACACTATTATAGAAGCATTAGGGCCACCGAATAAAATAATCAAAGGTAATCCCACTGTTTTAATTGGCGGCTGATTGGAATGCAAGGAATCTGCGTCCACGAGTAAAAAAGAGTCATTAATGAAGCTCTGAGGTTCATTAATGGAGTTCAAAGACTCATTAAGGGATTTCCAAGGAATACATTATCCCAAAAAACGAACCACAGAGACGCAGAGAACACAGAGAGAGGAGAGATTAAGAGGATTTTTGCGTCAGTTTTGGAATATTTTTTTATTTGGAAGTCCCTAATGAAGCTTAATTTATTCCCCTGCCCCCTGCCCCCTCTCTTCATCCTCGACCTTTGGCGAATAGGCTTAAACCCTCTGTGCCGATATCTTTGAAGATATCCATGTAACAACTGTCTAAGTGCCAGATATGGTTTATGGTCGTGAACGAGCCTATTTGGGAACAGGTTGGGCTTATCCACTGCATTTAAGTGTGCAAGGTGGGATACAACTTAGCCGTGAAGATCAAAAAGTTAAAGAATCTATTTGGATTATCCTCCGCACGGGAGTAGGTGAGCGGGTTTATCGACCTACCTTTGGTTCGCGCTTGTCAGAACTGGCGTTTGCACCTTTAAATAGCGAAACCTTACTGCGAATCCGTCTTTATGTTTTGGAAGCTTTAGAAGTTTGGGAACCACGCATTACTATCGATGAAGTTGTCACCGATCCTGACCCTGTGCGTGGCAGAGTGGACATTATCATCAATTATCGGCTCAAAGACGGCCCCGATATTTATAGTTTTGTTTATCCTTATTATTTGGTTTCAGCTGGGGAGGAATCGTGATACCAATTAAAAATTAAAAATTCAGAAAGTTAAATTTCATCTGGGTTTCTAGGCTTGTATCTGTCACATTCTTTTTTAAAATTGGTATGAACTTTGATTTTTTACCGAAATTACCTTCTTCCAACTTAGACGATCGCGCCTTCGATGATTTGGTGGAAGAATGTATTATGCGTATTCCTCGCTACTGTCCAGAATGGACAGACCACAATCTCAGCGACCCAGGAATTACGCTAATTGAGTTATTTGCTTGGTTAACTGACCAAATGTTGCTCAGATTCAACCAAGTACCTCGCAAAAATTATGTCGCTTTCCTAGAATTACTGGGTATTCGTCTCCAACCACCCGCCCCAGCCCGCACGGAATTAACTTTTTATTTAAGCGCTGCACTACCCGAAGCCTACACGATTCCAGCCGGATTGGAAGCCTCAACTATCCGCACTGAAACTACAGAAGCGATTACTTTTAGCACAGATTCTCCTCTAATTATCGGCAAACCCCGCATCCAACATTTCTTAACTGCCCAAACTACCGAAGATATTCCCCAATCTCTGCGCGAAAGAGTCACAACTTCCTGGACTCGTCAATCTAACGGTTACTGGACAGGTAATGAACAACCGATATTTGAAGAGGAACCCCAGCCTGGGAACTGCTTTTATTTAGCAATTAATTCTGATGATCCTTTAGACGCTAATGTTTTAGAAATTATTTTCCAAGGGGCTGCGGCTACTCCTGCGGGTATTAATCCCAATCAACCGCCCCGCAAGTGGGAAGCCTGGGATGGGGAAAATTGGCAAGCAGTTTTATTACAAGAGTCAGACGATAAAACTCGCGGTTTTAGTTTTTATGAAATGGCTCAACAGGGGGGAAACCCGTCTCAAGGTGCAGAGGTACGTTTGCATTTACCTCAAGTTTGGCCTGTGGCTAATTTTACCTCTTACCGAGGTCGCTGGTTGCGCTGTAGCTTTATTAGTAAAGAAAATGAATCTGGTTATAATCGTCCGCCACGAATTATTGGTTTAGCAGTGCAGTCAATTGGCGGTACTGTTAGAGCTAGTCATAGTACGCTGATTCTAGATGAGCGATTGGGAATTAGTGATGGTACACCCGGACAGAGTTTCCAGTTACAAACAGCACCAATTTTAGAACGCCGAGAAAATGAGTATATCCTAGTTACTCCCAGTGGTGGTTTGCCTCAGAAGTGGACTGAGGTAAGAGATTTTGCTGATTCTGGGCCGCATAACTTCCATTACACCATCGATTCTATCACTGGTACAATCCAGTTTGGGCCACTGATTCGGGAACCTAGCCAACTTAAACAGCATACCCAGGTGCGAAGCCTACGGCAGGCTCCGCCAACGCGAATTCAGCAACCATCATTAGATGACACATCTGTACAAGTTCTGGAAAATAACCAATCTGAACACCAGTATGGGGCGATTCCTCCCCGTGGCTCAGAGATTAAAATGGTTACTTATCGCACAGGTGGCGGTAGAGAAGGCAATGTGCAAACTGGGGCAATCCAGTTTTTGAAGTCTGCGTATCCATACATTGCTAGTGTGGTCAATCGCGTACCAGCAATCAATGGGGCGGATGCCGAATCGCTGGAACAGGCTGTGATGAAGGCTCCCCGCATCCTCCGCACGCGCGATCGCGCCGTCACTGCTGAAGATTTTGAAGTTTTGACTCAACAGGCGGGTGCTGGTGCGATCGCCCGCGTCCGGTGTTTGCCAGCAAATTCTCGTAGACAAGCTGGTATAGTTAGTTTACTTGTAGTTCCATTCGCAAACACAGATGCGATCGCTCAAGGCGATGGCATGACACCAGAAGAATTTGCCCTCAGTAATGCCCTGCAAGAGCAAATTTTGAGTTACTTAGATGAAAGACGCTTATTAGGGGTACAAATAGAATTACAAGAGCCGAATTACGTAGGTGTTTCGGTACAGACAGAAGTTGCTTTAGAGCCAGCATACAACAATCCTTTTGCCAGCGAAGAAATTCGTCGTAATTTAAGGCGATCACTGTATAAATATTTAAATCCCTTAACTGGAGGAATGGACGGCAAAGGTTGGCCATTTGGGCGACCAGTTTATACATCAGATATTGTCGCATTACTGCAACAAACCCCAGGCGTGCGTCATTTAGGCCCCGTTCTGCTGTTTCCCATCCGCAAGCAAGGAGAAAATTGGCGACGACAACCATCACCAGAACAACTAATTGACCCAGGCTCAGAAGGTTTGATATGTTCTTGGGCTGATACAAATCTACGTTCAAATCACGACATTCAAATAATTCGTAATTCGTAATTCCCCAATCCCCAATCCCCAATCCCCAATCCCCAATCCCCAATCCCCAATCCCCAATCCCCAATCCCCAATCCCCAATCCCCAACCCTATGGTTCAAAGTCGCTCTAGTCCGGCTGTAAGCATTCAATTAACACCAATGCAAATACCCGAAGCTTTACCTGTGGCAGGTTTAGGATTTGCAAATGCGGATATGGATGTAGGTGGACGTACTTTACTCTTGCATCCTGGACATCCCAGCGAGATGATTGTACAAGTGCAAAACTTAGAACAACGTCCTTTGCGGGTGAGCTTAAGCGTTGAAGGAAACTTTCCAACTGAATGGTGTCAAATTGGCACAGAAGGTAGTGAGATACCACCTCGTGGACAAATGGATGCTGTTCTCTACTTCTCAATTCCCGACACATTTTTTGAAGACCAAGAAGCAATTTCTCCAGGAAAAAAAGACAAACTAACTCTCAATTTTCGCAGCCTAGTTACTTTACATATAGACCCAGACACTGACAACGAACAAATCGAGAGAAGCGAGTATTTCGATTTATATATCCGTCCCTACACAGCCTACATGGAATTCTTGCCAATTTTGTATAGAGAAGTAGACTTTATTGGTCGCTTCATGAAAATATTTGAGCAAGCTTTTCAACCAATCGTTGATAGTTACAACGTCATGTGGGCAAACCTCGATCCCTTGACAGCACCGCAAGCATTACTACCCTTTATGGCTCATTGGGTTGCTTGGCAAGTAGATTCTATTTGGGATCTCCAGCAACAACGGCGTTTAATTCGTCGGGCTGTAGAACTATATCGCTGGCGGGGAACTCGTAAAGGATTACGTCTTTATTTACATCTTTATACTGGTTTACCACTAGACGAACATTTACCTAATGAAGCTGATAAACATATTAGTATTACAGAACCTTTCGGCCCCAGTTTTATCATAGGAGATGCCCAATTAGGAAATGCAGTTTTAGCAGGTGGACAACCATATCATTTTATAGTTAGTTTACGTTCAAATATTTCTAGTGGCATCATTAACGAACAACTTATCCAAAGAATCATAGAACAAGAAAAACCTGCTTTCTGCACATACGAATTATCTATCGAAAACAATTTGCAATGACGCTTACAGGCTCGCGATCGCTACGCTAACCTAATTCGTAATTAAGTAAAACTAAACAGACTTTTAATCCAAAATCTAAAATCTAAAATCTAAAATCCAAAATTACTATGTCCCATCCTTTCCCACCCCCACCAATCAAATCTTTGGAACGCCTGCAAGCCGCAGACGGTTTACTAATCAATGCAGAACGCTGGCGCACAGCCCATGATTACCACCGGAATCGGCAAAATGCTCAATATCAAAGTTTAAACCAACCAGGAATTGTTTGCGGTTTAGGCGTTCGAGATGTGACAGCCCCAAGCCAAGTAGAAGCTAGATATCGAGATGGACGTTGGGTGCAAATTCAACCTGGTATTGCAATTGATTTAGCAGGTAATCTAATTGTTGTGCCGACCTCTTATGATTTTCCTATTGATATAGAAGTAGTAAGTTCTGAACCGCTCATGATCTACTTAGTCGTTAGCTATGTAGACCCTGATGAATTGCGGCGTGGACAGCAAAGAGATATTGTTCAAGAAACCTATCGAATTGACCAAAGAAACTCTATACCAGCCAGTTCAGAAATAGAAATATGCCGAATACTTCTGCAACCAGGAAACACTGAAATTACCCAACCTGCGGATGCTTTCTTTCCTGGATATAACAATATTGATTTGCGTTATCGCCGTCAGGCACAAATGCGTCCTCAAGCACTTGTTTGTATGGCACAGGCAACTCATAGCGATCCTGATTGTGCGCGTAATTTTTTCAGCCTTTCGTATTTGTTACAAGCAGTAGAACCCCTGTATCCCAGTTTACGAGGATCTGATGAACCAGGTCAGGTTTCTTTAGGAGAAAATATTCAAGATTATGACCTACTGTATCTAACAGGTGGACAGGCAATTTCTTTAAATAGTCTCGAATTTGAATCCCTCAAAAACTACTTAAATTTAGGCGGTGTCCTTCTCGTCGATGCACCACCAAATGCTAATGCTCTAATTGAGAGTACTCAAGCATTAGCACAACAGCTAGAAAGTCCTTTAAGACCTTTAGAAGAATTGCAACGGAGTCATCCTTTAAGGACAAAACCTTTTTTGTTTGCTGCCTTGCCAATGGTTAATCAACAGCAGATTAAATTGTTAATCGGTGGCGGAATTATTTTAGTAATTGGTGATTTAGCAACAGCTTGGGGACTGGATAGAGATTTGAATTTACCCAGATTGACCATTCGTACAGCCCAGGAACTTGGAATTAATCTTCTTCACTATGCTTGGAAGCGGCGACAGCTGATAGGTTTACAACAGGAAGATAATTCAGGACAGTGGTGAAAGCCAAGTTAATTAAATGCCTACCTCTGATGCTATTGCTAGATTGCATTAGCTATAGCAATCCTAAATGAGCCGTGAAAATCTCCGATTTCTCTCTCTGCGTTCGGTTATTGAGCGTTCGCGGAGCGTCTCGCAGAGAAGTCGAAATACTGCGCCTCTGCGGTTCGTTTCTTTTTACAAATGATTTAGGACTGCTATATTTTTAAAAATATTTGGCTAAAAGCGCTTCACCGGGTTCTCCCATTTGCTGTAATAGCTTTTCAATTTGTTTCATCGCGAGTGGCGAAGGTCGTGTTCGTCCGTTTTCCCATCGGTTTATAGTGTGAAATGAAACCCCTAACATCGTTGACAGTCTTACCTGTGAAAATTTGAGGTACTGCCGAGTCTCACGAACCAACTGTGCAATATTTGGCTGTTTGATTGCAGGCATAAGCAAAATATATTTTTGTTTTCCTACGAGATATTGCAATATAGCAGATGGTATAACTCTGACTGCACCTATCTATGGTTATAAAAGAAAGGTTGTAAGTTGGTGATTATGTACTATATCAACTATCACGCCAACTTACTTAAGCTAGTAATAGAGTTGTTTCAATCTAGGGGATGAGAATATGAAGGTTTGGCTTGCTTGCTTTTTGGTGCTGTTTGCCTTGGCGGAACTGTTTGACTGGTTGCAAAAATTTAATCTGCCATTACCTATCTATATTTTGGGTGGCGCTTTTTTAGCTGTTGCTTCTAATTATGATAAGATTATTGACTACTATTTTGACGATCAAAGTATCGAAGCATCACTCGAACAACCACAGTTAGATTCACTAACGCCATCGACTCATTCTATTTCTTTGCCAATTGCCAGTGCTGTTGAAAATGCCCAAACCTCTCAAACAGATGATTAAGCCTCGCTTATCGTTGACGCTGCGCGTCAGCTTGCTTCAAAGTCTCTCCCCAGCAAGTAAATTGCTACATTAATAGAGAAGCTCAGGTTAATTAACTTTGAACCTAGAGTTAGAAAATTAACTTCTGTGCCTGCAACATCTACCCAATTCAGGCTACCGCCGCAACACCGTGATTAGTGGACTATTAAAAAAACTCCGTGTCTCCCTTATCAAAGTTCAGGATTCCCGTGAAACGTCCAAGAGCAAAAGCTGGTTGCAAATTATTTTAGTTACCAGTGTGGGAGTTACCGCCTTTATCTGGGGAATTCGAGAACTCACATGGTTGCAGCCTTGGGAGTTAAGAGTTTATGACCAGATGTTGCGATCGCGTCTAGCACAAGCACCCGATCGACGAATTTTGCTGGTAAAAATTACTGACGACGATCTCAAACGCGAGAAATGGATTCTATCAGATCGGACAATCAATCAGCTATTAAAGAAAATAGAGTCTTATCAACCGCGAATTGTTGGTTTATATCTTTTCCAACCAGAAGATAATAATTTGGCAGCTAATTTCCCAAATCAAGATAACATCGTCAGCACCTGTTTATTCAGCAGCGTGGGTAGAGATGAAATCCCACCACCGCGCAATTTTCCTATAGATAATGTTGGGTTTAGCGATGTGGTCGCTGACAATGAAAACGACCAAATTCTCCGCCGCACTTTGTTGTTTGCTAACTCTACAGACAAGAAATGTACAACATCATTTGCATTTGGGGCACTAATAGCAATTAATTATCTGGAAAAACAAGGTATTGAATACCAGTTTACTAATAAAGGAGAATTTCAGTTAGGTAAAACTCTCTTCCCACGCTTACAAGCTAATTCTGGTAGCTACCAACATCTAGATGCAGATGGATATCAAATATTATTAAATTACCGTCACCCCAACAGCCTTGCCGATCAAGTAACCCTCACACAAGTCCTCAGCGGCCAAGTCAACTCTAGTTTATTCAAAGATCGTCTTGTAATTATCGGCACTACTGCGGCTAATTTACCTCCAGGTGGATTTTATACACCCTACAGTACTTTGCTAGATCAACCAGCCAGAATGTCTGCTCTGTTTATTCATGCACAGATAGCAAGTCAACTCATTAGTACAGTGTTGGATGGGCGACCTTTAATTTGGTATTGGCCTGACTGGGTGGAACTTATTTGGATATGGGGCTGGTCGCTCTTAGGTGGAATCATCGCATTGCGGTGGCAAAATCCGTTGCTGTTACTAGTGGTGGGAGGGATAACCCTACTTGGGTTAATAGTAATCTGCGTTGCATTGTTTTTGCAAGCCGGATGGGTACCGTTAGTTCCCTCTGCTCTTGCTTTGGTGATTAGTATTATCTGCGTAATTGCTTATACTAGCTACCAAAACCAGCGACAAACTCAGGTGATTATTCTGCAAGTTGAAAAACAACAAGAAGCGATCGCCCAATTAAATGTCCTCTTAGAAGACAAAACAGCAATTCCCGATTCGTCTCTTGATTTTCCTCCCCCAATTGATTCACCAGAAATAAAATCAGGTGATTTGCTTTTGAGTGGACGCTACAAAATCTCTCAAGTTCTGGGTGCTGGTGGATTTGGTCGCACTTATTTAGCACAGGATACTCAACTACCGGGGAATCCGATTTGTGTAGTTAAAAAGTTAATGCCGGCCCGTCAAGATACACGATTTTTGCAAGTTGCTCGCAGGTTATTTCATAGTGAAGCTGAAATATTACAATCTTTAGGTAAACATCATCAAATTCCCGAACTACTGGCTTATTTTGAGGACGATCAAGAATTCTATTTAATTCAACAGTATATCGAAGGACATACTCTAAGTGAAGAATTACCACCTGTGCAGAATGTGCAAAACGAATCATTTGTGATAGAGATGCTCAAACAAGTTTTAGAAGTTCTAGAATTTGTTCATCAGCATCGAGTGATTCATCGTGATATCAAACCGACTAATATTATTAGATGCGTTGCAGATAATCGGCTGGTATTGATTGACTTTGGTGCCGTGAAATTGATCCAACCCCCAAGTAGCGATCGAACAGAATTAGCCACAGTAGCCATTGGGACGCGGGGTTATGCGCCTCCAGAACAATTTGCCGGTCATCCGCGCTTATGCAGTGACATTTACGCTTTAGGAATGATTGGTATTCAAGCCATAACTGGGATACCACCACAAGAACTCCATCCAGATCCAGAAACGGGTAATGTGATGTGGCGGCAAATGGTACAAGTAAGTGAAGAATTAGCGACAATTTTAGATAAAATGGTTTGCTATCATTTTAGCGATCGCTATCAATCAGCCGCCGCCATCTTACAAGATTTGAAACGGATATAGCGGTTTTCACTTGGGTGAGAGACAATCAAATGTACTATACAGATCAGAAAAGTAAAATTTGTTAGCATCAAAAGTCTAAATATATGGACTGCTCTTGGTGTAAGATTATACTAAGTCAAATAGTTTAAATAGCGCCTTATGTCAATTATTGCGCTCAGAGCGTGGTACATACAGGATTACGAGCCGATTCCAGAACTAGAAAAACGTCCGCCAGACATTCGCTTAAGCAAAAAAAGCCTGCTGAGATCGGCATTGCGAGCAGACTTTTTAGAAGAAAGCGACGAAGTTAAGAAATCAACTTGGTTTGGGCGCTATCTAGAAGGGGAAAATATTGAATTTTATATTGAAGGTAGTGGTGGCTATTGCGTCGCTAACATTGACTTAATTAGTCACGAAATTTATTTTACCAAACAAGCACTGTTAGCTCAGTTAGAACCAACGATTTTTTTATCCTATCAAACTGAGTATGTCGCAGCGACAAATGTTCTTAGAGAAGAACTACGAAAAAGTTTGTCCAGTTTAAATTTGCGATCGCGCCTTCCGCTAACATTAGTAGAATCCTCTCGCCCTAGTGGTGCTACTTTTCGGATTAACCGCACGATTATGCGAAAAATTCGGAAGAGTTTGTTATTTATCGCTGACACCACACCCATCGCTAGTATTGATGGGAAAGAAACCCCTCAACTAATTCCCAGTCCCAATGTCTGTATTGAGATTGGCTATGCCATCCAAAGTAAGCGTTCTGAACAGATTCTCCTAGCGCAAATGCAACGCCCAGACTTTGAAGGACAATTTCCCTTCGACTTACCCACGCAACAAATTTTGCAATTCCAAGACACCACAGAACTAAATAAAATCCTGACAGAAACGATTCAAAACCAGCTAGCACGATTTAAATTGTTTTTTTGATAAATCAGTAATGTCAATCAAAATAAACGAACTGGTTTAGTTTGCAGCTTAGAAGTAATAGAACTCACCCGATCCACCACAGAAATCATGTATTTGTAATCTGGTACTTGTCCATTGGGTACATATCCCACTTCTTGAGCTAAACCGGAAGGCGAATCACTCATCACTTTTCGGATGAACTCTTGACGGTTACGTTCTACATTCGGCCCAATCAATACTACACCTAATGGTACATAGTGAGGATCTTTAAATAGGATGCGGAATTCGGTGGGGGCGAACTGTGAACCGTAGAGAGCTAATTCCGCTTCTGAGACAGCACAAGCGATCGCTCTTCCTTGAGCCACAAATTCCAGTGCGGCTTTGGGTGTGGGTGCAAATAGGATCTCAGCTAGTGTTGTACCATAAAGATTGTAAAGAGGGAAATAATATCCTGTTGCGGAACCTAACTGACCTAAAGCCAGTGTTTTTCCTTGCAGTTGTTTCAAGTCGGTTATGGGATTGTCTTTGCGAACAACGAAGATTGAGCGCAAATTACTGATTCCTATCAAAGGAAATAGAGGAACATATTGGTGACGGGCGATCGCAATAGCCGCTAAACCTGGTGGAGCAAATACCAATGACCAAGCACGAGCCTCAAGACGCTCAACCGCTCTATTCTCATTAAAAACAGGTTCTAGCTGAATATATGAGTTTGTTTTCTCGCCCAAATAACTGTTAAATTTAGCATATTGATTAATTATCTGTTCGCCTCCACCATAGTTGATCGCACCAACAGTTAACGTGCCCTCAAAGCCGCGTGATTTGCAGGCAGCAAATGTAAAACCTAGTAGATTAAACAGAAATAAACGCCGGGAAAATCGCAAAAACATCACTAATTAGGGTTAAGAAAATAACTTGGTTTTCAGGACTAATTTTAGATAAGCTTGACTACTGCGTAAGTAAGCTGCATTGCAGTAAAAAATTAATATTTATTTAAATATTGTTGAGATGCTTTCTAACAGGTATAAATAAATATTAGATAAACTCAGATACCATCTTCGTTGGTTAGGTTATGTTAAATAAAATAACATTAAAAAACTTAAAAATAGGTGCTAAATTTAACTTATTTTTAATACTAGTTTTCATAGTCAGTATTGTGGGAAGTGGCATTGCCTTATCTAGTGTACTTCAAGGGAGAGCGCAAAATGAAGTAACTTCTCAAGCACAGATTCTCATCCAAATGGTGAACGCGGTTAGAGATTATACACAAAATCGGATAGTTCCCTTGTTAGAACCTAGATTAGACACTAACCCAACCTTCATGCCGGAAGTAGTACCAACTTTTTCCTCTAAGGAGGTGTTTGAGAATTTTCGTAGAAAGCCTGAATTTAAAAACTTTTTTCATAAAGATGCAACACTCAATCCGACTAATTTAGCGGATAAAGCTGATAATTTTGAAACTCAACTTGTAGAACGGTTTCGCCGCGACCCCAAAATTCAAGAAATTACAGGCTTTCGCAACTTATCAGAAGGCGAAGTATTTTATATTGCGCGACCACTAAAGATCGTACAACAGAAATGTCTGCGATGTCATTCTACACCAGACCAGGCTCCTAAAAGTCAGTTGGTAAATTATGGCTCAGAAAATGGTTTTGGCTGGCAACTCAATCAGATTGTTTCTGCTCAAATAATCTCTGTTCCTTCCCAAGAGATTTTTGCCAATGCCAAACGGACTTGGATATTAATTATGGGACTTTTAATTGCCATCTTTGCGATCGTAGTTTTCTTAATTAACTTCTTAATCAAAAAATATGTAATTCAGCGCATCAGGAAAATTGAAAAAATAGCCCAAAAAGTTAGCATTGGTGATATGAGCGCTGATTTTGAAGAAAGCTCTAATGATGAAATTGGCGGGT
Organism: Nostoc sp.; assembly: GCF_036919895.1. Classification (GTDB taxonomy): domain Bacteria; phylum Cyanobacteriota; class Cyanobacteriia; order Cyanobacteriales; family Nostocaceae; genus Nostoc. The sequence continues at coordinate 45,762 of NZ_JBALBW010000048.1, forward strand.
TAGCTGAAGCATTTAACCGGATGAAAGCTAGCTTAAAAATAGCTCTGGAGATGCTGAATAACCAAAGCTAATAATCTGTAATTAGCACAGGAAAAAACGCAAGATTTAAAATATCAGGAAAGTAAGCGCTGCTGAAATTGCAAAGCTTTTTGAGGTTCGGGAATTTGTGATGCTAAAATTTTCACAAATTCTGCACGGGAAATTTGCCCAGAAGACTTAACAGCTTTTTGAACTAGAAACTTAGCTATTGGCCCAATTAAATCAGCTAATTCCCGTTCGCACTGATGCACAAAGCTATCGCTGATTGCTTGAGATTCTTGGTTTGGCAAATTATTTGACTTAATTTCCGATTTAACAGTAAGTTCCTGTAATAGAGTCGGTTTCTCTAGCAGGAACATTGTTTTATTCTGAAAATCAATTTGCTGATTTCCTCGAAGATGAATAGCTAATTGACTAATTAATTCTTCGCAGTTTGGCGCTGATACGGCAACTTGTCGTAGTAATATTGAGGCAACAGGTCCGACAAATTCCAAAAGAATTGTTTCCAATCGACTATAATTTTCCGCAGACAAGATAGAAGCAGACCGATGCCCAATTGAGTTTTGTGGAGAAAGTGAAGTTTGAGGCGGTTGTGTAAAAAATGGTGCTTGAAGTAATGGTGTTTCTACTTTAGTATCAAGATGCTTAAGCACCTGTAGAATTTCAGCCGCAGACTGATAGCGCTGTTTAAAGTGGTGTAGCACCATCTTAGATAGCACAGATGCCAACTCAGAACTGACATTAGCGTGATGCTGCCAAGAAATTTCACCCGTATCTGAATCTTCCTCAAAATTTATAGGATGTAACCCAGTCAACGATTGGATGCCAATAATACCCAAAGAATAAATATCGCTGTTAGGGCGGGGCTTACCTTGCCCCTGTTCTGTAGACATATATCCTGGAGTGCCAATGATAATAGTAGCCCCCGTGCGCCCTGGAACTGTAAGAAGTTGAGTTTGGACTTGTTTAACTGCGCCAAAGTCAATCAGCACTAGCTTACCGTCTTGTTGCCGCCTGATTATATTGTCCGGTTTGATATCTCGATGAATAACGTTGTGGCTGTGAATAAATTGCAGAATACCCAACATCTGTTGGAGAAGTTGAATTACTTTCTCTTCTGTCCAAGGTTGATTGGGTAAGAGTTCTGCTTTCAGAGTATGCCCTTCAATGAATTCTTGCACCAAGAAGAACTCTTGGTTATGTTCAAAATAGGCTAAAAGCCGAGGGATTTGGTCATGGTTGCCCAGCTGTTCTAGTGTTTCTGCTTCACTGCTAAATAGCCGTCTAGCAGTTTCGAGAAATTCAGGGCTACGAGTGACGGGCAAAAGATGTTTGACAACGCATTTCGGGAAACCTGGCCGATGGGTATCTTGGGCTATGTAAGTTTGACCGAATCCGCCTCCACCTAAGACCTGGAGGACTTGGTAACGTCCATCTAATAATTGTCCTAGCATTGTGTCACAAGCCTTAAGTCCTCAGATTCATCTTGGCACAACTACCACCTTTGGCAAGGTTTGTTGAGAAAGAAAGTATTTTGGAATCACCAAACTTTGCAAATGATTTGGGTGAAATAGATTTTGAATTTTGCGAGTCAGTTCATGAAGCAGAGGAGAATTGTTAGGGGAATGAATACTGCGATCGCTCCTTCACCTCTGTGGTACATTAGTATTGACTACTTGATGCCCTATCAATTCTATGACGATCGCCCAAGAATTAGATTCCGAAACAGGCATCTGCGAAGATGTTATATTTCCTCCTGGCGATTTATGAGATGTTTTTATCCTGGTGTCCACCCTTGATAACCAAAACTTATTTGGCAAACAATTTGGCTCCAGAACCGGTGATTTGTTTAGCGATCGCACTAATTTTTTGAGTCCATGAATGATCTGGATAGCGCAAACAGAAGATTCCAGCACTCCCTAATTCAAACATCTCTTCGCAAACAGGTAGTATTCCAGCTACAGGGGTTTTGTAGGTATTCTCCACTCGTTTCCCTAACTCTTTAAAATCCAAAGATGGCAGTACTTTATTGATTACTATTAGCATTTTAGGCACTTCTAACTTACGGGCAACATCTATCGCTACTGCTGTACCTTGATAATCCTGTTTATCTGGACGGAGAATCACCAGCAGGACATCAGAAAGAATAATCGATAGCAACGTTTCTTCGTTAATGCCAGGATGAGTATCGATCAACAGATAGTCCAGTTTTAAACGACAAACTAGATTATGTAAACCATCATTAAGTCGGCGTGCGTCATAGCCTTCGCGCAAGATTCGAGAAATGTCACTCATCTTAATGCTAGAAGGAATTAGATGAACACTCCCCTGGCGACCAAAAAATGTTTGTTTTTGTTTGAGAATGGCGCTAACGTCATAAACTGCTTCTTCAATCTGACAACGACCCCATAGATAATCATTCAAAGTGTAGCGGATTCGCTCTTGCTCAAGACCAAATAGAATGTGGATTCCTGGAGATTGAATATCTGTATCAACTATCCCAACTCGCTTTCCAGAACGAGCGATTAGGGCAGCAAGATTACTCGTGACGTTTGACTTACCAGTTCCGCCACGGAATGAGTGAATTGAAATAATTTCAGACATAATAAATCCTCAATACTAATTTTTAATTCGTAATTCGTCATGACAACTTATGCGTCACCAACATAATTGATAGTTATTAATTTGGATTATTCCGTTTGCTTCTGATTACTTTTGCCTCCTCCTGCAACTTTTGGAACGTTTTTGATTCAGCGATTTCTGAAACTTCACGCGCACGTTTGGCTTCGTCAACTTCAATCCGCAGTGTATGCAACTCTTGCTTAAATTGTTGTTCGCGGATAGAAATTTCATGTACCATCCGTTGAAAAACTCGTCCTAATTGTCCTAACTCATCATGGCGCTGCACAATCGATGTTAGCTTTTCACGATCGAACTCTTTTGCTTCTTCAACACTAATTTCATTCATACTAAGTTTCTGAGCCAGTTGTGCCATTGGTTTTAGCGGTTGCAGTACATTTCGCTTTAACAAATAATTAATGAGCAAAATCATCAGGGCAAAGATAATAATAAATAAGCTAATGAATAGAACGAAAGCACGATGAGCATCATCAAAGACTTGCTTGGCAGGAAGATAAATAATTTGTGTGCCTAAAATTTCATTGAGTTTCCACCCAAAGCCATTTTCTGAACCATAACTAGCAATCTGACTTTTTGGAGCAACTTCAGGAGTGCTATGACAGTGTAAACATGTCGGATTATTGATGGAAAATGGACGAGCGTTATAAAACATTTTCTCGTCATAAGAGTCACGAAACCCGGATATATTTTTCAACCCTGGCTCCTTGCGAAACCGTTCGATAAGTTCCGTTTCAAATACATCTGCTTTATCTCGTAAGTTAGTTGGATTTAGGTTGGCATCTTTGTATAAAAAGTCTTTAAATTCTTCGTTTTTCCGAAGATTTTCAAACACTTCTCTGACTGCAAAGCTGGGAATCCTTTCAGGGATAAACGTGGCTTGAGTATCGATCATCGGTGTCAGAAGAGGATTGATATGCGTATTAGTATAGTTCCTCACTGAGTTCATAGTTTCGGCAATAATTTGGCTACGATAACCGATTTCGGCTTCTGCTTTTTGTTGAAGCGCATGAGATAAAGCCAAACCACTAACTGCGATCGCGCCAATGAACACCAACAATAGAAGTAAAGTAAATTTGGTTGCTAATTTGAATCTGTTAAACATTGTTGTTACTGTTTTGATTTACAACATTGCTAGAAATTTATAGGTAATTATTCATTGGATTCAACTTTTTTAACCATCAGCGTAAAATGCTGTTCTTTATGATGATTCAATCTAATTTGCATTCATGCTTACAAATCTAGTCATACAGCGATGTGCAATGAAATTCCAGATTTCAAGGCAAATTCATGACTTTTGTTGCAACCAACCCTGTCAGCCTATAACGAAAGTCTTAGGTATTGCTCAATGCTGTATGGCGAAAGTTAGACCATATCTACTTACTTCGCTTAGTTAAAATCCTAGACGTTTTTCAGATGCGGATGAGGGAGTTGAATTCGTATTCTAGAGACATGAAGCGAGGGAAGCGGTAAGCAACTAACTAGCAAATTACTCTCTTTGCTTGATACAACACACATCATAAATTAAGGAAAAAACATCATGTCTGACAACATTAAACCCGTAGAATTATCTGCTGAAGAATTAGACAACGTTGCTGGTGGTGCTTTTAGCTTTG
>NZ_JBALBW010000049.1:0-156459 GCF_036919895.1 Nostoc sp.
GATAATTATTTGTCAAAAAATTATGCTTCGACACAAGTTCTCTATTTAAATAAAGAATTTTCTCTGATTTTTTTTCAAAATGAGAATTGCTGGACTTATAGTAAGCAACTTTAGCCCTAACTATCAACCTTTGATTATTTACGCCCACTTACTTAAACTTTGCCACCTAGACAAAAGACCGAACCTCTCAGTTGCATTTCAGGTCGGAGACTAGGAAGTAAATTAAGTAGTCAGACAGAATTAATTACACAATGTCATTGCGAACGCTTCTCTACTAGACGCTCCACGAACGCTCGCAATGACTGTAAATATTTTTGTCATAAGGCTCAAGTCAGAAAACCCAACCACACGACTGGCTCCCCTACGTATCTTTTCAGAAATCAAACCGGATTCATATATGAGAATTGCAATATGTATGGTTTTAATATAAAGTCAACCTACTTAAAAAGTGTACTTCTGATAACTGATTGACAAATGCAGCACTCTTAAAAAGATCATATTTTCTCGCAGATAGCCAGAAGATATGCCAAGAATTTAATTAACTTGACTTTTTCAAATTTTGGTAGATATACAGCGAAGATATTGTACTTAAATCTACTTTTTTATACTCATCTTCATCTTCATATTCATTAGTATTTTTAAACAGTACGGTAAATGCACCAGCCCCTAACCTGTCTTGAGGAAATATCCGATAACAAGGCATTGTAGTTAAATGCGACTGATATTTAGCTAAATTACTAATTTCCATCGCTTGAAACTGGGGAAAGCGTTCTAAAAACCATTCACAAACTTGCTCATTTTCTTCGAGTGAATATGTGCAAGTCATATAAGCTAAATAGCCTTTTGGTGAAACAATTTTGGCAGAGTTAGCTATAATGCGCTTTTGTCGATTTGCACTTTTGTTAATAGCAGTTGGGTGAAAACATCCGGGTGCTTTTTCTCCTTTAGCAAGCAAAGATTGTCCGGTACAAGGAGCATCTACTATTACTAGATTGCTACAGCCGGGAAACATTTCGGCAAATATACTTGAATCTCTATTAACTACTGCGCTAGAGCTAATCTGGCAACGCTTCAAATTAGAAATTAGCATTCCTAGACGTTTACCAATTACTTCATTACTGATGAGTAATTCTGGTTGTAAAGCTTTCCAAGCGAAGATACTTTTACCTCCTGGTGCGGCACACATATCGAAAACTAAACGTATTGACTGAGGAATTGCTAACAAAGTGGTAGCTGCAAATACCGAAGAAAAATCTAAACAATAGAAATATCCTTGTTGATGCAAGGGATGCTGACCGGGTTTTTCTCCCAGAGATAAACGGTCTATAAATTGTGGTTGCCAATAGGTTGGTGTTTCTACTGCCAAAGGCAAAGTCTCAGGCTTTTCTTGGCACCAAAGAATACTAGGTAAAAAAGGCTGTGGATTCATTAAAGCCTCAATAAACTTTTCTTGCTCATCTAGATTAACGAACAAACGCCGCGAGACTTTAAGTAATAAATTAGAAGGTTTTTCCATCTGGATATATACAATACCAATTTTCAATCATCTATAACCTGACTTCCTTAATTACGAATTACGAATTAGTAAAATTAGGTTGTATCAAAATCTAAATCAAACTGTTACATGAGAACAATGTAATCAAGGCTTTTGGCTTCATACTCAAAATATAATGACCGCCATTCAGAACGCAATGGCCAAGCTACCCCACTGCACCGGAGAAGGTCATGTTCTTAGATAGTTTTCCGCAAAAGTTACGCAAAGAAGCACAATTATGGAGGGATGAAGGATTAATTAGTTCTTCGCTGTATGAGCAAATAGCAGAACGTTATCAATTTAAAAACCTGGAAGCTGCTGCACGCGATCGCAATAAAGCGATCGCCATTGCTGTAGGCAGCATCCTTTTATGCTTGGGCATAATTACCTTTGTATCAGGAAACTGGCAAGGAGGATCGCGAGAAGTCAAATTTATTCTGATGATGAGTTTGTTTTTTGCGATCGCGATCGCCGGTTTTTACAATTGGATAACACCTGAAGGGAAGAAGCCGCAAAAAAGTAAACGCTTACTGGGAGAAGGGTTACTCATTTTAAGCGCCTTCATTTTCGGCGCAAATATACTGCTGATGGCCCAGATGTTCAATATCGCTGGTTCAACTTCCCAACTTTTTCTCGCCTGGGGGTTGGGTGTTGTAGTGATGGCCTTCAGTTTGTCCATAAATTCTTTAGGAATTCTGTCAATTGTCCTCGTGGAAATCGGGTATTGGACAGGATTAGAAGACTTATGGTACGCTTCAGGTGAGTTAACTTGGTCGCGCTTAGTGGTGCAGCATCTGCCTTTATTGGCATGGCTGGTGTTTGTCCCCTTAGCCTACTTCTGCCGATCGCGTTGGATTTTTGGTCTAGCAGCCTTTGTTTTTGCTAGTTCCTTACAAGCTAACCTTAATCCTCTGCCACTGCTGAATTATGCTGATATAGCGCCTTGGGTGGCATCTTTTGCTTTTGCACTGCCACCTGCATTATTCTGGAGTTATGATGATCTGCTGTTTCCAACCATAAATTACAGATTGTTTCAATCTCTAGCCCGTAATTTAGCGTTGTTAAGCTTTGGCGTTGTCTTTTACGTTCTGTCTTTTCGTTGGGTTTGGGAATCTCCAAATTATGGTTATAATCAACCAACGAACGTGACAAACTTGTTCCAATCTCTGCCGATCATCGATTTGGGGATTCTCAGTGGCTTGGCGGTATTGCAATGGTTGTTTCTACTGCGTCAAAGAAATAATCCTCCGCGCCGCGAAGTGATTTTCACAACTGCTGTTATTGGTACTTTTCTCGCCTTTATTACCATCGTACCTTTTTGGCATCAAACTGTCAGCCGGATTGATGAACTTGGTGTTTTTATTTTCAATGTACTTCTAGCAACATTAGCCTGGGGACTAATTCAAGAAGGATTGAAATTAAGCAACAGAACTTCCTTTTGGGGAGGTATGCTGTTAGTGACACTGCAAATTGTCAGTCGCGTACAAGAGTACGATACCGACTTACTTTTCAAGTCCCTAGTCTTTATCTTGTGCGGTTCCGCTTTAATTAGCTCTGGACTCTGGTTTGAACGCCGTTTACCTGGTGGCTCTAGCTCTGCAAGTAAAAAGTAGTACAAATTCAGCATGGGCTAAACGCCCCGCAACGCTAACAGAATTCAGGAATCTCCCCATCATCGAAATCTCTGTGCGTCAAAATTTTTAAAGTTTCTCTGCGTTAGTCCTAATCTCGTTACTTTTGACCTCCTCAATTCCTCTGCTTTTTAGGACTACGCTCATGACTAATAGTTCTTCTGAATCTAAAAATAAAACCTTGTCTCCCGAAGCCGAATTCTCCAATAAGGTAACTTTTCGGGATTACTTGATTGCTAGCGAACAAAAATCGAATAAGCCCTTACCTTTTTGGCGGTTACTAGCTCCCTTAGCGCTGCAAACAGGGTTAATTATGGCAGTACCAGCCCAAGCCGTTTATACAGATGTGACAGGTAAGACGGTGATTTTGCAAACCGTACCTGTAGACCCTAACAATGCGATAGATGGTAACACCCTAGACTTAGATTACAACATATCCCGTACCTCAAATTTGAGTAGATTACCTGGTTGGCAAACATTAGTCAGCAAAGGTCGGGGAAGCGGCAGAAGATTGCCGGATGGAACCAATATCTACGTGACTTTGCAAGAGCAACTATCTACTGGTCGCGGTGTTCCTAGAGCTTGGAGACCGTTACGAGTCAGTAGAGATCGTCCAACATCTCTAAGAGCCAATCAGGTAGCCTTAAAAGGTGTTTATCAGGATGGTTCCGTTAACTACGGCTTAGAAACCTATTACATCCCAGAAAACCAACGCCAGCAAATTACCAACGATTTGCGAACCCAACGCGCCCGTAGAGGACAAGTACCCCCTATTGTGGTGAAAGCGAAAGTAGATCCACAGGGTAAGGCAGTGCCGGTCAGTATGTGGGTGCGCGATCGCAACTATCGCTTTTAAGCTGTTAGGCGTGTAAACATGCAAGATTTTTCTCCAAAGTTCTGAGCGCCGACTTTCGACGCTCAGAATTTTCTATTTTTTAATACTAGGAGACGAGTTAACAATTACAAAGCATCCAGAATTTGATAACCTGCAACTTGGATTATTACGCGAACGGTAAAATATAAATATAAAAAATACACAAAAACTAGTACTCATACATACATTTTTCAGTAAATAATATGAAGATTATGCAAAGATATTTATGGGATTATAGACATATAAGTAAATTTCCGGTATGTAATTGCTATCAGGTTATTAAGATGTTTCCTATTTTCAAGTATCGAAATAATAGATTATTTTTCGTGATTAACAGTCTTAGAGGGTGTTGCGATCGCGACAAATAATTCATTAACAAATACTTGTTAAGTCTGGAAATTACTAGTTCTGACACTGTGAACTTCCGATCGAAGAATGCCCAATCTCAGAGTTCTCTGTGAATTCCGACTTAAAAATTTTTGTCGAGAGATTAAGGCCTTCAGGGGTTAAACCTGTATCACACTCAGTTGAGGAAAGTTAATATTATGCCCAGACTAATTGTTTCTTCTCCCTCGATCGTAGGCACTTCTGGTTCGGATTTAGTGGTAGGCCAAGAGGATAATGCATTGCCAGCAATTGGAATTGAGGTTCTAGAAAACGGAGTCATTGAAACTAGAGGAGGTAACGACACTATCAAGGGTAGTGGCACTGGTGGCAACGACTCTGAAGGTGACGGCACAGGTATTGCTAACAGTGGCATCATCAATGCAGGTAAAGGAGATGATACTATCTCTGGCACAGGCACTGGCGGCTTCGATTATCGATTCCATAGCCCTGGTATCGGTATCTCTAACACTCAGGGCGGCTATATTAATGGAGGAGATGGAAAAGATTCGATCTTCGGAATCGGAAACTACAGTTACAGTTTAGGGATAAGCTTTGCTACAGGCATCCAAAACACTCAGCATAGCCGCATTGATGGAGGAAAAGGGGACGACTCGATCTCTGGAACTGGAATTGGGCCAGCAGATGCTATAGGAATCTCTAATACTGAGAGCAGTAATATTAATGGAGGAGAAGGGAACGATTCCATCTCTGGAACTGGAACTGGTAGCACGGACTATTCCGGGGGAGATGGTACAGGCATCTCCAACAGTGGTGGTAGCGTGATTAGTGGAGGGAAAGGAAACGATTCTATTACTGGTATCGGCAAGGGCAGTGATGCATATTTAGAACCTTTTAGATCGTTCGATGCGGGTAATGGTATAGGTATCTCCAACAGCAAGGGTAGCATCATCAGTGGAGGGCAAGGAAACGACTTCATCTCTGGCACAGGCACCGGCGGTGAAGGTGTCTATGATAGCCCTTTTGGCGAGGTTGGGCCAAGTGTAGGTACAGGCATTGTTAACAGTGGCATCATCAGTTTAGGCGATGGCAACGATACCATCATTGGTACAGGCATTAGTCAAGGCATAGGTTTTCTTAATACTAATGGCATTATCTGTGGAGGAGCAGGAAATGATACCCTTACTGGCTATGGCAGCAGTATTGGCATTCAAGGCGGCACGATTGATGGTGGAAGCGGTAACGATTACTTCAAAGCCCGACGAATTGATGATAGCGGTAATCCAGTTTCAGACCAAGGGGGCGCTATTGCCGATGTCTTGATTAAGGGTGGATTTGGAGCCGACACATTTGATGTTGGTTACGGTAATGCTACAATCGATGGTGGCTGCGGATGGGACAAGCTAATTCTGCCTGATTTAAAAAGTGATTACACTATTCTAGGCACCTCTAATAATTACACAATTCAACGCGATCGGTTCACCCTGAATGTGTTAAATGTTGAGGAAATCGTCTTTTCTGGCGCTTCCTCTACTCTGGGTACCTAATCGGATTCAAGAGAGCCATCTAGAACAAAAAACCTTTAATAGGTATACAGACGAATGGCACTAAGAAAAGCGTAAATCCTGAATCTGGCTGACTTTTGGGTATAAGGGTGTAGGGGTTGCACAATCAAGAATTAAAAACTAAATAATACTTACAAATCAACTACTTCCTCTACACCCCCATAGCCAGAAGAAGCAAGGGTTTTACTTTTTCTTCGTGACATTCGTTTTTTTCTCTTTTTTAATTAGCGATCGCACCACAAATTTACTAGTATTCCAAAACACACTACTAAGGCACAATCAGCACTGGACAAGGGGAAAGGTTAATAACGCGAGTTGTCACACTATCATCCGCTCCCTCTTCAGTCAAGCCTAGCCCCCGACAGCCCATGATAATTAAATCGGCCCCGATTTCATCAGCGACATCGCAGATAGTAAAAGCTGGTTTACCTTGCCTTTCCAGAATTTCGGATGTAATTCCTTGCCCAGAAAATAAAGATTGGGCACTTTCTAGCAGTTTAGCAACTACCTCCGGTGACACCATCGGATCTGCACTAGGCGCATCTGGAGCATCTTTTGGCGGTTCTTCTACGACAGACAGCAGCACCAAACGACTGCTGTACTTTTTGACGATGTTGGTAACAACATCAGCAGCTTCCCGCGTTTCCCGGCTTTGATCGATAGGAAATAGTACTGTCTTAAATATCTCTATCACTTGGGTACCCCTGACTCCGGTAAAATCTTGATGGTTCTACTTTCAAAACAATAACAAAAAGGCAATCAGGAGAGTTTGGTGTGTCCAAAAAAAGTTTAGCAAGTTTATCTTCAGCTGATATATCTGGGAAACGTGCCTTAGTGCGGGTTGACTTTAACGTGCCTGTGGACGATCAAGGCAAGATTACCGACGATACTCGCATTCGCGCCGCTCTACCCACCATCCAAGATTTGACGCAGAAGGGTGCTAAAGTCATTCTCGCAAGTCATTTTGGCCGTCCCAAGGGTGTGGATGACAAATTACGCCTAACTCCCGTTGCCAAGCGTCTCTCTGAGTTACTGGGGCAAGAAGTTATTAAAACTGATGACTCCATTGGCGATGAAGTTGCAGCTAAAGTTGCCGCACTGCAAAATGGCCAAGTGCTGTTACTAGAAAATGTCCGTTTTTATCCAGAAGAAGAGAAAAACGACCCAGAATTTGCCAAAAAATTGGCAGCTAATGCTGATTTTTATGTAAATGATGCTTTTGGCACTGCACACCGCGCCCATGCTTCTACTGAAGGTGTGACTAAATTCCTCAGTCCTTCTGTGGCTGGATATTTGGTTGAGAAGGAATTGCAATATCTGCAAAACGCCATTGAAAATCCCCAACGTCCTTTGGCGGCAATTATTGGCGGTTCCAAAGTTTCCAGCAAAATTGGCGTGATTGAAACGCTGCTGGAGAAGTGCGACAAGCTAATCATTGGTGGTGGGATGATTTTCACCTTTTACAAAGCCCGTGGTTTGAATGTTGGTAAGTCGTTGGTGGAAGAAGACAAGCTAGAACTAGCAAAGTCTTTGGAAGCTAAAGCTAAGGAACGGGGTGTTGCTTTACTATTACCCACAGATGTGGTATTGGCAGATAACTTTGCCCCTGATGCCAATTCTCAAACCGTTAGCATTGAGAATATCCCCGATGGTTGGATGGGTTTGGATATTGGGCCAGACTCGGTGAAATTTTTCCAAGAAGCCCTTGCAGATACCAAAACGGTAATTTGGAACGGGCCGATGGGTGTGTTTGAGTTTGATAAGTTTGCCGCAGGTACAGAAGCGATCGCTCATACTCTTGCCGAAATCGGTAAAACTGGCACAACCACTATCATTGGTGGCGGTGACTCAGTAGCGGCTGTGGAAAAGGTTGGTTTAGCAGACCAAATGAGCCACATCTCCACTGGTGGCGGCGCTAGCTTAGAGTTACTTGAAGGCAAGGTATTGCCTGGAATTGCGGCTTTAGATGATGCGTAATTAGGGATTGGGGATTGGGGAATGGGGAATGGGGAATGGGAAATAAGATTAAAAATACTATTTTCCAATCCCAATCCCCAATGCCCAATCCTCAGTACCCAGTACCCGATCCCCAATCCCTAAATATGGAAACTAAATGGCTGGAATGGGCGCAAAAGTTGCAAGCGATCGCTCAAAATGGTCTAACTTATTCTGAAGGGCCTTTTGATATTGAACGCTATAAGCAATTACGAGCGATCGCCACAGAAATCATGGCGACTTTCTCGAATGTAGAACACACTTATATCCTCGATTTATTTAGCCGTGAAATCGGGTATGCAACTCCCAAGGTTGATGTGCGAGCAGCGATTTTTCGGGATAATACTATATTGTTAGTTAAAGAAAGAGCTGATGGCTGTTGGAGTTTACCTGGTGGATGGGCTGATGTTGGCGAGTCGCCCAGTGAAGTAGTTGTGAAAGAAGTATATGAAGAATCTGGATATGAAGCACGCGCGAGCAAATTACTAGCAGTTTATGACAGAGATAAACAGGGACATCCCCCGTTTCCGTTTTATGTCTATAAGCTGTTTTTTCACTGCGAAATTATCGGTGGTTCTCCATCATCTAGTATTGAAACTGAAGATGTAGTTTTTTTTGCTGAAGATACTTTACCAAAACTTTCTATCGGACGGGTGACACCAAGACAAATCACCCGACTTTTCCACCATTACCGCAATCCAGATTTACCAACAGATTTTGATTGAAAGTAGCCTTCACCTTAACTATAAAAAGTCAGGTTTATCCTTCCCTCAACGCCCAATTTCAACATCTTCGAGAATGCCTAGTGCGTCGGGGACGAGGACGGCTGCTGAATAGTAAGCAGTAACGAGGTAAGAGATGATGGCCTTTTCGCTGATGCCCATGAATCGGACAGACAAGCTGGGTTGATATTCGTCGGGGATACCAGTTTGATGTAAGCCGATAACGCCCTGGTCTTCCTCGCCAGTGCGGAGTACAAGGATGGAGCTAGTCTGGGTATTGCTGATGGGGATTTTATTACACGGAAGAATGGGTACGCCCCGCCAAGCGGACACCATACTGCCGTCCAAATCAATGCTTTCTGAATAGATGCCAAGGCGATTGCACTCCCGACCGAAAGCCGCAATGGTACGGGGGTGAGCCAGGAAGAATTTCGACTTCCTCCGCCGAGTCAGTAGTTCGTCAAGGTCGTCGGGGGTGGGTGGCCCGGTACGGGTGTAGATGCGTTGTTTGAGATCGGCGTTGTGTAACAAACCGAATTGACGGTTGTTGATTAATTCGTGTTCTTGGCGTTCTCGCAATGCCTCAATGGTCAGCCGCAGTTGTTGTTCGGTCTGGTTCATCGGTTGATTATACAGATCCGCCACTCGACTACTTACTCGCAAGACAGTTTGGGCGACGCTCAACTCATATTCGCGGGGTGAGAGTTCGTAATCTACGAAGGTTCCCGGCAAATCAGTTTCTCCGAGATGCCCCGATGTCACCTCAATGGAGGCTTCTCCATACTTGTTCTGTGGTGCTTGTGGGCGGGTTCTGAAGCGATCGACATGAGCCTGTAGCGCCTCGGACTGGTTGAGCAGATCCCGAAATGCCTGTTGTGGTAGCGCCAATACTGTAGTTCGAGTCAGAGCCTGGATTGTGAACTGCCAACTGCTCTGGGAATCTAGCAACACCTGACCACCAAAATAATCGCCATCGGCTAACACACCCAACACGGGCTGCTCACCATACTTGCCAACACCAATCTTGTTCACCTTGCCATGTGCGATCAGAAAAAGCTGATTGGCTGCCTGACCTGACTGCACTATGATGTCACCAGGTGCAAATTCCTGCTGAACAAACCGACTCGCCAACGCATTCAACACTTCAACGTCGTCAAATCCTTGCAGCAACGGCAACTCACCAAGTTCCTGGGGAATCACCTGCACCTCGGCTCCGGTGTTAGAGAAACTCAACCGCCCATCACCTACGGTATAGGTCAACCGACGGTTTACTCGATAAGTGCCACCCTTGGTCTGTACCCACGGCAACATCTTTAACAACCACCGCGAGGTAATACCTTGCATCTGTGGTGCAGATTTAGTTGTCGTAGATAAATTACGGGCAGCAGCCGTACTCAAACTGAGCCGGGAATGCTCATTCTCAACATCTAAATTCGATTCAATAGAATCCGTCATCACCTTATCCTCTTAGTTAATAACAAAAGTGCCCGACCCAATAGGTGAGAGGTTAAGGTTATAAGACTTTTGTCAGAAAGTAATATTGCTGAAAATATTCCCAAATTTTTAGGAAGGAGCAAATCTCCTCAGAGAAACTGAAAAGTCAGTACAAAACTGATTTTAATCCTCGTTTTTCAGCGTAATTTCTCATTGACAAAGGTCATTTTGCCTTAACCTCTGATGAATGTTTAGAGGCCGATTTGTACGTCTTCTAAGATTCCGAGTGCATCAGGGACGAGGACAGCTGCTGAATAGTAAGCGGTAACGAGATAAGAGATAATCGCCTTTTCGCTAATGCCCATGAATCGGACAGACAGACTGGGTTGGTATTCGTCAGGGATACCAGTTTGATGTAAGCCAATCACCCCTTGCTTTTCTACACCAGTGCGAAGCAACAGGATGGAACTAGTGCGGGCATTGCTAATGGGAATCTTGTTGCAGGGAAAGATGGGCACGCCCCGCCAAGCAGGTACTCGGTTGCCACCCAGGTCGATGCTTTGTGGATAGAGACCGAGGCGGTTGGCCTCCCGACCGAAGGCAGCGATCGTGCGAGGGTGAGCCAGGAAGAATGCCGGCTCTTTCCACACCGTGGCCAGCAGTTCGTCAAGGTCGTCGGGGGTAGGTGGGCCACTGCGGGTATAAATGCGCTGTTTAAGGTCGGCGTTGTGTAACAAGCCGAATTGACGGTTGTTGATCAATTCATGTTCTTGACGTTCCCGCAAAGCCTCAATGGTCAGCCGTAATTGTTGTTCGGTCTGATTCATCGGTTCGTTGTACAGATCCGCCACCCGAGTACTCACTCGTAATACGGTTTGGGCAACGCTCAATTCATATTCGCGGGGTGAGAGTTCGTAATCTACAAAGGTTCCGGGCAATTCAGTTTCCCCAATATGTCCTGAACTCACCTCAATGGAAGCTTCACCGTACTCGTTCTGTTGTCCTTCTGGGCGAGTTCTGAAGCCATCGACGTGAGCTTGTAGCGCCTCAGATTGGTTGAGAAGTTCCCGAAATGCCTGTTGTGGTAGGACTAATACCGTGGTTCGGGTAACTGCTTTGGCTGTGAATTCCCAATTGCTCTGGGACTCTAGCAACACCTGACCACCAAAATAGTCACCGTCAGCCAACACACCCAGCACGGTCTGTTCGTCATACTTGCCAACACCAATCTTGTCCACCTTGCCATGAGCGATCAGAAAAAGCTGATTGGCTGGTTGGCCTAACTCCACGATCGTGTCACCAGGGGCAAACTCCTGCTGAACAAACCGACCCGCCAACGCATTCAATACTTCAACGTTGTCAAACCCTCGCAGCAATGGCAGTTCACCAAGTTCCTGGGGTATTACCTGTACATCGGCTCCGGTGTTGGAGAAACTCAACCGCCCATCACCTACGGTATAGGTTAGCCGACGGTTTACGCGATAAGTACCACCTTTGGTTTGTACCCAAGGTAACAGTTTCAACAACCACCGTGAGGTAATGCCCTGCATCTGCGGTGCAGATTTGGTCGTAGTCGCCAAGTTACGCGCAGCAGATGTACTCAAACTCAGCCGGGGATGCTCATTCTCAACATCCAAATTTGACTCAATAGATTCTGTCATAATCTAACCCTCTATTCTATAGTTACTAAAAAAACCGATCTTGGATTCACACCACCAAACTCTATTCACTGACAAAAGAACCCAACCCGACTTGACCGAGGACTGAACTTAAACCCCCTGCACCGATCAACGATCTGATCCGCGCAGCCGAAGTACCCAGACCTGTAGGGCCATTGAGTAGCCGCCCTTCTGGCGAACTATTACGCAATTCAAATTCCTTATAGCGGTCTACCGTCACATGCCACTTGAGGACACCGCACATCCACTGCTGTAGTTTCTCGACGTATCCATACAGTTTCTCGCGGGTACTTGCGTCTAAGTCGAAATCGTCGAAGAGGGCTGGCAGTTCGGTAGCGACGATGTGTTCAAATTGGCGAGCGCGAGAGGTCATCAGATTGTTAACCACCTCGACAGCCTGCGGCAGATCGCAGTTGAGGAATTGCTGAACTACCAGCACGCCGTTATTGAGTTCGCCCTCGAATTCTATTTCTTTTTGGTAAGAGAAGATATCGTTGGTCAAACAGGCAAAGTCTGCGGCTGAATTTTCCAGTTGGCGCATCGATCGCGTCCGGTAGATTTCCTGCGGGATCTCGTCGCCCTGAGCTAGTCGAGATAAGCTCATCGTCAGATCCGAGCCAAAGGTCTTACGGCGCATCTCAACATAATCAATCGGGTCTGGAATCCGGTTTTGGATTTGATTGGCGAGTTCCCATAACCAGCTTTCGGTCATATCCGCGATCGCACGGCGGAACTGACCCCGCGCGTTTTGGGACATGGGGCCAGCTGTGCGAGACCACAGATCGGCCAAGCCACGTTCTACTGGGTTGGTCGGTAAGGGGATGGGGCTGGAGTCAAGAGGCATAAACGCCAACAGTCGAGCGTTAAATACTTTTGCACCCGCCATGTTGCGGCTGTGTCCGTAGAGTGCTGGGAAATAATCGTCAGCATAAGTTCCCCAGACAAGCCAGCCCGCCGTCAGATTCAACTCAGCACCGGATGCATTGGGATGGATCAACGCACCGCATAAGGCTACGTCGGCAACATCGAACTTGTGGTCATCCCAGATGACGGCTTCAGGAATACCAGGTAGTGAGTCCAGCATCCCCATCTGGCGGGCCCATTCTTTGGAATGCTGCCGCGCGGCATCCAAATGGGAATTCAAACTTGTAGTGAAGGGCATGTAAAACTTCGGCAGCGTTACTGGCCCCACTGCTTGGTATGGAACATGAGTGAAGTTCTTGAATCTTCCCAAACCCAAGGTGCTGTATAACGATCCAATCCGTGCAGCCGATGTGCCCAGCCCAGTGGGGCCACCGAGAAGTGGTGTGGATGCTGAAGAATTGTCTCCTCCCTTGTTCATGTAACGGCTCGATCGCATGTGCCACTCATGACCGCCTGACTGCCAATCCTGTAGTCCTTTGATGTATAACAAAATGTTCACACGAGCCACCGGGTCTAGTCCGTATTCTTCAAAAAGGGACGACAGTTCTGTAATGGCGGTGTTGTCAAACTGCTGTAACCGCGAGGTCAGCAGTTCATTGGTGAGGTTGGCTGCCTCCTGCGTACTCACATTTAGGAAGCGCTCAAAGACCAACACGCAGTTGGCATTTTCGCCTTCATCTTCGACTTCTCTCTGGTAGGAGAACAGGTCGTTACGAAGATGCACTCCATCAGCAAATGTGTCTTTCAGTACACGCATCGGTCGAGTTGTGGCGATTTCGGCTGGAATCTCAACAAACACAGCATGTTCGACGAGATCGGCTGACCACGGAGCGCCACCAACCTTGCGGCGCATCTCAATGTATTCGATTGGGTTAGCGATCCGATCCTGGCTGATATTGGAGAGTTCCCATAAAGACTCTTCTAGGAGGTTCTTGGTACTCTCGGAAAACCTGCGCCGCCAGTCCGCAGACTTGGTAAATGCGGTACGAGACCACAGGTCGCCTAGACCACGTTCCACCGGGTTGGTGGGAACTGGGGGGGTGTCGGTGGGGTACACTGGCATGAATGCTGGTAGTCGGTTAAGATACTCCTTCGCACCAACCATATCTTGGGTGCGCTTATAGATTTCAAGGAAGTGATCGTCAAAGAAGAACACCCAAACATACCAATCGGTCACTAGGTCAAGCTCCGCCCCTGGTGCATCTGGATGAGTATAGGAACAAAGCAAGGCGTAGTCGTGGGCATCGAATGTCCGCTCGTCCCAAATAGGGGAGCTTTCCGCTTCCTCTTGTGAGCCAAGTATCCCCATTTGGTAAGCCCACGCTTTGGAATGCACTCGTGCCGCTTCTAGATTTGGGTTAAGCCGCGCGGGCCAAGGCATGTAAAATTCTGGCAGTTCAAAGGGTTGCATGATCTGCGCGTAACCTCCTCTGGGGTCTTTTTGCTGTCTTTATTTCGTGGCCGATCTAAGCACCGTTGCATTCTACAAGTATTCTCGCCAACCGGGCTAAGTCCCCACATTTGGTTTCCTCGTAGTGGCTTATATCCAGGCAATAAGACAAGATGCTGTTAATCCAAATAACATTTGAAGTTGTCTATAACTAAAGATAAGGCATTTGAAAAAGCTATTTAAGTCATTACTTATTTCCAATGCTGGTAAATGAATTTTTAGTGATTTATGATGATGCCTTCATAACTTTTCATAGTTTTAGAAAAAAAGCAATCCGTAGACTAAAGCAATTAAACAATAGTTAAATCAAAAACTTAATAATTAGAAGACAGTTAAGACAGTTAAGTAGATAGTTAAATCAAAAACTTAATAATTAGAAGACAGTTAAGACAGTTAAGCAGATAGCCAAAAGATTTAAGACAGTTGTTAAACAATAATTACTAATTGTAACTTTTTCGCAACTAATGTTAACAAAGAATTTCTTGTCATTAAAAGGTACAACAACGATTAATTAAAAATTATGCTATTTGGCGTGAAATACTTATCCTAAAATAGTTTTTCACTTATAACAGATTGCGGGTGGGGCCAAAAGCGATCGCAGCCAGTAGTCTGTTTCTTTGAGAGAGTTATTCATTAAAGGTTATTTATAAAAAAAAATCAAATTATCCTACGGTGGGTTCAGCGCATATTTTCAGATGATTTGTCACAAAAATTTCATCAAAGCGCCTAACGCCTAGCTGCGCGAACAAGTCGGGAAACCCGCCCAACGCGCTGGTTCACCGTAACACTCCCTAACTTTTGATTTACTTTATAAGTAGTCTCTGAAGTAGATGAGTAATATTTTTAATTTTTAATTACTTTGAGGTGTCACCTCAGCACTAGGTGTCGGTGTAGGTTCAGGTGTGGGGGTTTCTGTGGGAGTTGGCGTAGAAGTTGGTGTTGGTGTTTCTGTGGGAGTTGGTGTTTCTGTGGGAGTTGGTGTTGGTGTTGGTGTTGGCGCAGGAGTGGGATTTTCCGCCGTGATGGTGAGTCGATAGTCTTCTGGTTTCGATGCTGTGGAAACCACGACAAACTCGTAAAAACCTTTTTCTGGTAATTTTTTTGATAAACTGCGCTGGGGAGAATCTTCTAAAAGTTGGATTTTGCCAGATGGTGAATATATTGATAACAAAACTTGGGAATTTGCTTGTAGTTTCAATTCCAAAGATTGATCTTTCGCAAGTCCAGCAATAAATACTTTACCATCACCTGCTTGGAGAGTACCGTTGACTGTTTTCCCAGTTGCGCCCGGATCAAAAACAAGCTTCTGAAAAGCGCTACCGTTGAGGATCGCACTAAGTTTATCGCTTACAAAACCGTACCAAACTTGTCCAATTGGCTGATCTCGAAAATCTTTACCACGCTGTTCAGGAAATACACTTAAAAAAGCTGCGTCTCCTAAATCATACAAAGAACGACTACCAACATTGATTTTGTTGACTTCCACTTTCCAGCGATCGCGTTCAGCACTTGTATAACTTCCCAGTTGTCGGCGGGTGTTGGAACTCAATGGCGCGAGTTTTTCCAGCAATTCTGAGGCTGTTTTATCCCATTCTGCCCGTAAACCCTCATCTTCAGGTCCATCGCTGAGAGTGCGTCCCCGTAAACTGGGGTTTCTATCCCAAAAAGCTTGATTTACCAAGTTCACGTAGAAGTTAGAGTTAATCCCCAACTGTTGACGGCGATCGCTTAATCTTTCTTTGCGCTGTCGTTCTGCTGGTGAATATTGCGCTAAAGGATCGGTTGGTTGGTTACTGGTTGGAATTGGGCTGGCTGTAGGAGTAGGTGGGACTTCTACAACATTATTGCGGCGGCTATTCAGTCCCCACGAAATTAATCCAACACTACCAACTACCGCCGCCGCCACTAGGAAGGTTTTTGTTGGTGTCCACCAGCTTGTGGACTGAGGGGATGGGGGAGATGAGGAAAATGAGGGGGATGGGGAAGAAGGTGGAGAGATGGCGACAGTGGCGGATGTGGGTTGTGGTGGGGTGGGATATTGAGTTGGGGGAAAGTTAGCTGGGGGTGGGTTGAGGGCTTCGAGTACTTGACGGACTGATTGATAGCGATCGCTTGGTCTAGCAGAGAGCATTTTATCTAATACCTGCGCCAAAATCGGACTGACGTTGACATCTCGTCGCCACTGCCAGGTAAGATTATAGGTATCAATTAATTCCTGTGGTTGTTTCCCTGTCAGTAAAACCAACATTGTTGCCGCCAAGGCGTACAAGTCGCTGTGGGGAGATACTAACCCAGTTTGCATCTGTTCTGGGGGAGCAAATCCAATCTTACCTAATAGGGTTGGTGATGGGGGAGGTGCAACTGCGCCGGGTTGGTAATATTGGGAAGCAACGGCTGCTACTACTTGTTTGACACCGCCAAAATCAATTAACACTGGCAATTTGTCAACAGTGCGAAGCATTAAGTTATCTGGAGAAATATCTCGATGAATTACTCCTAGTGAATGGATGTATTCTAACACTGGCAAAATTTGCTGCAACAATTGGCGTATTTCCGCTTCTGTAAAGCGCAAACCTTGCTGTAACCGGTTATTTAATAAAGAATTGTAAGTTTCCCCTTCTACATAATCTTGCACCAAAAATAGATATTCTTTGCCCTCTAAGTTCAGCCGAAGCAGTTCCCGGAAGCGGGGAATTTGGGGATGTTGCAATTTATAGAGAACACTTGCTTCTCTCTCAAACAGTTCTTCTGCTTTTTGGACAACGTAAGCGGTTTGAACTTGGGGAGAAAATTCTTTTAAAACACAAAGTTCGCGGAAACGGTTGACATCTTCAGCTAAATAAGTGCGTCCAAAGCCACCCTGGCCGATTTGGCGCACAATCACATAGCGATCGCCTAAAGTTATTCCCGGCTGGATACTATTACTCATGGGCTTATCCAACAAATTTTCACCACACTGGAGACAAAATCGGCTACCTGGAGAATTTTCATGTCCTTTAGAACAATATATTTTTGTCATTTGTCGTTTGTCATTTGTCATTAGTTATTACTAACTTTTCTCCAGTCCCAAGTCCCCAATCCCCTTAATTGCCAGATTGTACTTTACTGACTCGATCGGCTGCGATCGCATACCAAATTTGACCGAAAGTCTTTTGATTCAGTTTGCCACGCTCCTGACCAGGAAACAACCGATCAAATTTTTCATTTGTGTCTTTGTTCAGTTGCTCAAGTGTATAGTTCCCCAATTGGCCGGATCGCGCTTGTTGTCTCCATGTATCGTAATCTTTTTGACTGTACTTACCTAATTTCCGACGAGCTTCTGTACTGAGGTTAGCCTGTTCTATTTTATTCAATAAATCGTCAGCGATACCAGACCATTCATCTCGTAAACTAGCATCTTCAGTTTTAGATGTCAGGCTACGTCCTTTTAATTCCGGCTTTTTTGTATAAAATAAATCATCTACGAAGGGAATAAAAAATCCTTCAGTAATTTCTAGCTTTTGGCGACGACTGATAATTTCCTTGAGATTAGGATTTTTACCTTTGTCGCTACCTGGTTTACCGCTTGGAAAGTAGGGGATTTGTGGTAATGAAATTGATGGGATGGTGATTGAAGATACGCCCCGAATGACTGCATTTACTACTCCCCAAGCACCTGCGCCAGTTAAGACAATTAAAGCTGTTCCCCCTAAACTCATCATAAAAGGGCGAATCCAAATAGGGAAAGATATCGGTTTAGCGATTGCTTGCGTTCTATTCTGGAATCTACTCACAATCGCGCTGGCGCGTTGTCTTCCCGGAGCAACTACCATCGTCTTAATCTTGGTGGTAATATAATTTCCAGGTGATTTAGTCGCAGTTGCCGATGGTAAATCTTTGAGGACTTGCTCGGCTCGTTGATAGCGATCGCTCGGTTTATAAGCCAGCATCTTTTTTAACACCGCTTCCAATTGGGGACTAACTCGGATTTGTTTTCCCCATCCCCAAATTCCCTGATAGCTGTCGTATAATTTTTGCGGTTCTTGACCTGTAAGCAATACAAGTGTTGTTACCGCTAAAGAGTATAAATCACTACTAAAAAATGCTTTTCCTTGCCGTAGCTGTTCTTCTGGAGCGTAGCCTTTTTTACCCAGCAAAGTATTATTTCCAACCAACTTAGTCCGCCAAAAACCTTGAGAAGCTGGCAATTGCTTGACACCACCAAAATCAATCAGCACGGGTAAATTATCAGAACGCCGCCAAATCAAATTGTCAGGAGAGATATCACGGTGAACTACATCTTGTGAGTGGATGTAGGCTAATACAGGTAAAATCTGTTGCAGTAGGGTGATTACTTCTTCTTCACTGAAAGTCTTTCCTTGGCTCTCGCGTTGTTCTAATAATTGGTAGTAATTATCACCATCCACATAATCTTGCACTAGAAAGAAAAAATCTTTAGTGCCTATCTTCACTTGTAGCGAGGCGTGAAAACGCGGAATCTGTGGATGCTGGAGTTTTTTCAGAACATTGGCTTCTCGCTCAAATAGCTCTTTAGCTTTTTGTAAATCTTGATGTTCTTGGACTTGGGGTGCAAATTCCTTCAGCACACAGGTTTGATGGGATTTACTTATATCCTCCGCCAAATAAGTGCGTCCAAAGCCACCCTGCCCTAAATGACGGATAATTTGATAGCGATTATCCACCACCTGTCCCACAGCAAGAGGTAATGGTTCACCACAATGGGTACAAAAGCGGCTACTACCATTATTTGTGTGTTGTTTACTGCAATAAAGCTGCATGGTGCTGAAGGATAAATTAATGTTTTATTGAATGACTACAACGCACATACCCTCATTTTCGGATATCCTACGAATTACGAATTACGAATTACGTTAGCGCAGCGTTAGCAACGTAGGCGCGTCATTACGAATTATTTTAACGGTGTTGGTTCTATTTCAGGATAAACAACAAGCGTCATGAACCGCAAACCACGACAGCAGCAAGTCATTAAAGCATTTGAAGATTTTTTGTCTACTCCCCTAGAAACGATACTGCAACGGCATCTCAACAGTCAAACTTCGGCAGCTTTAACTTTATTTCATGATGTGGCGGCTAATGTACCTGCCTACAAAGCTTTTTTAGCAGAAAGGGAAATTAATCCCGCGACTATTCAAACCTTGGAGGAGTTTCAAAAACTCCCAGCGATCGCTAAACAAAATTATATACTGCGTTATCCTTTAGCTGACTTGTGCCGGAATGGGCAATTAGAAGCGTGCGACATGATAGCTGCTTCATCAGGTTCTAGTGGTAAACCGACATTTTGGCCTCGTTTTTTCACAGATGAACTCCAAATCACCACACGCTTTGAACAGATTTTTCACGATGGTTTCTATGCAGATACCAGACGTACCCTAGCTGTGATTTGTTTCGCTTTGGGCACTTGGGTAGGTGGGATGTTTACTACTAATTGCTGTCGTTATCTTGCTAGCAAAGGTTATCTCATCACCGTAATTACTCCTGGGAACAACAAAGAAGAAATCTTGCGAGTTGTCCAAGAATTAGGTTCAGCATTTGAGCAAGTTGTATTATTGGGATACCCGCCATTTTTAAAAGATGTGATTGATACTGGTATCGCTCGTGGTGTGGAGTGGCAGCAATATCAGATTAAATTAGTGATGGCAGGAGAAGTATTTAGTGAAGAATGGCGGAGTTTAGTTGGTGAAAGAGTTGGTTCACAAAATCCTTGCTATGATTTTGCATCACTTTATGGCACTGCGGATGCAGGAGTTTTGGGGAATGAAACACCATTAAGTACCTGTATTCGCCGTTTTTTGGCGCAAAATCCTGATGCAGCTAGAGCTTTATTTGGAGAATCACGTTTACCCACGCTAGTACAATACGATCCCTTCACTCGCTTTTTTGAAGTTCAAGATGGCGGATTGTTATTTTCTGGAGATAACGGTATTCCCTTAGTGCGTTATGACATATTGGATACTGGCGGGATAATTAGTTATGATGCGATGCTGCAATTTTTAGCAGAATGGGGATTTAACCCCCTTGAAAATCTGCGTTCTGACACTCAACAATCACCTAGAGGTATTCATCAGCTACCTTTCGTTTATGTATTTGGTCGTTCTAACTTTACAGTTTCCTACTTTGGCGCAAATATCTATCCAGAAAATGTGACGGTGGGATTAGAGCAACCAATAATTCAAGAATGGGTAACGGGTAAATTTGTGTTGCAGGTGAAGGAAGATGCAGACAAGAATCGATTTTTATCTGTGGTTGTGGAGTTAGCGCCAGGAGTAGAGGGGAGTGAAGCTCAAAGACTTGCGATCGCATCTTCTATTCTTTCACAACTGCTCCGCCTAAATAGCGAGTTCGCTAATTATGTTCCCGTAGAATACCAAACACCACAAGTTACATTAGCCCCAATGGGTGATTCCGAATATTTCCCCATTGGAGTGAAACATCGTTATACCCGTCAATAGTGAATGGGACAACAGTTTTCAGTTAAATGCAATTCATCGCTGCAATCAAAAAAGCGATCGCATTTCCATCGTTTTTACATATCTGTTTTACCAGGCGCGATCGAATAGACTAATAACTTTCCTAACTCAGCCCTCTTCAAAGGTACTCACGCAAGAAATCAAAAGGATCGTCTTCCCAACAAGGCTCAGGTATCAGCCAAAACAAACTAGCGCTGATGTCGGCTTCAATTTCATCACCATCGTCTCGATCAAATAGTTCTATCAAAGCTGTCCAATCACGTTCTCTCAAAGACGTTAATGATGGGGCATAAACCTGGAAATTATTTGAGTATTTCACGCGCAAAGTTGTGCTTGACAGCCGTAAAAATTTAGTATAAAAACTTGTAAATAATCAGATTTTAGATTTGACAACCGCAGTTAAATAGTTAATTTGATACTATTAAATATGGGCTACTCTTATCAGTGTCTCATAATTTAAATAGGACTGCTATAGTATTTGTTACATAATTACAAGCTGAATTTACTCAGACCGGAAAAATCCTTAAGGTTGTGATTCGATTAATTCCACTCCAAACACTTCAGCAAAGCACTGTGCTACATAAAGACGCACTTCTTGACAAGTAATATCTGGAATCCATTCGGCTAAACTACCTACAGGTTTATCAGAAATACCGCAGGGTACAATGCGCTCAAAGCCTGTCATGTCTGGACAAACATTTAATGCAAAGCCGTGCATGGTAATCCAACGGCTAACTTTAATCCCAATAGCCGCAACTTTTTGCCCTTGTAACCAAACGCCAGTAAAAGCTGGAATTCTTTCTCCCTGCAACCCATAAACTGCTAATACGCGAATAATCACTTCTTCGAGTTGTCGTAAGTACCAATGCAGGTCTTTACGATAACGTTGCAGATTTAAAATCGGATACCCGACTAGTTGACCGGGACAATGGTAAGTAACCTCGCCGCCTCGTTCAACTCGATGCACATCATATTGACCTTTGTCAATATCAAATTTGAGAAAATCTGAGTTGCTTCCTTGCCCTAGAGTGTAAACGGGTGGATGTTCTAGCAAAATTAACACGTCATCTAGACTGGGGTCATGGATGCGCTCATTGAGGAGCGATCGCTGCCATGCATGAGCATCTAAGTAAGGTATTAATCCTTGGTTATACAGCAAACAACGGTTTTTGTGTGGTTCTATACTACGGATCATGCAAAAAATCAACTGGTATTAGGAACAAAATATATTGTAATTTACAGGATTGAAGTCAATAAATGTTAAGTTTTGCAAAGGATTTTAAAGGAAAGTCAAGGGAATATGCATTAGAAAATACAAAGTGCTAGCTTGAATATACAACCTCGATAGGTTTTAGGAGGAATTCTCTGCAATAAGCATCATGCCAAGACAATAAGAATGATAAATTGGCTGATGGCTCTAATAATCTTGTTTGAAATATAAACAAGATAGACTTCTACAAATACTCTTGTTGTTGATCAACAGTGAGCAAACCTCAACCGGACACAGAAGGAGCAACTATCAAAAGTTCTGTAAGCGTTGTTTTAATAGAGAAGACAGTTACCGAAGCAACTACTCAAATTTCCTCACCAAATAGTTCTATGTGGAAATCCAATTGGATATCAGCGCAGAGATGAGGAGGAAAATCGAGAGTAGAATGAGCAAAAGCTCAGATGCAGTAAGCTTAGAGATTGCTTACCAGCAGTAGATAGAAACAGTTCACAATTTGTTTTGGCGGGAGTAATAGACCTTACCGCAATTTCTTTTCATACAAAGCAAATTCACACATCAAATATTCAGTGGGAGAGTTTACATGAAGCTTGTCATCCACAGCAAAAATATTGAAATCACCGATGCAATTCGGGAATATGTACATCAAAAGATTGAAAAAGCAGCTAGTCACTTTCAGAGCATTACAAATGAAGTGGATGTGCATCTGAGCGTAGCCCGGAATCCTCGAATTAATACTAGACAAGCAGCTGAAGTAACTATTTACGCTAATGGTAGTATTATCCGTGCCGAGGAAAGTAGTGAAAGCCTATATGCCAGCATTGATTTAGTTGCAGACAAAATTGCCCGTCAATTGCGGAAATACAAAGAACGTCGTCAAGATCACAAAACTCATGCCCAACCAACAGAAGTAGTTGTTGCAGAGTCGGTAGTTCCAGATTTAATTGGCGATCGCACCCCCGAACTACCTAACGAAGTCGTCCGCACCAAATATTTCTCCATGCCACCGATGACCCTTGCAGAAGCCCTGGAACAACTGCAACTCGTGGGACATGACTTTTATATGTTCCGCAATTCTGAAACTGGAGAGATTAATGTAATTTACGAACGCAACCACGGCGGTTATGGTGTGATCCATCCCCGCAATGGTAACGGTCATACTAACGGCAAGAATAGCAAGTCAAGCCACACTAATATTGTCATGCCGGAAAAGTTGCATTCTAAATAGGGAATGGGGACTAGGGACTAGGGACTAGGGACTAGGGACTGGGTAAAGAATTTCTCAGTACCCAATCCCCAATCCCCTCACTTCACAAGCTGTTGCAAAGTTTTCAGTGCTTCTTCAACATGACCTTTAAAGTTAAACATTGAATCAAACACGTATTGCACAACTCCTTGTTGGTTAATGACATAAGTAACGCGACCAGGGAATAAGCCAAAGGCTGCTGTTGCACCATATAGCTTCCGTACTTGGTCGCCTTTGTCAGTTAATAAGGTAAAAGGTAGATTATATTTTGCAGCAAATTTTTGGTGAGATTCGCTGGAGTCAGCACTCACACCGACAACTTCAGCGCCAGCGCTTTTAAACACTTCATACTGATCGCGGAAGGCGCAGGATTCAGCCGTACATCCGGGTGTGTCATCCTTGGGATAAAAATATAGGACAACAGCCTTTGTGCCGCGAAAATCTTGAAGGCTAACTGTTGAGCCATTTTGAGCAGGTAGAGTGAAATTAGGAGCGGTATCTCCAACTTTGATTGGCATAACAACTGGTGGTAATTATTTAACAAAATTTTACCTTGTATCCGAGTATATAAATTTTGCTTGATTACCTGCATCAGGCGGGGTAGCTTAGATACTCATCAAAGAAAAAATTCCCCTTATGCGCCTGACTTCACTGGATGTTTTTCGCGGCATTACGATCGCTGCTATGATTCTCGTCAATATGGCGGGAGTTGCAGATGATGTATATCCTCCCTTAGCCCACGCCGATTGGCACGGTTGCACACCAACTGACTTAGTATTTCCCTTCTTTCTCTTCATTGTTGGTGTAGCAATGACTTTCTCGCTGTCAAAGTACACCGAAGGTAATAAACCCACTTCAGTTGTTTACTGGCGGATATTACGCCGCGCCGCTATTCTCTTTGCCTTGGGATTACTACTAAATGGCTTTTGGAATCAAGGTGTTTGGACTTTTGATTTGAGTAGCATCCGCATTATGGGAGTGTTACAACGCATCAGCATTACCTATCTGTTGGCTTCCTTGATAGTTCTCAACCTTCCGCGCAAAGGTCAATGGATACTTGCAGCAGTAATACTCATCGGTTACTGGTTAACGATGATGTATCTACCAGTACCCGATTATGGCGCGGGAGTTTTGACACGAGAAGGTAATTTTGGTGCTTATATTGACCGGATAATTATTCCCAAAGCACATCTATATAAAGGTGATGGTTTCAACTTTATGGGAGATCCAGAGGGACTATTCAGTACTATTCCGGCGATAGTAAGCGTCCTCGCTGGCTACTTTACTGGTCAATGGATACGCAGCCAACCTGTACAATCACGCACAAGCATTGGGTTAGGATTATTTGGAGTTGGTTGTTTAATTATCGGTTGGGTGTGGGGGTGGACATTTCCCATCAACAAAAAGCTGTGGACAAGTTCTTATGTCGTCTTTACTAGCGGTTGGGCGTTACTTTTACTAGCAGCTTGTTATGAACTTATCGAAGTCCGGCTAAATCGTCGCTGGAGTAAACCTTTTGAAATTATGGGCTTAAATGCGATCGCACTTTTCGTTCCATCGGTTTTGTTGATTAAAATCTTAGTGAAAACCACTATCGGCACAGCTAAAGACGCTCCCAGTACCTACAATTGGATTTACCAGAACTTTTTCGCATCTTGGGCGGGAGTTCTGAATGGTTCTCTGTTATTTGCCATAGTCACCGTATTGTTATGGTGGGTTGTTGGTGTTCTGATGTATCGACAACGTTGGTTTCTCAAAGTGTAAATTTGAAACCAGGCATTAGAAAATGAAGATTTCAGTTGTTCTTTACGTTTTAGTGTTATCAAGGTTACAACAGGTATCAAGTGATAGATTTGTAACTCTCTAGGAACAAAGGCAATCGCAGCTTTATCTATACTCTTAATCAACTCATTTCCATTCTTCTTACGGGACTGATTAAAGTTCTGGTGTCTCGCTTCTTGAATTCTGAATAAAGAAGCGTGTACGGACTTATCTGTGCGTTGAAAATTCTTATTTCTTTTAATTCACTAAATTAATCCATAGAAAAATTGTGAGGTAATGGATGCGTCGCATTAAATTTTGGGTGCTTTTGCCAGTTACCCTGATATTGGGTTGCTCAAATCAACTGTTTCAATCTAGCCCATCTGTAGCAAACTCCAATCCAGCAGTAGTTGAACCAACCAGTCCAATTTTATTAGCAAAAGCGAGTTATCTTTCACCATTAGAACAACAGGTAATTGTTGAAACAAATAAGGTACGAACAAATCCCAAGTCATACCTTCCGATTATAGAAAACTATAGGAAACGCTTTGAGGGGAATCGAGTCAAAATTGCTAATAATACCTATTTGCGAACTCAAGAAGGAGTCAAAGCAGTCGATGAAGCGATCGCATTTCTGAAATCTGCACGTCCTGTAGGAGCGTTGAGTGCCTCGAAAGGGATGTCCTTAGGAGCAAAAGACCATGTTAAAGACCAAGGCCCAAAAGGTGCTACAGGTCATGATGGTAGCGATGGTAGCAACCCCTTTAATCGGATCAACCGCTATGGTAGATGGGAAACAACCGCAGGCGAAAATATCAGTTATGGGCCAAATACTGCCCAAGATATCGTCATGCAATTAATTATTGATGATGGTGTGCGCGATCGCGGCCATAGAAAAAATATTTTTAACGGCGCTTTTAAAGTGTCTGGCGTTGCTTATGGAACTCACAAATCATATAGAACAATTTGTGTAATTGACTACGCTGGTGGGTATAGGGAAAAATAATTCGAGATAGCGAGTGGGGACAATCCGGTTCGGTTAAGATCCCCCCGCCTTCTTTTTGCCAATAGTAACCATTCCAGGGCAGCAATCAGATGGTGATATTATCGTCCCCTTGCTGATTAATAGCTAATCGCAAAATTGATAATCCCAAAATTATCAAAAATAGCACTAGCCCAATTGTACAAGCATAGC
This sequence comes from Nostoc sp., assembly GCF_036919895.1. Lineage (GTDB taxonomy): Bacteria > Cyanobacteriota > Cyanobacteriia > Cyanobacteriales > Nostocaceae > Nostoc. The sequence continues at coordinate 26,072 of NZ_JBALBW010000049.1, forward strand.
TAATTTCCAAGTTACCAAAAGCTTGCTCATATAGATAATAAACAATCGTTTTAGAACTGCTGAGTGGCCCCCCTTGGGTCATAATATATACTTCTTCAAAAACTTTGGTCGCAGAAATAGCCGAAATCACTGCTACTAATGCTAAATATGGCTTCATTAAAGGTATGGTAATATCCCAGTGTTTGCTAATACCATCAGATCCATCAATGGCTGCTGCTTCATACACATCAGCAGGAATTGATTGCAACCCCGCTAAATAAATTACCATGTAGTAACCTAGCCCCTTCCACACGGTTACAGCCATGACGCTAGCTAGAGAAATTGGTACAATACCAAAAATTTTCGCTGGGCTAGTTAACCAAGGAATACCTTCTGGAAAAAGCCCCAAAGCTTTTAATAACTGATTGAGTAATCCATTTTCTGCATACAGCCATTTCCAAGCTATTCCCGCAACCACCATTGAAATTACTACTGGGGTGTAGTAGGCTGCTCTAAACCAATTCATCCCCCGCAGTTTCTGATTTACTAAAATTGCCAGCACTAAGGGGGCAATTACTAAAATTGGGACTACACCGACAAGATATAAAAAAGTGTTTTCCAAGGTTTTCCAAAAAACTGCATCCTTCCAAAGCTTGAAAAAGTTGGCGAAACCTATCCATTGCGGCGGCTGGGCGATATCTTCATAGCTAGTAAAGCTGAGGTAAAACGCTTGCAGTGCAGGTAAAAAGACTGTTAACCCCAAAAGAACTAAGGCGGGTAGTAAAAATAAATAAGGGGTAAGGCGCTGTTTGATGAATATCCAATTTTTAGGTGTCAATTGATTCATATAAGGTCTAATAGTTGTTTTCCCTTTGTCAGCAATAATTTGGGGATGTGAGTAGATTTAAGCTTCAATATTCTAAAGGCATATATTTGCAATCTGCTGTCACAACTCAGAGATTAACTACGATGGAAACTCAGCACAACCCGCCCATTGAACATCAAAATGTCCCCATTAACCACCGTGGGCTACATGAATTTTTGTATAGTTCCGACGACGAACACAGCGCCACTGAGGTGAGTATAACCCTTGAGATGGCAAACAATGGTACTGAAATCATTGACCTTGAATCTTGGAGTGCATCTGCTCAAAACGCTAAAATTGCGGGTGTTTACGCAGTATTAGATGCAGAACGCCGCGTGCAGTACATTGGCTATTCTCGAAATGTGTTGCTTTCCCTAAATAGTCATCTTCGCCAAAATGGTCAGCAAAAGTGTGCTTTTGTGCGTGTGCAAGCATTCAAGTTCCCCAAGCGTCAAGATATGGAAGATTTGCGAGATGCGTGGATAGCAGAACTCGAAACCACACCACCTGGTAATGCAACTGATGGCGAAATGTGGGCTAGTACAGTAGGCGAAGCTACGAAGGCAGTAATGTCGCAGGCAGAACGTCAAGCCTACGAGGAGAAAAAGCTAAAGCTGCGGAAAGCAATGGCTGACACAAGCCTCTCTAAAGAGTTAGAAACAATAGATGCGAGTATAGCCGAACGTCAGCGTCAGCTTGAAGCTGCTGTGACAAATGATGACTGGAGTGTAATTATCGACGCACAGACACAAGAAACGAAGTCTTAGGATGAGGTTGAGTCTTCTCGATATTTCCCACTTGGATAGCCCATTATTCTGTAAAAGGATGGGCTATACAGGTGTTTAGATCAATGTATAGTGAGGCAAAAACTGATTGGCTAGCATTTGTACGTGTAAATATAAACAACTTTAGTCAAGATATGATATGTCACAATCAAAGCCCAATAAATACTCTCCAAAGTTAACAGAGGTTACTCTTACAGCGAATTTTAATCAAACGTGCCACAGTTAAAAGTACTAAAACCAATATTGGACTTTGTTTTAGGATTTATTTTTGTGGTGGGTTTGATAAAAAACTGCTGTAATACAAGTAAATTAGAGTGTAAGTATTATATATGGGAAATACCCAAAACGAAAAAATTAGCAGGTTTAATTGTATTTAGTGGTAAGTACTTATATGGCTCGGCTGGCAGTGATGATGCACTTTTTATTAAATGGAGGATTAATGAGTTTTGTGAGCTAAATTTTCCACATCAAATCAGTGGATTAGTTGTTGACTTTAGAAGCTTAGATTATCAATGGGGTGATGATCTTGATGTTTATCCTCAAAAACTAAGAGGATTGGGGCAACCAGTTAGAATAATCGTTACTCCAGAAAGGTATGAAGCATTTAAAGGCGTATTAGATGAGCAAGAATTGTATACACATATAGAAGTTACTTTTGCTCAAATAGTAGAAGCATTAAAATCATAATGTTGCTTAAAAAACACCATTATTAATATTTGTTATTGAGTTATGCTGACACAGCAGAAATTGCACAAACTTGTAAACCAACAGGTGTTTGAATAATCACGGATTCCACGCCAAATACTTGGGCGATCGCACTTGGTGTCAGAACTTCTTCAGGTTTACCAACTTCCCAAAGATGACCTTGTTTTAATAAAGCAATGCGAGAACTATATCGTGCCGCTAGGTTCAGTTCGTGTAGAACGGTAACAATAGTTAATTCCTGGTATTGATTCAGACTTTTCAGTAGTTCTAATAGTTGTAGTTGATAGTTAATATCTAAAAAAGTTGTAGGTTCATCTAATAGTAAAACTTTTGGTTCTTGCGCCAGTGCTAAAGCTAAAAAAGCACGCTGTCTTTCGCCACCGGAAAGTTCTTCAACTAAGCGATCGCTCAATTTTTCTAGTTGCGTCTTTTTAATTGCAGCTTCAACTTTAACCCAATCTTGGGCGTTTAATTCCCACTGCCACCAAGATTGATGTGGTGTGCGTCCTAAACTTACTAATTGTCGCACTGTTAAGCCCACAGGAACCGTTTGTTGTTGCGGTAATAATGCCAGCTTCTGTGCAACCAAATTTGGGGGTTGAGAATGAATTGCTTTACCATCAAGTAGGACTGTTCCCTGCTGTGGGAAGAGAATACGACTCAGCAATTTGAGTAAAGTAGATTTACCTGAACCATTAGCACCAACTAAACTTAACCATTCTCCTGTTTGCAGTGTGAGATTAATGTCTTGAATAATTGGGACTGTAGTGTAACCGCCTGTGAGGTTTTGCAGTTCGAGTGGCATTTGCTAAAATTTATCGCGATCGTATCATGTCCGGTTAATTAGTTATGATTCCCATATCTGTGCAAAAATCGGAAAACCCTGTTTCCCCCTGCCCCCAGCAAGAACTGCGGTCTTCATGATAAGTCCTTAAGCTGACATGATATCACGGATAACCTCCGGGTTAATCACACTGAGTGTATTACAGTGGTAATCGAGTCAGTCGTTGCAAAAATCTAGTTTTTGCCCCCTTAATTCTCCTGATTTATCCCCTATAGAACTGTGTTGGTCGAAACTAAAGCAATTATTCTCGTTAATCCAAAACACTAGAAAATAGCGAAAAATTATACAAAGAGCAAAGACAAACTTTTGTAATAACTCTAGGTATAATCCCCAGTGAAGTATAAAGGGGGAAATTAGTTATTTAGGCAATATGAAAATTCGAGAATGGCTATCCTTCTTCAGTTCCCTTGCTAAATCACTCATAAAATACTGCGATTATTCAATTGGCTATCCACAGGGAAGAATAATGATGCTAGGTTTTCTGTGTCTAGGATTCGCTTTTTATTTTGGGCTGTTAAATGTTCTTGCTCAAAGTTTCCTGAAATGAATCTCTAAAGGGTTAGGAAGTGCGATCGCGTAATTAATCTGACGAAATCTAGATTATTCTTACTTTCGTTTCTTTTTGGGATTAGTCAGGTCTAGATTTAAAAAATCCTTTATGTCTTCTGGCAGAAATGTTGAATGCTGATACAAAACTTTACATTGTTAGTTACACTAAGTCTCAAAAGCTTAAATTAGTCAACAAAACCAGAAGTGTTGAATGTTAAGAGAACTTCGATAAAAATAGCCCAAAATATGGTATTTTGGGCGAAGGCTTAAACTATATTAGTTTAATTGTGATTATAAATTCATTTACCAAAATTGTCAAAGATATCCTGAAAAGCCTGCCAAAAAACGATTATCCAGTATTGAATAGTCGTCTATTCTTTGAGTGCTGGCTATTCTATGCTCTGGATAACAGTTTAACAAGTATGCGAGATTTATTTCAAAGATTAAATAACACCGGATTTTAAGTAGATATTTCTACATTTTCCAAAGCCAGTTCTCACCGCGCACAAAAACCCTTTCAAAAAAATTATCATAAATTGAATGAGACTGTTTAGTGAATTGTGTAAAATAATTCCCGTAGCCTGATGCGATCAACCCCCATGTATTGGGGGTTTTGAACCCAAAAGTTTCAGTTACCCTGAACCTGATTTAGTTTCCACCAAAGACGGTGTTTTAATTGCTCATCACGAAAATGAGATTTCTGAAACTACTGATGTTGCAAGCCATGCAGAATTTGCTCACCGTCAAACCACCAAAATAATTGATGGCGAATCAATAACTGGCTGGTTTGCTGGTTCATGTCTGGACTTTCCGCAATGAAGACTATTTTTCAATTTAGGTGTTGATGGCGTATTTAGCGATTACCCGGATACGGCTTGGGCTGTAAAGGAAAATCTTCGACTTAAACTTTCTTCCTCATAAAATCAAGGAATTGGGTATGCTTATCGCAAATAAAGGGCTGGGACTAGGAACTAATCCCTAATCCCCAATTTAACGAGAACTGCCCTTCAAGATCAGATTTGAGTCCAAAGTATAGAAGCCAATTTGGTTAGGAACCCTAGAAAATCGACCTGTCCGATAGCCTCTAGATAGTTCATTCAGCACCTTATTTTTGATCTCTCTAATTTCCTGAGAATCTAGTTCTCCATAAATTCCGGCGATGACTTCAGCAACGCTGAAAACTTTACCTGGATTTTGTCGTAACAGAGAGGTGAGAGCATCAATTAAGAATTGACCCTCAAAAGCTTTGAGCATCGGTACTGTTTTTGTCGGGGGTACGAAAGGCTTCTTATTTTTGTTTTTGATACTCCTAGAAGCACCATTGCGATTACTTGGGGCTACCAAACTTAAATCCAAAGTATAACAACCTGGCTCATCGGGAATAGTTACCCAATAATTCCTTTCTCTACCTTGGGTAAGGGAAGATTGAACTCTACCTTTAACTACTTTGAATAGATTGGCATCTAACTCTCCATAAAGCGATCGCACGATAAAATCGATATGACAGACAGTACCTATCTGCTCTTGCAATAGCTGTTTGATGGCTTCCATTCGGGAGATCGCGTGATTATACTGGGGTAGCATGGGAATTTCCGCCACCTTGGTTGAACTATCGTTGTTCTCTAGCGCAATCTTTGCATCTGACGATGTACTTGGAAGTTTTTTCTCTTTTGTATCAACAGCAGCAGAAAAGGAATTATCGATCTCAGCCCGATCTAATGTGACTTCTGACTGTAGAGACTCTTCCAAGTTGACTTCGTGGATGTCATCAAGAGGTGATAAAAACCGCAGAGAGCCTTCTTGGGAAACATTTGAGATTTCATCAGCCGCCGTCAGTCTTGATATCTGCTTATTGCTATCAGAATAAGACCAGTTAGACAACAACGCTTCTACATGATCGAGTTGCGATCGCGCCTGCACAAAGAGGCGTTCATACTCTTCTGTGAGGCGAGCATAATAGTCTCGTAATTCCAACAATGGTGATAGAAAATTGCCCGGAGGTGGTTCTAGTTGTCCATTTTGAGTCATAAGGCTTTTATAAATTTAAATCGATATCACTTTTGTAAGACATTGCTCTGGGTTTTGCTTTCTGAGATGTTGGCTGGGATTTCTTCGGCGCTTGGGGAGGGCGACATCTCTCACAATATAAGGGACGAGGCCCGAACGTCTCGCGTTTTGTCAGATCGTTACACTCTTTACAGACAAACTGGAAAACACGAGTATGAATCTGTCTTTTGTGCGCCCTGACAGTGTATTCCCTAACATCAATGAATTTACTTGCCATAATCGGGATTGTGAATTGCCGTCGAATCAATGTCCTATCAATATAGCTATTCAAGCAAATCAAAGTGCATCAGTGTGTGTTTATGTAGAAGTTTTATTCAAATCAGTTAATGGTAGAAGGGTAAGCTTAAGAAAGCCATGATTTCTGCCTAAAAAACAACCGCCTCCTAAAAACAGGAAGCGGTGTGCGATCGCTAATCAAAGTATGATTCCAGTAAGTTTTCTCGCTCTACTGCTGACTAGGAGCAGTTGATGGAGCCGCAGGTTGCGATTGAGGTTGTTGGCGTAAACGGCGCAAAGAGTCCCGTAACTTGTTCTGGCTAGTGTTGTTATCTCTTCGCCGCCGCTGATTTGTAGTTGGTTGTGGCTTTGGTGATGAATCGGTAGCCGTTTGCTCGCGCCGGATGCGGCGTAAAGACTCTCTAGCGCTTCCTTGAGTGCGAGTTGTGCTAGATGGGCTTGTAGGAGTATTTTCTCCTCTTTGAGGTTCTAAACGTCTACTAAACCCAGATATTGCTGGTTTTATGGCTCTAGCTTCGGCTGGTTTTTTAGCTGTAGCTTCATTAGATGAAGGTGCCAATTCTCTTCGCCTACGTCTTGGAGCTTCTTCTGTGGAGTTTGCAGCCGTTGTCTGCTGGGTTCTCTCTTGTGCTTGTCTTTGTGTTTGCCGTTCTTGAACTTGGCGCGATCGCCGCGAACCCTTTATGGCAAATTCAGTGGCGATCGAGACTCCTTGTCTGCCTCCTTCTGCGGGTTTTAATTTCCACTCACGCGCTTGTCTGGCGGTTTCTTCATCTAAGTCGCGGTTTCCACTAGAACGAGCAATCCGCACATTAGTCACATTGCCTTGTGCGTCAGTATCGACAGCTACTTCTACTCTACCTTCAACTCCTCCCCGTCTTGCTGCTTCTGGATACTTGGCATTACATTCACGGCACGCTGCACGACCATTACCATTACCTGAAGTATTAATTTTTGGAGGTGTTGGCGCTATTGGCGCTGTTGCTACTGGCGGACGTTTTTCTGTTTGATTGCCAATTCCATTACCAGTGCCACTGCCAATTCCACTGCCAGTGCCACTGCCAATTCCACTGCCAGTGCCACTGCCAATTCCACTACCAATGCCGCCGCCAGTAACAGTCCCAGTTCCTCCACCAGTGCCAGTACCACTGCTTGTACCTACAGCAATACCACTACCTGAACCTAAACCAACACCAGAGCCGCCACCCCCACCACCACCTTGAGGAGCAACAGTTGTCACAGGGACTGCTGGCTTGGGCGCAATTTCCCTGTTAGCTGGCTGTGGATTTTGAATAGTTTGTTGTGGTTGTTGAACTGGCTGTGGATTTTGAGTAGTTTGTTTTGGTTGTTGAACTGGTTGTGGATTTCGAGTAGTTTGTTGTGGTTGTTGTTCAACTGGCTGAATTGTTGATCTTTCAATAAATTCTTGTACTGGTTTTTGTATTGCTGGAGTTTCTATAGACTGTTTTTGAATAACTTTAGGTTCTTTTTTGGGTTCTTCTGGAATTTTTTCAACTGATTTTTCTGGTTCCGCAGTGGGAGAATCAACGATCGCTAACTCTATTGGTTCATCTTCTCCTGTGGGGACTCTCGTCAAATAATTACCTATGCCTGAAGACAGTACGCCGATATGCAGGGCCAGTGAACCTATCAGACTGTAAGTCAGAAAAGACTTGAGAGCCTCAACTTCTTTGGAACGTTGCTCGACAGTAATGCCAGAAAAGCTCATAGCTATTGCTACCTATTCTCACTAATTTAGTTATCTTAGAATGTAAGGTTATAAATATCAAGTCAACAATTAAAATTACTTGCGATCGCCTGACGGAACCCCAAATTAGTAAAGATATCCTCAATACCATGGTTTTTAACAAAATTAATTTTTATTTTGATTAAATTAATTTATGTAACCTGAATAAAGGATTAACTATAAATTATGACAAGTATATTTAAAAAATTATCATTATATTTTATAGTTTATTGAGAAAAAGTTTCAGCTTCAATCTAGATTCTGGTAGTCTGATTTTGTATTGTAGATGATGTTATAGAGGCACTACATGGGAATTCATAATTTGTTTGCAGCAGGTGGTGTGGTCATGTGGCCCCTGTTGGTGTTTTCGGTATTGGCAGTAGCATTGATGATTGAGCGTGTTAGATTTTGGGTAAGGATCAATCAGCGTCAAAGCCGCGTGGTGCGGGATGTTTTGAATCTCTACCGACTCGATAATCTTGTTGGTGCAATGGATAAACTTCAGAAAAACGCAGATTTGCCACTGGCAAGGATTTTTCTTGCAGCTTTAGAATTAGAAGAACCAAAGCCAGAAGAATTTCGTTTGGCATTAGAAAGCGAAGCCCAGGCTGAAATACCTGTACTTAAGCGCTTCCAAAACATTTTTGAGACAATAATTGGTCTTGCGCCCTTGTTGGGTCTTCTCGGCACTGTGTTAGGATTGATTGCCTCCTTTGCCTCCCTAAACCTTGGTGATGTGGGAGGTACAAAAACAACTGGTGTTACATCTGGGATTAGTGAAGCTTTGGTATCAACTGCATCAGGATTGGTTGTTGCAATTTTTACACTCTTGTTTGCCAATACTTTCCGGGGATTGTACCAGAGGCAAATTGCATTAATTCAAGAGTATGGGGGACAGCTAGAATTACTTTACCGTCGTCGTTATGAACGAGGAGAAAAAACTTATGCGTCTACCAGATGAACCAGAACTTCCACTACAGATCAACATCGTGCCGATGATTGATGTGATTTTTGCAATTTTGACATTTTTCATCATGTCAACTCTGTTTTTAACGCGCTCAGAAGGTTTGCCAGTAAATTTACCGAAGGCTAGCACAGCGAAACAACAGCAAGTTCCCACTAAAGTTACTATTACGGTAGATGAAAAAGAACAGATAAGTCTGAACCGTAAACCAATTGCAGTTGATGATTTGACAGAGCAAATACGCGCTTTAGTTGGTTCTAACCCAGAAGTATTAGTGATTATTAATGCTGATGAGAAAGTTGATTATGGGCGGGTAGTAGCGGTGATGGATCGGGTTCGTAAAGTTAAAGGGGCTAAGTTAGCGATCGCTACCCAAAAATAAAAAGTAGAAATATTGGACATCAGAAGTTCAGAGAGTCAGAAAAATGATATATTCTGACTCCTAACTCCTTTTTCTCTAATGATTACTACTAGCTACGCTTACACATCTGCAATTCTCGATATATAAGTTTAAATAATAATTCTTGGTGGGAATGGATAAAAAAGTGGTCGCCGTCGAACTCATGTAATGAGAAAGCCGCGATAGTCTGTTCTTGCCATGCTTGCAAAGCTTCATGACTAACGTCTTGGTCTTGCAAACCACCAAAAGCAGTAATAGGACACTCCAGTGGTTGTTTTGGAGTATAAATATAAGTTTCTAGAACTGCAAAATCTGCCCGCAAAACGGGGAGGAACATCTGCATAAGTTCCGGGTTTTCTAGCACTGCTTTCGGTGTACCATTAAGACTGCGTAGCTCGTCTTGCAAATCAGCGTCTGATAGGATGTGCAGGGGTGGTTTTATGGGTGGCAATTGCGGGGCGCGACGAGCAGAGATGAAGAGGTGAAAGGGAGCAAGACTATACTGAGAGCGAAGTAGACGAGTCAACTCAAAGCTAACTAATCCGCCCATACTGTGACCAAAGAAGGCGAATGGTTTGTCTAAGTATGGTAACAAAACTGGAGCGATCGCTTCCACAAGAGGTTCTAATCGTGTCAAAGGTGCTGACTGAATCTGTCTTCCCCGTCCTGGATATTCCACAGCACAGACTTCGACATTACTCGGTAGATTATTAGGCCAAGTGCGAAAAACTGCCGCGCTACCACCAGCGTAGGGGAAGCAAAATAAACGCAAGTTTGCTTGCGGATTTGGTTGGTGACAGATAACCCAGGAATTGAAGCTTGGTGTAGTTGTCATAATAGAGCTTAGAGTTGGATAATACAACTTTGCTTTAATTTTTAAACATACTCACTGAATAATCTTATGACAGGAATGGAATCTTTAGCCGCACAAGCCGTTAGCGGTTTAGCAGTTCCGATTTTCCAAATCCTTTGGGGAGGTAGCGGTAAACTTCTAGGAATATTTGGTAAAAGCCTAGACGAAAACACTAGGGAGATAATTTTTGCTGCATCAAAACAATATGTCCAGAACTATAAAGAACGGCATGGCATTCTCAAAGTATTAGGAATGCGTGAACCTATAAACTTGGAATCGATCTATACAGCAGTTCAGTTTTTAGGTGATGATGCTATCCGTAGTTTTGAATCTATTGAGAATTTAGAAGAAGTCTATCGCCAAGCTAAAAGCCGAAGTTTTCAATCTAATGATGGTAAAAAACAAGCAGGAATAAAAGTTGCTAACGATAAGCAATATCTGATGGTGCTGGGTGGCCCTGGTGCAGGAAAGTCTACATTTGTGCGGAAGATGGGACTAGAAGCGCTCAAAGGTAAAAAAGGAGGGTTTAAACACGCTTGCATTCCAGTTTTTATTGAATTGAAAAGGTTTGCATCCAGCAACATCAATATTGAAACGTTTATTGTTGAGGAGTTTCGTACTTGCGGCTTTCCATCACCAGATAAATTTACAGCCAAAGCTTTAGAAGATGGGAAGTTACTAATTTTGCTGCATGGTTTGGATGAAGTACCAACAAAAAACTTGACTGAGGCAATTAGTCAAATTCAAAATTTTGTTGACAAGTACGATCGAAATCGTTTTATTGCGTCCTGTCGCACGGCGGCTTATCGCAGCAATTTTCGCCGCTTTAGCGATGTCTCAATGGCAGACTTTGATGATACCCAAATTCAGCAATTTATTTATAACTGGTTTCATTGTGAAGCAGACAAACAAGCGAAGACAGGCGAGAAATGCTGGGAGTTACTGCAAAAACCAGAACATGAAGCTGCAAAAGAATTGGCGCACACACCTTTATTGCTGACATTTCTGTGTTTAGTTTATGACCGTTCCCAAAGTTTTCCAGATAATCGCAGTGTTCTTTACCGGAAGGCACTGCGGATATTGCTAGAAGAATGGGCATCAGAAAAGCGAATTCTCAGAGATGAGATTTATCAAGGACTGCATACAGAATTAGAAGAGATTTTACTATCAGAGATTGCTTATACAGGTTTTGAGTCTGACAGACTATTCTTTTCACAGCGTGATATTGTTCAGCAAATTAAAACATTTTTAGCGAGTAATCTGAATGCACCTCAACATTTAGATGGGGAATCAGTACTGAATGCGATCGCAATTCAACAAGGAATCTTGGTAGAACGAGCCGAGGATGTCTTTTCGTTCTCTCACTTAACGCTACAGGAATATTTAACAGCACAATATATTGATGACCATCGCCAAGTTGATAAGTTAGTTACTGAACATCTAATAGATAAGCGCTGGAAAGAGGTATTTTTGTTGGTAGCTGGGTTAATGCGCGGTGGTGCAGATGATTTGCTGTTGCTAATGGAAAAGGAAACGCAAAAGTATATTAACACCCCGAAGTTACAAGTTTTATTAAACTGGGCAGAACAGGTAACAGTTGGCTCGCCAGGGGATTTTAAACCTGTGGGTAAACGTGCAGTTGCGATCGCCATCGCCAACGCCTACGCCATCGCCAACGCCAACGCCATCGCCAACGCCAACGCCAACGCCTACGCCTACGCCAACGCCAACGCCAACGCCAACGCCTACGCCAACGCCATCGCCAACGCCATCGCCAACGCCATCGCCAACGCCTACGCCTACGCCAACGCCTACGCCAACGCCTACGCCAACGCCAACGCCAACGCCAACGCCAACGCCAACGCCAACGCCAACGCCAACGCCAACGCCAACGCCAACGCCAACGCCAACGCCATCGCCAACGCCATCAAATATACTGATGAACTAAAAAAATCAGAAATCTTCAATAACCTTAACTTTACTGTGCTGATTGCCCGACTAGAAGCACTTAAAGCTAGAATTCCTGATGATAAACAGCCAAGGGAAGTGCGTCTGGCATTTGCTAAACACCTGCAAAAAACCTTACTTAATGCTTTCAATCTCACCCTAGAAATGATCGATTTATCTGAGCCAGAAGCGGAAGCATTCGGCAATTATCTCTACGGCAATCATCTCATCATCCAGTGCAAACAAGCAGCAGTGCGAGTGTCACCCCAAACCTGGGAAGCGATTGAGGCGCGGATGTTGTTGGTTCCAGGTGATTAAGCAACAATAGAAAAATGGAAAGATAGCCAGATAAACGCACCATCAGTTCATCACAACAGGCTAAAGATACAAAACTCGAACCTTTACAGCAATTCTGCACTGGGAAGATGATGTTTATGTAGCTGAATGTCCAGAGGTAGGAACCGCCAGCCAAGGAGAGACGATAGAAGAAGCTATTGTTAATTTGCAAGAAGCAACGGAACTTTATTTAGAAGAGTTTCCACTTTTTAAAACAGCACCTCCTCGGTTTCTTTTTTAATGCAAGCCGATGCATCAACAATGCAAGCTGACACATTAACAATGTAAGCCGATGCATTAATAATGTAAGCCAATGCATTAACAATACAAGCCGATGCATTAACAATGTAAGCCGATGCATTAGCATTGTAGGGTATTGCCAAATTTAATTTCCTACAAATTAACGAAATGCTGTACTATAGCATTTACTAATCACATGAGGTACATCATAGTCCCCTCCTCGCTTGCGGGGAGGGGGTTGGGGGTGGGGTTCTTGTACCTCACTCAACTGAGAACCGCTATAACTTTTGTTGTTATGAATGCAAAAGCTGTGGTTTTTTCTCTTCACCTATATATATCTCATCTTCTCTGTGAATGAACACTTCAGACAATGCCTGATAAGCTTCACTCCAAGCCGCCATCACTTCTTCTGTAGCAGCTTCTCCCAAAACATCTTTCATCGCTTGCAGTAAACTTTCTCCGACAACAGGATATTGCTCTGGTGTAACATGAGTCTGCACATGACGATGGGCAATCTTTTCAACCATCGACTTTAAAGCAGGTAAATTATCAATTTGGTTAGCATAGCTATAAACTGCTGTAGCTAATCTCGCAGGCTGAGAACCATCTGCTTGAGCCGCCATCCTAAATTGTTCTCTAACCTCTGGATGGTTTTGAAACATAATTTCATACATCCGAGTTGTGATTTGCTGACCGTTCTTTTTTAAAATAGGTGCTGTAGATTTGACGATATCTATTGTTTGTTGGCTAACCATAGTTTTTTCAACCACTTGGAATATTGATTGACTTCACTTTAGTGATTATTCCTCTTGGCTACTATGAGCTAGCTCAGTTAACGAGTAATAAATGAAAATGTAAGAATGCAGGTATGTACATCGATAATTTATCAAACAACACTTGATATGCATACCATTAATCAAAAGTCAACAACAAAAGCATGGGCAGGTGCTAATGCAGAACCAGCAAAAGAATTTCCCTCTACGCAACTACCAATTATCTCTGGTAAAATTCCAGATGGTTTGCGTGGCACTCTTTACCGCAATGGCCCCGCACGACTAGAACGCGGTGGCGATGCCAACGGCGGGCTACGCCAACGCATGGGACACTGGTTTGATGGAGATGGGGCAATTCTGGCTATAAATTTTACCGATGCAGTTGCAACCGGAGTTTATCGCTACGTGCAAACCTCTGGCTATCAAGAAGAAACCGCAGCAGGTAAACTACTCTACGGCAATTATGGGATGACTGCACCAGGGCTAATTTGGAATCAATGGCAAAAGCCCCTCAAGAATACTGCCAACACCTCAGTACTAGCACTTCCAGATAAACTTTTGGCACTGTGGGAAGCTGGTAAACCCCACGCCCTCGATTTAGAAACTTTAGAAACTTTGGGTGAAGATGACTTAGGAGGATTAACAAAAGGATTAAACTATTCCGCGCATTGTAAGCGTGATAAGCAAACAGGGGAGATTTTTAACTTTGGCATCAGCCCTGGACAAAATGCGACGCTGAATATTTACAAAAGTGATTCCACTGGGCGGATTATCCAACAAGCGGCATACCAGCTAGATGGTGTACCATTGGTGCATGATTTTGTTTTAGCAGGACAGTATATTGTATTTTTCATTCCGCCAGTAAGGTTAAGTGTTTTAGCCCTGCTAATAGGAATAAATAACTACAGTGATTCTCTAAAGTGGCAACCTCAATTAGGAACTCAGATTTTAGTTATCGATCGGGAAACTTTATCTGTGGTGAGTCGTGGAGAAACCGAACCTTGGTTTCAATGGCATTTTTCTAATGGTTATGTAGATGCTAGTGGTTCAGTAATTGTGGATGTTGCCCGTTATGAAGATTTTCAAACTAACCAATATCTTAAGGAAGTAGCAACAGGTAAGACTCACACACCAGCGAAAAGTACACTAACACAAGTTCATCTCCATCCTCAAACTGGCAAAGTTACATCAATTCAGCAACTATTAAACGAACATTGTGAGTTTCCGACTGTACCACAGCAACATGTAGGGCAAGCTTCGCGGTACACATATATGTCAAAATTCCGTTCAGGAACAGATATTAGCCAAGAAATATTAAATGCGATCGCTCGTTTCGACCACAAGACCGAAACCCTAACTGAAGCAGACTTTGGAGAAAACCATTATCCCTCAGAACCCATCCACGCCCAAGATACCCAAAACCCCGAACAAGGTTGGTTGCTAACCGTCGTCTACGATGGTAATTCTCATCGTAGCGAAGTTTGGGTATTTGATAGCGATCGCTTGGATGCCGAACCAGTTTGCAAACTAGGATTACCTACCGTCATTCCCCACAGCTTCCACGGCACCTGGAACCCAGCCAAATAACCCTTGCGTTTCTACAGCATTAAAACAACAACACTAAGTAAAAACCCATAGCATTGAGCAGACATAATTAATCGCATCCGTTCAATTGATTAATCGGGTGCGATTAATTATGTGGTCATTATTCACTACTCTATAAAATATTTGTTGGCTGGGCATCGCCCAGCCAACAAATATTATCCAATTACCTCAGCAGTCTTCTTCTTATCCAACTTGAGAATCAACACTCCCAAAGGTGGCAAACACAAATCCAGCGAATAGGGACGACTGTGCAAAGACCAATCATCCGTCCACTTACCACCTAAATTGCCCATATTGCTGCCACCATACTGACGCGCATCACTATTGAACAACTCAGTATAAAATCCCTTTTGTGGTACACCGATGCGGTAATGAGAATGGGGTTGCGGTGTAAAATTGCAAACCACGATCGCAAAATCATCAGAATCCTTGTCACGACGCATGAAAGAAACTACACTATGGCGATTATCGCTACAGTCAATCCACTCAAACCCAGGTTCAGCAAAATCCTGAGTGTACAAAACTGGTTCAGAACGGTAGAGATGGTTCAATTCCCGGAAAAACGTTTTTAACTGTTGGTGAGCTTCATGCTGCAATAAATGCCACTCCAAATCTGCCCAAGCATTCCACTCACTCCACTGCCCAAACTCCATACTCATAAACATGGTTTTCTTGCCTGGGTGAGCAAACATATAGCTAAATAAACAACGCACATTAGCTAACTTCTGCCATGTATCCCCCGGCATTTTACCGATGATATTCTTCTTGCCATGCACCACTTCATCGTGAGACAGGGCCAGCATGAAGTTTTCACTGTGGTTGTACCACATACTAAAAGTGATATTGTTTTGGTGGAACTGACGGAACCAGGGATCCATGCTGAAATAATCCAGCATATCGTGCATCCACCCCATATCCCACTTCAAGTTAAAGCCTAATCCGCCTGTGTAGGTGGGCCAAGATACCATTGGCCAAGAAGTAGATTCTTCAGCAATTGAGAGAATGCCAGGGAAATAGCTAAAGATAGTGTGATTTACCTGACGCAGAAAATCTGCTGCTTCTAGGTTTTCTCTGCCACCATACTGATTTGGCAGCCATTCTCCTGGTTCGCGGCAATAGTCGTTATAGAGCATCGAGGCAACAGCATCGACACGAATCCCGTCAATATGATACTTGTCAAACCAAAAGAGGGCATTTGCTGCTAAGAAATTACAGACTTCATGGCGACCGTAGTTGAACACCAAAGTACCCCATCCTTTGTGTTCGCCTTTGCGGGGGTCAGCGTGTTCGTAGAGGTGGCTACCATCAAAGAAAGCTAAACCATGTCCATCTTTGGGGAAGTGGCCAGGAACCCAATCTACAATTATCCCTAGATCGTTTTGGTGACATTTGTCAACAAAATACATGAAATCTTCGGGGCTGCCAAAACGGGAGGTGGGGGCATAGTACCCAGTTACTTGATAACCCCAAGAACCATCAAAGGGATGCTCCGCAATGGGAAGTATTTCTATATGGGTGTATCCCAATTCTTTGATGTATGGAATAAGTCGCTCGGCTAGTTCCCGATAGGTAAGGAAACGTGCGCCCGGCTTAAGTTCAGAAACAACAACTACCGGTTCAGTTTCACCATTTGGCAGTTTAGCAGGTTCGGCACTGGAAGCGTGTAACCAAGAGCCTAAATGCACTTCATAAACTGAGACAGGCTGGGTAAGTGGTTCGGTGCGCCGCCGCTTTGCCATCCAGTCTTCATCATCCCAAGTATAAGCATCTAAGTCAGTGACAATAGATGCTGTCTTCGGGCGGGCTTCCTGCTGGAAACCGTAGGGATCGGATTTTTCGTAAATGTGTCCTTCAAAATTTTTGATTTCATATTTGTAATGCTCTCCCACACCGATTTCAGGAATAAACAACTCCCAAATTCCAGTGGGGCCTTTACGCATTTGGTGTTTCCGCCCATCCCAGAGGTTGAAATCTCCGAGCAATGAAACATTACGGGCGTTGGGTGCCCAAACTGCAAAATAAACGCCTTTAACACCGCCTATTTCCGTGGGGTGCGCTCCCAATTTTTCGTATATTCGGTGATGGTTCCCTTCACTAAACAAATGCAAATCAAAGTCTGTCAAGTTGGGAGAGCGGAAGGCGTAAGGGTCATAAGTTACACGCTCATTTTCCCCTTCCTTAATCCGTAACTGGTAGTTTGCCAGTTCTGCGGTTTCAATGGTGCATTCAAAAAAGTGGGGATGATGCACTGCTTGCATTGGGTATTCTTTGCGTTGTTCAGGAAGAACGACCCATACTGCACTTGCATTTGGTAGGTAGGCCCGCACAGCCCAGACAGTTTTGCCGTCTTGTTGTATGAGATGAGAACCTAGTATTTCAAAGGGGTCGTTGTGCTGATTCCAAACGATGCTGTTAACCTGTTCAGGGGCGATCGTGGTCATGGACATGAAGCTACCTACGTAAAATAACGTGATTGACTAAATCTACTTTTTTAATATCTATATATATTCTTTACATTTATTTGCAATTTTGTCGCCACCGTTATCGTACCTCAGAATGGGATTTTGGGTATGGGGCATTGGGAATAGGGAATTGAGGAAATATCTTGACTTTTCAACCTTGAGTAATTATTAATTTATCAAAAATTTAAAAACGGGAAAAACTGAAATAATGTTTTACGTAGACGAAGCAAGAAAATCTGTTCCCGAATTTTGGGGTCTAGTTTTGGTGGTGGGACTTTTTGTAGCTGCGCTTGTAATTGAATATATTCGGCAGCTGTTAGGAATCTTCCATCAATTGGCGATCGCGCTTCTATGATAATCTGTGTCCGTAATATTTCTTCTGGTATATCCTCTGGTGGGGGTAATGCTATGACTACTGACGATCCCCAATAGCCATTCAACACAAAAAAACTTGCAACGATCGCAACTAGACCCAGAAATTTTACCGTTTTTCTTGCTTTAACTCTCCCCATCTCTTGAACTGCGTTCACAACGCAGCATGAAAATCTGTTTTCCCCATGCCCAATCTATGTTCCCAATAAAAATCTGGCAATATCAAGGGACATGACCAGTCCTCTCTTAATAGAGAATAGACTACGGGGAATGCTCTTGAGCAATTGCCAGCGATCGCAATAATTATTTATGTCCTCTCAAAACTCAGGAGTCTAAGCCATTCTAAATGCTAAATCTGGCTTAGATTTACGGAACTAAACTCCCTTTTACTCGGAATAAGGTTCGGTCAGGCGAGAATTTCAGGCGGACACTTGGTTGAGGGGGTAATCCTCATTACCAGTGTCCTTTACTTGCTGCCCTACTTAGCTAATGGCTGATATTTGAGCAAACTCTAGGCTCTGATCCACCAACAGGGAGATACAGGTTTTTAGATGAACCTAATTAATTCAACCTATATGGTGACGAGCGTTGTTACTAAACTGTTTTGGGCATGATTTAAACTTAAGCTTAAAATGCCTTATTTAGGAGTAGCTGCGGGAGTAGCAGGTGTAGTAACAGGAGGTTTAGCTCCAGCAGGAGGTGCATCAGTTGGTTCACCTGTAGCAGCTGGAGTACTAGTACCACCACCAGCACCACCACCGCCTTCACAGGCTCCGAGAATTGTAGCTAGACTTAAGATTAATGCCAAACCAAAGACTTTTGTTTTCATAACTCCTCTTTCACCAATTGTGGCTAGAACAATTTTTCGCCTGTTGAATACGATACCGTATTTATTGCTTTTTTTTAGTGCTGTGAGATTACATACTCAAAAAAACAATCTTTTGGGGTATTCTTTTTCGGATTACGTATCATACAGCCATCTGATTAGTTTCTCTTAACTCAAGAGCAAAAGGGAAATTACCAAATTTTTTAGCAAACCGAGTTATCATAGCAAAAAATTTTATTTTTTTCACGGAGTATTGCACCTTGCTGCCCCGCGTTGCCATCCTTTAGGTGCGATACCTAAAGGGCAAGCTGTCCAGTTTCTAATCACTGATTGCAAACATTGGTACAGCTACCTATCAGAATACTTAAAAGGGTGTAGTCTGTTATGTGTGCTTGTTGCACAGAAGGTAATTTCAACTCAGCAAAAACATCCAATCAAGAAAATCAATCTAAAGTACAGTATTTCCCATCTAAAAAAAATTATGGTAGTTGCTCGTAAATCTGCTGTTTCTACAAGGGGTAATTGGTTCCGGCGAGATTCTATTTTCTCTTTAGGTAGGCGACGCTCTAAGCCTATGGAGTTAGCAGCACGGAGCGCTTCTACACCAGCTACCCAAGCTACACCCATATCCTCTCAAAGACAACAGCATTCCTCGAAAAATTTAGCGGCTTCTTCCACAAATAAGGTAGTTATGCCCAAATCGTTGAAAGAGTTGGGTAGACAACAAGTGCCAAATCTAAATCAGCAGTCCAGTGCGACTCAAAAGAGTTCAGGGGGAGATTTTCTTCGCCTTCCCACCATGCCTAATTCGGGAGCAGCACCTTTATGGTTATTGCGCTTGTATACTTTTCATCGTTATTCAACAGTTTTGGCGTTTTTTTTAGTAGCATCGACACTTGCTGTTTATGGATGGACAGTATATTCCCAAGAGCTTTGGAGTAAGTCATATCGCAGACTGCAAAACCTCCAACGTCATGAGCGCCTGCTAACGACAACCAACGCCACGCTGACAAATAAAATGGCTAAGGAAGCAGAACAACCAACAGCAGGGCTGGTGTTACCAACTCCTCAAGGGATGATTTTCTTGCCTCCAGCATCTCATAGTCCTAAGCCAGCATCGTCTAACACAACGTCAAATTCTGAAACGCAACAGCAAACGCTCTCGCCACTGGGATATTAAGGTTAAGGGTCATTAGTCATTGGTCATTAGTGATTATTGATTGCTCATTAAGTTTCAGACAAACAGAGAAGTCTTTAGGTTGTTCTCCCGTAAGGTGCGCCAAAAGCCAACGCTCAGAACTTCTCCTAACAGAGACACTCTTGCTAGTTTGCTTAAGAGTAGAGGTACGAGGACAAATGACAAATGACAAAGGACAAACCCAATGCAGAAGTCACCAAGTAAAACAAAATTCAGAAAGTTTCGGAATCCGGCATTCCAAAAACGACAGAAAGGTTCTAAACGAGGGTTGTTGGAGACACTTGCCTCTAATATCCAAGAACAAACATCTGATACCAAGTCTCGACTGTTTATAGTATGGGGCGCATTAATGACAGCAGGGTTAGGGTTGGGGATCAACTTGTATAACCTGCAAATTGTCAAGGGGCAAAAGTTAACAGAGCAAGCACGAAACCAGCAAATGGTGAATTTGCGACCTTTTATGCCCCGTCGTCCGGTGGTAGATCGCAATAGTAATCTGTTGGCAATTGACCGTCCTGTATATACTTTGTACGCTCATCCCAAGTTATTTGATAAGTCTAATGAAGAGATGGCAGAGCAACTTGCCCCAATATTGGCAAAAGATACAGCTGAATTAGTGAAAACTTTTCAAAGCAAAAGAAGCGGAATTATCCTTGCCCCAGCCTTACCGGAAGAAATTATCGATCGCGTGACTTCTTTGCGCTTAAATGGCTTGGAGTTAATTCAAAAATACTCCCGATTTTATCCGCCAGACGATTTAGTTTCTGATGTGGTGGGTTATGTGAATGTTGACCGTCGTGGTCAAGCAGGTGTGGAATATTCTCAAGAGAAGTTTTTAGAACGTCCTGTGCAAACGGTGCGGCTCAGTCGCTCTGGTAATGGGTCTGTGATGCCCGATCGTGCGCCTGAAGGTTTTCTGCACTTTGATGATTTGCGGCTGCAACTCACTATTGATAGCCGTCTGCAACGGATTGCTAGCCTTGCGCTCAAACAACAGATGGATAAGTTTGACGCTAAACGGGGGGCAGTAATTGTGATGGATGCGTTGGATGGTTCCTTACTCGCCCTCGTTTCTCAACCTACCTATAACCCTAATGAATACTCTAAAGCTAATATTTCACTATTTAAAAACTGGACGGTAGCGGATCTTTATGAACCGGGATCGACTTTTAAGCCTTTGAATGTGGCGATCGCTCTGGAAAATGGCATTATTAAACCAGATGATATGTTTAATGACTCCGGTTCTATTCGGGTAGCTAATTACACCATCAAAAATGCGATGAATAATGGTAATGGGCGAATCAGCATCGCTCAGATTTTACAATATTCCAGCAATATTGGCATGGTGCAAATTATCCAACGCTTAAAGCCTTCAATCTACTACAACTGGCTAGAACGCTTGGGGCTAGGACAAAAAGTTGATACAGATTTACCTTTTGAAGTTGGCGGTCGCCTCAAAAGTCAAGAAGAATTTATCGCTTCGCCAATTGAACCAGCTACTACTTCCTTTGGGCAAGGCTTTTCTATGACCCCGTTACAGCTAGTACAAATGCACGGCGCTTTAGCCAATGGCGGTAAGTTGGTAACACCCCATGTAGTTCGAGGGCTGATTGATAGCAAGGGGCAGATGCATGATTCACCCACTCATCCCATCCCCCGCCAAATTTTTTCAACTGCAACAACTCAAAAGGTTGTGGAAATGATGGAAACTGTTGTTAATGAAGGCAGTGGTAAGGCGGCACAAATTCCCGGATATCGCATTGCTGGTAAAACTGGTACTGCCCAAAAAGCTAGTCCTAATGGCGGCTACATCAAGGGTGCTAGAATGACCAGTTTCGTGGCTATTTTACCAGTGGAATCTCCTCGCTATGTAGTGTTTGCACTGGTAGATGAGCCAAAAGGAGAAAGTGCTTATGGTTCTACTGTCGCCGCACCAATTGTCAAGTCGGTAATTGAAGCGCTGATTCCTCTTGAGGAAATTCCGCCTAGTAAGGCATTTGAGCAACAGCCGAAAGCGCCATAGAGAGTGGGGATTCAAAATTCAAAATGACGCTCTCTACGAGACGCTAAAAGCGAACGCCGGACTCGCTCTAAGTGTTGGCGAAGCCTCTCGTTCACAAAGTGTCTCCGATAGGAGAAGAGAAGGCTTTACGCTGCGCTAACAAAATTCAAAATTCAAGTTGCGATCGCTGATAATGGCATAGGAATGAGTAAACATCACCCTATCCCAAAAACAGCTTATATGCTGGATTCTTGTTTTCATCCCAATAACGATAGCCCAGGTTATCGAGAAAAGCTTGCCACTCTCCCATCTCGTGGGGGGGAACCTGGATACCAACAACAATTCGTCCGTAGTCTGCGCCGTTGTTGCGGTAGTGAAAAAGACTAATATTCCAATCGGGACTCATGGAAGTCACAAATTTCATCAATGCGCCAGGACGTTCGGGAAACTCAAAACGGTAGAGTAATTCATTGTGAGCTAGGGGAGAATGCCCACCCACCATGTGCCGCAGATGTAATTTCGTCAGTTCGTCGTCTGTTAAATCAAGGGTTTCAAATCCATTAGCTTCAAAGGTTTCTACCATCTTGACAGCATCAGCACGGTTTTGAATTTGCACACCGACAAAAATATGGGCTGTTTGTTCATCAGCAATGCGATAATTAAATTCAGTAAGATTCCGGTTGCCAATACATTCACAAAACTGGCGAATACTTCCCCGTTGTTCAGGAATTGTAACTGCAAAGATGGCTTCGCGACGTTCGCCTAACTCTGCCCGTTCTGCCACAAAGCGGAGGCGATCGAAATTCATGTTTGCACCGCAAGCTACGGCAATTAAGGTTTGTCCCTCGATTTGTTCTCGTTCAGCGTATGCTTTGGCCGCTGCGATCGCCAATGCACCAGCTGGTTCTAAAATAGATCGCGTATCCTCAAACACGTCTTTAATCGCAGCACAAGTATCGTCTGTACCCACCAAAATAATTTCATCTACATACTGCTGACACAAACGGAAGGTTTCTTCACCTACTTCCCGCACCGCCACGCCATCAGCAAATAACCCCACTTGGGATAAGCGCACCCGATGTCCAGCTTTCAGCGATTGAGACATAGCATCAGCGTCTACAGGTTCAACGCCAATAATTTTGATTTCAGGACGCAATCGTTTCACATAAGCCCCAATCCCAGAAATCAATCCGCCCCCTCCAATGGCGACAAAAATTGCATGGATGGGTTGCTGATATTGTCGTAAAATTTCCATGCCGATGGTTCCCTGTCCAGCAATTACATGGGGATCGTCAAAGGGATGAATAAAGGTCAAACCTTTTTCTACTTCTAATTCACGGGCATAGCTATAAGCATCGTCGTAAGTGTTTCCATGTAACACAACCGCCCCGCCCCTCATTCTCACCGCATCTACCTTGACTTGGGGTGTGGTTATTGGCATGACGATAATCGCTTTGGTTCCCAAGCGATTGGCTGCAAGGGCAACTCCTTGAGCGTGGTTCCCCGCAGATGCGGCAATTACACCCTTCGCCAATATATCTGGTGGTAGTTGCACCATCTTGTTATAAGCACCCCGCAGTTTAAAGGAAAATACTGACTGCATATCCTCACGTTTCAAAAGGAGTTGATTATTTAGCCGCGCAGAAAGATTTGGCGCATACTCCAGTGGTGTTTCCTGGGCAACATCATATACACGGGCAGTCAGGATTTGGATGAGGTAGTCGCAATACATGGGTGTCAAGGTGTGAGCAAAAGCCGGATGAAAACTAATTTTACGTTACAAGCGATCGCACTGGTTTTATTTAATTACCCTCTCTCGAAATATTGAGCCAATAAAATTTAAAAAGTTCTAGTATTATTGGAAGAGAAATCAGTCAGTAATTGAATTTTTTTGTTACCTCAAATTTCGTGCGATCGCTGGTAGGTTGATTTTAAAAGAATTTCGTCAACTGTCGGAATATTTAACTCAACAGATAAGTATAATGTTACTTATGAACATAAGTTTTCAATTTATGATAAAGTATGCATAGAAGATTAAATTCGGCTGTGTAGTTTGTTTTTATATATACTTGTATTACAGACCTCTCCGCATCTAAATCTCTACACCCTCTGATTCTGGAGACATTATATGTCAATTTACGTCGGTAATCTATCTTACGAGGTTAAAGAAGATGACCTCCGGCACGTCTTTGCAGAATACGGAACGGTAAAAAATGTTCAATTGCCTATCGACCGAGAAACAGGTCGAATGAGAGGTTTCGGCTTTGTAGAAATGGAATCAGACGCACAAGAAACAGCAGCAATTGAAGCCCTTGATAATGCTGAGTGGATGGGTCGGAGCTTAAAAGTTAATAAAGCTAAACCCAAAACTGATGGAGGTTCCTCTCGTCGCTATTAAGGTCTAAAAGTAAGAGTTTAACTCTAAGGTCTTGAGGGCAGATAAAGCGTCTGCCTTTTTTGCTTTGATTGACTAGCGTAAGAGAAGTTTCTGCAATTGATTATAAATTTCTTTTATGAAGTTATGCTAACGCATAGCTTACCGTAGGTATCGTTTTTTTTACAGGTGTAGCAACCATGAACCCAGAAGCTAAACATATTGTTAGCGAACTAAGGCATAAGTTCTACTGTAACTTTGCTGCTACTATGAATATGCCGGTGAGCATAACTGGTACATCTTATAGTAGTAATTCACCGATCGCATCTTGGATGGATCGTAGGGAAAGACTGAACTATGTAAATGTATATGCTTATACAGCACCTGATGAATTTGTCCCCTTCCGCCCATTCATTCTTCGACTGGCTATAAATAAGAGTGCTGGGAGAGTGGCGACATTCAGAAAAGGACAAGTCTGCCGAGGTCTTAATTTAGTGTGGGATTTCGAGTTAACTGTACTACCA
Source organism: Nostoc sp. (assembly GCF_036919895.1). GTDB lineage: Bacteria > Cyanobacteriota > Cyanobacteriia > Cyanobacteriales > Nostocaceae > Nostoc. The sequence continues at coordinate 50,726 of NZ_JBALBW010000049.1, forward strand.
AAAGAAATTTTAGACTTTCTTCCCTGGATAGTTAACTTAGTTGAGGCTCATGATAAAGGTTCCTCCTTATTACTACAATCACCACCTCATTCGTTTGAATTCAAAGTGCCAGAGGTTGGGTTATTAAATAATGCCTGGACTCAGAAAGCTTGGCTTCTTGCAAATTCGACAATATCCTAATGGTTGGTGCTAATCGCTCTTTTAGTAACCGACTAAAAATATATGTGCTTGGGCTTTGTTTGCCCAATAATTAAAGTAGCGAGACTACTTTGGAGAATGTCCCCAATTTTTGTAACCTTTTAAACCAAAATAGTTAACGATGCACGAGTGCTAGAAGGTTCTCTTCATTTGCCTGCGATACTACTCGCGCATTAATACCTGCCATATACCTGATAATTAATAAGGCAATCTACAGAGAGCAAAGATGCAGACTCTCCAAAAACTCTCCCTTCCAAGTATGGGCTGCGGGACTTGGGCCTGGGGCAACCAACTGCTTTGGGGATATGACGAAAGTATGGATGACCAGTTGCAAGCGGTGTTTAACCTTTGCATAAACAACGGTGTGACTTTATTTGATACGGGTGATTCTTACGGAACTGGGAGACTGAATGGTCGAAGTGAGTTACTTCTGGGACGATTCAACCGAGAATATGTAGGTTCAAACAAAGAAAATATTTGTATTGCGACTAAACTTGCTGCTTACCCGTGGAGATGGACACGCAACTCAATGGTAAGGGCTTGCAAGTCATCTGCCCAACGCCTAGGAAAAAACGTCGATTTGGTACAAATGCACTGGTCAACAGCAAATTATGCTCCTTGGCAAGAAGGAGGGCTGTTAGATGGTCTTGCCGATTTGTATGAGCAAGGACTAGTCAAGGGAGTGGGATTATCGAATTATGGGCCTAAACGGCTCAAACAAGTGCAGAAAAAGTTTGCTGAACGAGGTATTCCTATTACTACTCTACAAGTTCAGTACTCTTTGTTGTCTACATATCCTGTCACCCAATTGGGGCTTAAAGACCTTTGTGATGAATTGGGAATTAAACTGATTGCCTACAGCCCTCTAGCTTTAGGACTACTTACAGGAAAATATTCTGAGCAAGGCCCTTTGCCCAAAGGCATCCGCGGTTTGTTATTTAGACAGATATTAGCAGGAATGGGTAGACACGGAGTGGCTTCTGCGGGCAAATCACTTTTGCTATGTTTGCAAGAGGTAGCACAGTTCAGAAACAAAACCATGTCACAGGTAGCAATTAATTGGTGCATCTGTAAAGGAACCATTCCCATCCCTGGAGCAAAGAGCGTGGAACAGGCGAGGGAGAATATTGGTGCGTTAGGTTGGCAATTAAATGTCAGTGAAATTGCAGAATTGGATAGGGCTGCGGCAAACACAGACAAAAAAATGGTACAAAATATCTTTCAAACTAAGTAGAACGGCGTAATATGAATCATTGCAAAACCTGCTTTACTGAAGTGATTTTAAATTTTTAATTGGAACAAAGCGACCATGACTGCTGCTGTCTTTCTAGAAAACGTCTACAAGTTTTATAACAATGTACCTGTAGTTAATGACCTGTCATTCAAAATTGAAGCGGGGGAGATATTTGCTCTACTTGGCCCGAACGGTGCGGGTAAATCAACCACAATTCGGATGCTGACTACACTTACGAAACCGTCCCAAGGACGGATAGAAGTCGGTGGATATGATGTAACGAGCCAAGCAATGCTAGCAAAACAAAGTATTGGTGTAGTCTTGCAGCAAATCAGTGTGGATAACGATTTAAGCGTTTGGGAAAATATGGAACTGCATGGGAGACTACATCACATTAGCAACCCGCAGCGACAAAAACTGATTAATCAATGGCTAGAGTATGTTGAGCTAGCAGAAAAACGTGATGATTTGGTAAAAACCCTGTCTGGGGGGATGAAACGACGGTTGCAGATTGCGAGAGCTTTATTGCATCAACCGCAAATTTTGTTTTTGGATGAACCAACCGTCGGACTAGACCCCCAAACCAGGCGACGACTCTGGGAAATTATTCGAGATTTAAATAAACAAGGGATGACGATGCTACTGACGACCCATTATATGGATGAGGTCGAATTTTTGTGCGATGCTTTTGGCTCTACTAAGCCAGGACGCATCGGTATTATGGATGGCGGTAGGCTGATTTCTTTGGGAACTTTACAACAGCTCCGTTCTGTTCACGGTGAAGGTTTGGTGATGAAGCAATTGGGTTTGTCTGAAGTGGGGAATGATAGTGCGCGTAGTTGGGAATATTTGTTTTTCCCATCTTTAGAATCCGCGAATATCTACTTGAATGAACAGCCCGATAAAACCGGAATGATGGTGCGTCCCTCTAACCTGGAAGATATTTTTGTGGAATTAACGGGACGCAAGTTAGATTAACCTCATCCTCCTAACTGTCGCAGCATGGCTTCTACTCTGTCTACTCCTGCTGAGTCATTGCGCCGCTTGTACAAGTCGCGGGCTTTTTGAAGCGAGCTGTTGGCTTGTTTGGCTTGTCGTCGTTGTTTATACATTGAACCCATCAACTCATAAGTTTGGGCATTGTTCTTATCCAAGTCGATTGCTTGTTCGTATGCCCAGGTAGCAGCACTATAGTCTCCCATCCGCGATTGGGTAACAGCCAATCCTAAGTAGGCGTTAACGTTGTTACGGTTCAGCTGTATGGCTCGACGGTAGCCTTCCTTTGCCCCAGGTGTGTCTCCCAAATTGGCTTTGATGTAGCCCACAGCGTAGTAAAAATCACTATTGTTAGGGTTGATGGCGATCGCCCGACGATAAGATGTTAGTGCTGCCTGGTAATTTCCCTGTTGAGCGTATAAGTAGCCAATACCTGAATGAATTTTAGCATTTTTGGGATCTAGACTAGCTGCTTGCTGATAAACTGCGATCGCACCACCATAATCGCCACTATCCACTAATCTCCGTCCCTCTTCTAGTAGTTGCTTTAATTGTGGGTTTTTAGCTTGCGCCACTAATACCTGAGCCTGAGCCACTGAAGGTATAGTGAAGGCAAAACATCCTAGTAACACTAGGCTAAACACAAATGATGTTGGCTTGTACACAGTAAATTTCCTGAAATTTTAGAGGACTTTTTTCTTGTACATTAAAACAAAAATCTGGACTTTTGAAAACTGTATTTCTTCGTATTGATTAAGATGTGAATAGTTCATCTCATCTTTCCTTTACAATCAGCATTACACCACAGAATTTTTACTGAATAATCAAGTGTAAGATGTCAAGTTCAGATGAAGTTACTTTACATATAAATCGGTAAAATAAAAAAGAACACGCTTGGGATCAGTATATATACGTGTCATCTCTAAAAACTATATGTATCTAACTTAATCCCAGAGAGATAATACTCCACTATGAGAGGCTTTCTTTAACATTGATTCCTGTTTGTTATTTGATTTAATAATTCGTTGACCCTATATTCAATTTTTCTCACATTTTAATCATTGATAATACCTTTTAGGAAACTGCCTTCCAGACGTTTACATCCTAATTTTGGTCATTACACGGTAAGATAAAATTAACAAGCGAAATGCCCCTTCAAATCCTAGCCTTTAGTTATGACAATACTATAAATGAGAGCGCATCTGCGATCGGAATCTACAATTGTGTAAGAAGATGTTGATGAGCCTGTATCAACACACACTATTCTTCTACATATATTTTGATAATAAATATCAAATCTCAACCTAATATGCCATCTAGGAGACTAATTTATGATAATAACTACAACTGATGTGATTCAAGGAGCCGTGATTGAGTCATATTTAGGTATTGTGACAGCAGAAGTAGTCTACGGCAGCAATTTCTTGCGGGACTTTTTAGCTGGTATTCGGGATATTATTGGTGGACGTACTGCCAGCTATGAGCGTCTATTTGAGCAGGGTCAACGCAAGGCACTAGAAGAATTAGAACAGCGAGCGCAACGTTTAGGAGCGAATGCAGTAATCGGGATTGAAATTGATACTGGCACAATCAATCTTGACCAGTCAGGAGTTCTTTTGCTGATTACTGCCACAGGCACTGCTGTGAGGATGCGTTAATTTTTGATTATCTTTACTTTTGACAATTGTTACAAAGGTTACAAACTTTTGTCTTGAGTTTAATTGTATACACAATTAAAGCTTTCTTTCATATAAGTTGATAATTATATTATATATAATTTCAAAATTTTTATGTTGAGAATGTCTAAATAATTATTTAGACATTCGTATTGAAGAAGAACGTAATTTTGCTTTTTACTTTTTTGGGAATACCACATTCTTTAACAAGTGAATGTTAGCTTCCTCTAGTTATTACCACTCAGAGAAGGGGATTAGGAGGTTATATTTTCTACATAAATATACCTCACTGAATAAAAAATGGCTTAGGAATGAGTCACCGATGTCTTTGCTTTAGCCACCAAGCTGACTGATGAATTATGAATTGTGTTGACTAGCTTTTAGTTCGGGGAAAGTCAACGTCCAATTCTTATTATTATTGATCTCAAAGTACAAACCTTGGAAAATAAGCCGGAGAGCGATTCGAGTTCTAATAAATTTTCTTACCAGATAAGTTCCTGGTTCAGCAAAGATATCATTAAAGCTTTTTTGATAACCAAATTGTTTTGAACAGTAATTACCAGCACCTTCAACTGTTAATACAAAAAACTCGGCTTGTTTGTATTCATCAGGAATCATAAAGATTCCATATATATGATGACGACCACGCCACGGCTGAATAATAACCTTAGTCGCATGTACCTGGAATTTCGTAGTTTTTGATGCTAAAAAAGCCTTGGGATTACAATCAGAATCATTAACAGGCCACCAAACTGTAGTAATAATCACAGAGAATAGTAAAATTAAAAAATAGCGGAGTCTGCGATGCATAAAGCCAATAAAATTTGTTGATGCGGTCGGTAGAATTTGATGAGTAATGATAGTCAAGCTACAGTAGTAAGACTATCTACCTACAACACCTTCTAATGGCAAGGACAAAACATTAAGCAGGCGATTATTTTTTTTGTAAAAAAAATGCAGATTGTATATGCGATCGCTTGCTGTGTTTTAAAGCTTCTTTACAGTATTAAACCTAGCTGAGAAACAACCAGGCTTTTGTGGCTATTAACACTGATTTATGCTCAATTTTTTTGCTGTAATTAATTCTACAATTTGTTGATTTTATTATGCTTTTGATGAGCAAATAGAAATGGTATAGGACGGGGCGATCGCTATCAATTTCAAGCTGCTTTTATCTCTAGCCAATCAATGGGGTAGTCAAATACACAAATATCCGTTATATTCCCGTAAGTAACACTTGGTATAAATATTTATGGTAAGAAGTTGGGAAGGTCTTAAGACAGTTGCAGGTTTTTTGGGTGCGTTGGGTAAAACCCTTGCCGTAGGAATCGCCCTTACACAGTTCGGGGCAAATACTTCGGCAATTGCGGCTGATACCGTTGTTGTGCGTTTAGGTTTATTTACAGAATCCATTTCCCTGGCTGAGTTGCAAAAGGCTGCAAAAACTGGGGAATTACCTGAGAGTTTACAGCCTTTTGCTAAAGGATTACCTGAACAACAACGCCGCTTCTTGTTGGGGGCATTGGGCATGAATATACCGATGAATGTTGTCACCATTGATAAGTTAGCTAATACCCAGATTGGCACAAGTATTCTCAGTGACTTCGCTACAGCCTTAGCCCGAAAGGACAAAGCGGGAGTTCAAGCACTAAGAGCAGGATTGGTATTAGGCTCTACTGCACCGCAGGGTCTTTCTATACTAAGTTTTATCGCCGCTTATCCTAGTAGACGCTTAGAAATTGATTTGCCCCAGGCTTTTATAGTTGCAGGGAATTTGAATACAGCTTTTTGGCGCACGCAGCAATTTATGCTAACCATCGCTCCCCAAATCGACCCCAAAACACCGCAAATTCCTTTCACTTTTGATCCCAGCCAACCAGGAAACTCTGAAGTAAAAATACTCAACTTAAGCCTGAATGACCAAAAGCGCGACCGTAAAATTCCAGTTGATATTTACTGGTCAACTGCTGCAACTCCCGACAAACCCATAATTGTTTTTTCTCACGGCTTTGCGTCAGGCCGCACGGACTTGCGTTACCTAGCAGAACATTTAGCATCCCACGGTTATGTAGTCGCAGCTTTAGAACATCCCGGTAGTAATGGGGAAAATATTAACTTAGCATTACAAGGCAAAACCAGAGTTATGAAACCTCAAGAGTTTTTGTATCGCCCTCAAGATATTAGTTTTGTTCTTGATGAATTAGAAAAGCTCAACCAAACAGCTAATAATCCACTGCAAGGAAAACTTGCAACCAATAAAGCGATGGTTGTTGGTTATTCTTTTGGTGGTGCTACAGCTTTAGCACTTGCTGGAGCCGAATTACAACTAGAACATCTGAAACAACGCTGCAAAAAGAACTTGACTATTTTGAGTCTGGGAGAAAATATACAGTGTATTGCTCAAGAACTACCAGAAAATAGCTATCAACTACGAGATCCCAGAATCAAACAGGCGATCGCTCTCAATCCTACAACTTCTCTGATGTTTGGCGAAACTGGGTTAACTAAGATACAAGTTCCTACCCTAGTATTAGCAGGTTCCGCCGATAAAACGGCCCCAGCTTTAACTGAACAGATTGTGGGATTTGACAAAATCCCATCCCCAAAATGGCTCGTTGGTATAGTTGGGGGTACTCATCTAAGTATAAAAGACCCTAGTACTACTTTGGATCAGGTAGGACAACTAAATACACCGATTAGTGGCGGTGAAGTTGTGGGTGAAAAAGCAGCAGATGTTCGCAAGTACGTTAAAGCTATAGTTTTAGCCTTTGCTGCACAGATGACTCCAGAAGCCAAAAACTACGCTGTCTTTCTGACACCAGATTATGCTCAGTTTGCTTCAACTCCTGCATTTCCATTTCGCCTAATTACACAGATTCCTCCTGATGATATGGCAGTGGTGAAAGAATTTGTTAATAAATAAGAGACTTCCAATTAAAAATTTTTACGCCAACTTGCTTAAGTAACATACAGATAGGATACAGGGATCATAGTTAATTTTTGAAATACACGTAGGGGAGCCAGTCGTGTGGGCGGGTTTCCCTACATATACTTAGATTTTTTCAAAAATCAAATCGGATTCCTATAGCCCTTTCAAGGTGTTCAAAGAAAATACCTTGTTTCAGTGCTATTACCCTAAGTTATCCGCTCAGATTTTGGGCTTTTTGAAGGTTGAAATCATTAATCTTCGTTCCAAATTTTACCACCTTGAAAGGGCTACAGCTAGGATTTATATCTTGACAAAGAAGACCAGATATGTATGACTTAAAAAACCACGCTTGTCGTAGGGATAATTCATTTAGACTGAATTTTTGATATCTTACTTAAGTGAAATTATACGAACTTGATACTAAACCTATGGTTGCTGTTGAATCAATACTAAATTTTTACAGTATAAATAACTATTGAGACAGAAACTTTATAATATATTTGTTAAAAATAATAGAAGCTTGAGGGTGTAAAAAAGTAGGACTGTCTGCTGGATAATACATGTGTATTCTAGCTAAAATGCCAGAAATAAATGAACACAAGTTGCTTGTTGCAAAAATATGTTTGTATATTGATTGGCTTAAGATTCTTTAGACTCACAAAAAGGCTTGAGCCTTTTTATCTGCTAAGTAGGTCGGCGCAATTAAAGCTAACTGGCATTCGCATAGCGGCGACCACAGGAGAAAGCTGTCATCTGTCCTTAGTCATTGGCATTAGTAAAGGCTTTAAGTCTGTTTACGTTTCGCAACATACTTGAGGTTTTTCACGCCAACTTACTTATAAATGACAAAGCAGAAATTACAAAATCCAGACGTATTTGTTTACTTAACTAATAATTAGTTTTAAACACATAAAATTGGATAACTATTTTTGACTTTTAAATCAACAGCTTATTCAATTTTATACAAGCTCATGCAACTCTATACAACTCTTGAAATCGAACAACTTAAACAACACGAAGACTTTCCTTACTTACTTGAAATTACGGAGTGGGTGAAAAACTTTTTAGGAAGACCTCATCCTAACTTAGGAAGACCCGGCGCAGTTTGTCCTTTTGTACCTTACTCTCTAAAGTCAAACAGTATTCGTCTAGCAGTTATTCGCACAAAAGATTTGTATCCAGAACAATTAGCAGAGGTTGTTGGACACTACCGAAATATATTTCTTGGGATGGAAGTTAAAGAGCAAGAATTAGCAATTAATAAAGCTTTTTTAATTATCTTTCCTGACATTGATGAAGGAGCCTATCAAGTAATAGATAATGTCCAGCAAAAACTTAAACCTTTGTTTGTTGAATCAGGACTAATGATCGGAGAGTTTCATAAACGCAATGAAAGTCCTGGTCTGCATAACCCAAATTTTCGTCCACTTCGTAGCCCGATCCCCTTATTGGCTATCCGGTTTATGGTTGAGGCTGACCTCCCCTTTCTTCTGAGTCAGACCGATCCACACTTACGTATTAGGTATCTGGAAGCTTATTTAAAGAATTTTGGTCATAAATTTACAGATGAAACAAAGTTTAAAAATGCGGTTCTTGCGTTAGCTTTAGCAAGAGAAGCACTTACAGCTATTGTCAGATAATATCATGTCCGGCAAATCACCCATAAGAAAATAACCTCCCCGTAAGCGGGGAGGGGATACAAAGCATAGCTTTGGCGGGGTGGGGTTCTTCGGGTCTAAGAAGCAATCAAGCGGACATGATATTAATGGTTATCAGCTAGCGAGATACAGCTTGTTTTTTAAATATTTTTGTACTTTTGATTTTTCATCTCCACATATAAAGATTGTGTATCAATAAGGATCAAAAAAATATAAGTATTTTAACGATCGCTCTTTCAAGAATAACTTTTTGGTTTACCGATCAACGGTTAATTCTCAAGCATGAACTAAATAAAAAAGCGCTCTCCCAAATTGGGAAGGCACTTTTTTGTTATTTGAGTGTGCGGTAGTGTAAAAACAATTCACTTCCAACCTGACGAGTTTCGACAAGTTGCAGATGAGGAGCAACCTTGGGAACAAAACCCTCCCCCTCTACTGGACTAGGGGCATCTTTTCCTCCAAAAATGACAGGCCAAATTGTCAACCACCAGTCGTCAATTTTCCCAGCCTTTACTAGAGCAGCTGTTAAAGAGCCGCCTCCCAAAACTACAACCTTATGAATACCCCGCTCTGCAATCAAGCTGTAGGCCCGATCCCAGTCCAGGTCTGTATCTCCCAAATCAATTAATTCAGCCAGTTTTTGCAAGGTTGTTGCATCAGAATTGCGCTCTAAACCAGTTCGTGTTGTAAATATCCATCGCTTAATGTCTTGACTCCAAAAAGGCAAGTCCAGCGAGAGATCAAGGGAACCTGAGACAACGCAGGTAATGGGCTGGGGAGACTGATTCCGAACCTCACGTGCTGCCAACAGTTCGGGATTGCTAATTTTAAAGCTTACCCCTTCAGTCCGAATTGTCCCTGCTCCTACCAGGATTAGATCGGCAAGTGAGACTTGAGACTCCAAATGTGCTAGATCAACTGCATCGAAATCACGGGGTGCATGAGGATCTACGGCGCTGATCTTTCCATCCGCCGTCATTCCAAGAACTACAGTCGTTTGAATAGCTGACATGATTGCGTTCTGATGGTTCTTTATGATTTTACCCTTTTGAATCCTTGGCATGAATACTTGTTACATTGTGCTTTAAATCACTTTTCAAGCTATAGCTCAAGGTGCTAAAAGGATTGTTGTTGGATTATTGCCTCTACGCAAGAGTCTAGCAAGAGTCAATTTTTTCCACTTAAGAGACTGTCATGCCTAAACACATATCTGCAATTGTAGTTGTCTTAATTTTAATTTTTGGGTTGGCATCTCCTGCTCAAGCTGCAACTCCTCGTTCAAGTTGGGTGGAAAATGAAATTTACCAATACAACCATCCCTTTGCTTCTCAATTGCCTCAAGAACTGGCAACGAAGATGCAAAAGATGAAAGCTAGCCCCTTCGCCTTTTATCGGGGAACAGATCATATTTTTTATCGTGATATTCAGGCTTTGCCAAACTCAGGTTTTGTAAATTCTTCAACCTCAGCTATCTGGTTAGAAGGAGATATGCATCTGCAAAATCTTGGGGGAATGAGAGATGGCAATGATAACAACGTTTTTGACACCACTGATTTTGATGAAGGCTATCTTGGCCCCTACGTTTGGGACTTGCGACGCATGGCAGTTTCCATTCTGCTAGCAGCTAAAGAGAATGGTCTTAGCTCAAGTGATGCTCAAGATATTGTGCGGAATTTCTTGGATGCTTATCTGAATAAGATGAGCGACTTTAAGGGAACCAATGATGAACTATCATATCGTTTGGAATCCAGCAATACGAACGGTGTGGTCAAAGATTTGATTCAAAATACATCAGGTAAGAGCCGTTCTAGCTTGCTAACTAAATACACTCAGCTAAACAACAGTAACAATCGAGTTTTCCAGACAACCTCGGAACTCCAGCCTGTATCTAGCAGCACCTATTCAGATATTGCTGGAGCTATGAGCAGCTACATTGCTTCAATTTCTAGTAGTAAGCGCTACAACAATAGTTACTACACCCTCAAGGATATTCGGCTCAAATTAGGTTCCGGCACTGGTAGTCTTGGTAAGTACCGATATTACTTGCTGATTGAAGGCCCAAGTTCAGCAACCGACGACGATCGCATTTTGGAGATGAAGCAGGAAGGTAGTAGCGCAGTTGCGATCGCTGTTCCAGGTTTGCTACCAACTTCAGTTTACGGAAACCAAGAAGGGGCGCGGGTAGCAATGGCCATGAAAGCGATGCTCTCCAATACCGATCCCTTGGTTGGCTATACTACGGTCAGTAGCATCCCTTTTATGCTGCATGAAAAATCACCCTACCAAGTGGATTTTGACTATACGTTACTAACTACTAAGTCAAAGTTCATGGATGCGATGGGATATGCAGGGAAGGTTGTTGCGAAGAACCATGCCATCTCTGATAAAGACTACGATGCTGCGATCGTTTCTGTAAGTGTTGACAAAGAAGTTACTGATGTTGTGAGCGGTAACAAGTCTGTATTCAAAGACGAAATCGTTAACTTTGCAGTAGACTATGCAACTCAAGTCGAGTATGACTACACGAGTTTTGTTAATGCTTATAACCAGGGGGTGACATTGTATTAAGATGCAATGCTTGTTGAATGCAGCAGTTCTAAATCATTTGTAAAAATAAACGAACCGCAGAGGCGCAGAGAACGCAGAGAGAGGAATCGGATATTTTCACGACTTATTTAGCTAAAACAGCAGAAGCCCCACACTCCTAAAAGTGAGTGTGGGGAAGCCCGTCTACAGCGCTGGCTCATGACCCATATTCATTATATTTCTTAAGGCAAATACCGCAACCAATGGGATGATAAATAAGTACAAACAAAGCCGAAAATACTGGTTGTACAAGGAACCTAGACAATCTAGAATATGGGTTCCATTCAATAATAGACTTGTGTTGAGCCTTCACGTAGCGTCTCGTTGGCGACGATATAAGCTCTTGTTTGCAAGTTCTAAAAAACCCTGCCTCATATTATAAGAGGTAGGGTTAGTATACTTACTAAGGCTATTTAACTACACATAAATGATATCACTCAAATTGCATAAGCGATCGCCCCGATACAACAATAAAGCCGACAGAATCAAGCCTAATCTGGGGTTGGCGAATTCCTTCGAGGATGGCTGCATTTAAAGCAGTTTCTATCTGCAATTCTTCAGCTAATGCATTATCCCAGCTTTGTTGGTTCAAACGCAGGCGTAATTGTTCGACTCGATTGGCTAATTTATTCTCGGCGACTTTAGCACAACTTTGGCACAATTCAATAAAATCTGGACGATTTGAGAGTAATTCTGAAGAAGTATTCCGCACTTGATAGCAGAAATTTTGCCATTTACTAGGATCAACAAATTCGTCAATAATTCCTAAACGCTCTTTTGCCAGATTGTAATCTCGTCCTTGACTATTGTTTTTATCTTTATATGGACGTTGCAGAATACTTAAAAGAGCTTTGTCTTCAACAACCTTTATTGGCTCTTTGCGACCATTAACATAGATAGTTTCTATAATTGGCGCAAATAGAGCATCAACACGTCGCTGCAAGTGTTTGAATTGAGAACTATCTAGTTTGTTATCTAGTAAAACTTGTTTGGCAATTCTTAAATTTGCCTCCACTACATAATTGCACTGAAAACCGAACCACTCTTTCCCTTCTTTAGCATCCCAAGACGCATCAGTGCGCCACAGAGCAAAGGCTTCACCTCTATCATCCCAGTTAATGTAGTTCCAGAGTGCTTCGACAAATCCTTCCCCAACTCGAAAGAGTTTAATGCCAGGACTCTGGTTTGCCACTCTGCGATTATAAGTACCAAATTTGTCTAGGTTACTATCAGCAAAACGGTTTTTTAAATCATTTATGGGAACCAATGTCCGCGTTGAGGGTTGATAACGTCGCATATCTGATGAGTCAGGGTTATTGAGTCCTCGGAATCCCAGCGCCTCACAAATCCAGCCTTCAATTGCCCGTTTCATTTCTAGATGACAAGCATCGTAATTATCTAGCTCTTGAAAATACTCGGTGGCAATTTCGTCGTTAGCGTCAATTTCATCTAGAGCATTTTGTTCGCTAATTTTGGCAATTTCGTTTTCAATTTGCTCTTGAATTAGTGGAATAATCTCTAACAATCCAGCAGCACCAGATTTAAACAAAGCTATTTCTAATTCTGCAAGTTTATCATCCACATAAAACTGCAAACTGGCAATTGATTGTTGGAAAATACCAAAGCCATCTTTTAATACTTGATACCAAGCATTGTGGGGGCTATCTTCCAAATAAGGGCCAATCAAAACACAAGATTGGACTCCAATTTTGCTACCAATGCGGTCAAGTCTACCAAGTCTTTGCTCTAATTGATTCGGCGACCAAGGAAGGTCAAAATGAATTAACCAATCGGCAAATTGGAGGTTAAGTCCTTCTTCTCCAGAGCGATCGCATACTAGAATAAAGCAGTTTGGGTTATTCCTGAATTTACTTAACCCTTCCTCAACTTTGTCTGGTGATTCTCCAAATTGATGTTTGGCTATTGTCTCTGCACCAAAGGTATCAGATAAATACCGGACTATTTCGCCACAAGTCTGCCCAAAGCTGGTAAAGACAATAAATTTGGGCAGAATATCGCCAGAAATTGGTCTCTTGATTCTCTGCTGTATCCTCGTGATGAATTCTTTTTGATTCTTCCGAACGTTTGCAGGAATTTTAAAGTATGTACCTAGCTGATTCAGCACTACTGTTTTCAAAGTTTCCGTCCGTCCTCCGTCCTCTTGGGGTTGAAGAATAATTTTAAGGAAGGATTGCAGAATCTCTTCTTCCCCTGAAAATTTGGGGGTTGTAGTTAATAGGCGAATATCATCTTCTTTAAACTCCTGGATGAGTTTAGCATGAGGCTTACCAGTTAACCGAGCGGTAATTACCTGCTCTAAAATCCCTAACCAAGTCCCAGCAGCTAAGAATAACACCAGAAAAATTCGCTGATATGGCTTTTCATCAGGAGCAACACTCCGCCATTGATTGAGGAGTTCGTGGATATCAGGCGATCGCTCGTCTAAATCATACTCTTCTTTCGGCGTAAAGTTGCGGTCAAATATCACATCTTCTACCGCCGCGCGACGGTTGCGAAGCATTCGGCGGTGTAGTCGATAGATATCACTAACGTGGGTGCGAATCGCTTGAACGATTTGATCTTGCTCGGTAGAATTGGCTTTTAAACAATTTTCTAAATCATCCGCCAGCTTCAATAAATACTCATCCTCAGCTAAGAGGGTTCGTAGTTGCTGCAAGTTGCTTTTGAGTACAGCAGGTTCTGCACCTTCTTTAAAAGAAAGCAGAAGTCTACCGATTTCCTGACGGCTTTCAACTTTGGCGCGGAAACCTGCTAAATCACCAATTTTATAGGTTGTTGGGTCGAGCAAGTGCAACATTGCCAGAAAATCTTGCTCGTGATTGAGAACAGGAGTAGCAGATAATAAAAGTAAGCGATCGCTCTTATGAGCAAGTTCTTTGCAAGTCTGAAAACGCTGGCGTACTGTCGCATCCTTTGAGGTTGCCATTGCTGCGATATGATGAGCTTCATCTAAAATTAAGCAGCCTATCCTCGCTTTCAGGTTGATTTTATGGATATCTTCAACCGCCAGCACCGCTACCCGTTTGCCAAAATGGGAGATGTAGAACTTGTTTTCTAACTCAGTTCGCCATTGTTTGAGCAAATATTGTGGAACTAATACCACCGCTCCTCTTTTTGGCTCATCTAAGAGGAATTGACGCAGAATCGCACCCGCTTCGATGGTTTTTCCGAGTCCCACCTCGTCTGCCAACAAGTAACGCTGAATTGGGTCTTCCAGTACCCGCCTAACTACTTCAACTTGGTGAGGATAAAGATTAATATTTGCCGAAATCAATCCCGTCATCCCGCGACTGACAGCGCGTTGCTTAATCAAGGATTTGACGAAAGCCAATCTTTTATCGTGGAAGTAAGGCGTTTCGTGACCCTTCATCGCTAGAGTTTCGATGGGGTCTGTGTTTGGCAGATTACAACGAACGTAAATATCTTCTTCAGTAGCGATCGCAGTTTTCTTATCTGGTAAATCAATTTGATACATTTCTGTATCTTCATCCCAAATGAAAACTCTCCCAACTATCCATTTATCCTGAGTTTGGTACTTAATATAGCATCGAGCCTGGGGTTCAAGCCTGACCTCAGATAGCGAACTTAAAGGTAAAGTTTTTTGAAGACGTTGCCCTATTGAGCAGAAATATTCAACATTTGCATTGGCATCAGAGATTTCCGTAATTTTTCCGATACCCAAAGAGTTATTCTGGGACTGTACCAATAAACCGAGCTTAATCATAGATCCAGTCCCCTGAACACACTAAAAGAACTTTCCAGACTAGTTTGTTCACCTAAATATCTGGAAATTTTGTCGATCAACATTATAGATAATAAACTGGCATTACAGTTTTTATTATGGCGATGTCTACGAGACGCTAAAAGCGAACGAATACTCGCTAACGCCGATAGAATTAAGATCGTGTACCTTTATTGACTATGAAGAAAATCCGAGACAACACAATTAAGTTAAATCAATATTTAAAGTTGATGGGCATAGTGCCAACTGGAGGACAAGCCAAGCTGATGATTCAAGGTGGTGATGTCCAAGTAAACGGGATGCTGGAAACCCGACGAGGGCGGCGACTAGTACCGGGTGATAAAGTGACAATAGAAGGAAAAACTTTAGAGGTGAATTTGGATAACAATGAAGACCAACACCTAGTGATAGATTTTCCTGAACAAACTGAGTAAAGGATTTTTATCCCAAATTGAAAAGTTTCTCTTTTGCCTTCTGAGTAATGCTACAAATTTCCAATAAAGTTACCATCCCACAGAGTGAGATTGAAATTAGTGCGATTCGCTCCCAAGGAGCAGGAGGCCAAAATGTCAATAAGGTTTCAACTGCGATTCACTTGCGCTTCAATATTGTTGCTTCATCATTACCGGATTATTATAAAGAACAGCTTTTAAAGCTGAACGATCGACGCATCAATCAGGATGGAGTTGTTGTAATTAAAGCACAAGAACACCGAAGCCAAGAAAACAATCGGGAGTCAGCTTTGAAACGACTTCAAGAACTGATTCAAAGCGCAGTTGTCGTAACGATAAAACGCAAACCCACCAAACCAACTCGCAGTTCTCAAAGAAAGCGCCTTGACTACAAAACTAAACACGGACAGGTTAAGTCTAATAGAGGGGAAGTGACAGATTATTGATTTATCAATTAGACTTTTGCACTCAATTTTGTTGCAAAATCTTACCAGAGAATTAAGACTAATTCCTTCTATTGACTGTGGTAAAGTTCATGGCTTAGTTGGTTAGCTTGAGAGTAGCAATTATTAAAGGTGAAAAAGATGAATAAGACATTACTAACGATTTTGATGCTTGCGCTCTTACTCTTATTCATCATTTCTCCCTTTGCTGCCCTCGCTAGTTTAATGCTGATAGTGGTAGTTGCAGCATTTTTCTCTTTACTAGGGAACTTGTTCCAAGTAATAATTGGTGGTGACACCAACACAAAAGGGTCATGAAGTATAAAGCTATGGGTTTTGAGGCAATTTAGAGGGTAATTGACTCAGGGGTGTAGCTAAACCGTCAATACTGACAAGATTTTTCTTCTGTTGATATTCTCTAACTCCCTCTTCACCTTTTTTGCTAGCCCAGTTTACTAAAGTCTGGCGCTCACCTTGATATTCATAGAGTGGTACGCCAAAACCACAGGAAGTCTGTATTTTTTCAATGTCGGCGACGATAATTTGACGAGTTCCAGGCATCGGCACAAACAAAGAATATAGAGAGTCCCAATCTGGAGAACTCGGTAAAATGGTGTTTCCTTGACCGTAAAGACGGAGGATACACGCAGGTTCTTCAAAGGCGCAAAACATGAAGGTTATCCGCCCATTTTCTTGCAAATGGGCTGAGGTTTCGTTACCACTGCCTGTAAGGTCTAAATAACCTACTCGGCTGGGAGAGAGGACGCGAAAGCATCCTAAACCTTTAGGAGATAGGTTAACATGACCCGTAGGACTCAAGGGTGCAGAGCCAACAAAGAAAAGATGTTGGGCTGCAATAAACTCTTGCTGTTCGTCAGTAATACAGTCAAAAACTTTAGCCATAGACTGTCTGATTTATATTTGTAAATTCCCCATCTTCTCAGCCTATGTCTTAGCTAAATATCTAGCGAGAGCCAATTGCTCAGTCTAAAGAAGTGGGGAGTTGGGAAAAATATTACTATCTCATATACCGACTTGCCATTTGGATGGCATCAGCGATATCAACATCACCATCGCCGTCAGCATCCAGAAAGGAATTTAGTACAGGATTACCACCAGCTTGGGGATTTTGAGCATTTGCGCCTGATTGTAAGAAATTCAGCACTAAAGGTACTGCTAAAGGTAGCAATTGTTGAACTATACCAGCATCCAATCCGGTGCGCTGGGCAGCAACCTCAGCTACTTGCTGTTGTATTTCAGGAGAAAACAGCGAATCGACTGCTTGGGGATTAGCTGAAGTTCCAGCATATTGATTCACTAAACTTTGTGCGGCTTCATTTCCGTCTGTAGCTTGCTTGTCTTGTAAAGCAGAACGCACTTGACCACCGACAATTGACAAGACTGATTGAATGGTAGAAGGGTCTGCACCAGTCTGTTGGCTCAACTGTTGTACAGTGTTAATAATTCCTCCCAGTTGCCCTAAGCTGCCCTGTTGATTGGGATTAGCAACGGCCCCAAGAATTTGATCGAAAAGTCCCATAAATTTCTCCCTTTATTCTCAAAAAGCTTGCCAAAACTGGCTTGAAGTATTTGATGTAGGCAAACTTTCGTCAGTCCACTAAAAGATTTAAACACGCAAGCTGATACTTGCTGTTAATTATTATGAAAAAATTAACTTTGGAAAGCTAATAGCTTAAGGATGACAAATCGGTAAAGTGATACTTGTGGTGGGCAAAGCAATGGCAAATTCTGTACCCTACAGTAGTATTATGCTTTCTAAATTCTTGACGATCGCTACTTAGAAAAGGCAAAAACAGGGAACTTCGACCTCGCTTTATTGAGAATAAGCCCTGGTAATTGAGAGATAAAATTCGATCTCACATTTTCCCATTGCTCCCAGATAAGAAGTATCTGTCTACTGAGATATAACAATCTGAACTTGATCTCAAAAAATCCTGAAACTATTAAGATCAGAAGCATCTGCCTACTGAATACCCACTAATCTTTCCCAGCCATGCCTCTGTCGCGCATAGTAACGCTAATTGTTGGTCTGATCGTCATTTTGGGGCTAGCCCTATGGCTAATTGATTCCCTATCGCGCCTCTATTGGCAATTGTCCTATTCGCCGTTGCTTGGCAATTTGCTGCTGTTGCTGCTGATTGTCCTTATCGGAGCCTTGGTTGCCGCTTTTGTCTATTATGTATTGGTAATTCAATCTGGGGAAAAGCGATCGCGTCGCAACCCCAAGCGAGTCACTGCGGCGCAAATTCCTGCGGCTAAATCTGACGCTGCTTCTACAACTCTCCAAGCTGTGCGCCAACAGGTAGCGCAAATTCAAGATGAAGTCACACGTCAAGCTTTATTAAGCCGATCGCGCGAGATTGAAGCGAACTTAGCCCGGGGTGAAATTCAAGTAGTGGTATTTGGTACGGGGAGTGCTGGCAAAACTTCTCTAGTTAATGCAATTATGGGACGCATGGTAGGTCAAGTGGATGCACCGATGGGTACAACCCAGGTTGGAGAAACCTATTGTCTGCGGTTGAAGGGATTAGAACGGAAGATTTTAATTACAGATACACCAGGGATTTTAGAAGCGGGGGTGGCGGGAACGGAACGGGAACAAATGGCGCGAGAACTGGCGACGGAAGCAGATTTACTGTTATTTGTGGTGGATAATGACTTACGACGCTCAGAATATGAGCCGTTGCGGGGATTAGCAGAAATTGGCAAGCGATCGCTTTTGGTGCTTAATAAAACTGATCTATATACAGATGAAGATAAAGAAGCCATCCTTGCAAGATTGCGTCAACGGGTACGGGGATTTATTGCTACTAGTGATGTGGTAGCGATCGCAGCTAATCCTCAATCTGCACAACTAGAAACTGGCGAAACCTACCAGCCAGAACCCGATATTGTCCCTTTACTGCGGCGCACAGCTGCTGTTTTACGCGCCGAAGGTGAAGATTTGGTAGCAGATAACATTCTTTTGCAATCTCTGCGATTGGGAGACGAGGCGCGAAAACTCATCGATAGTCAGCGTCGCCGTCAAGCTGACAAAATCGTAGAACGCTTTCAGTGGATTGGTGCTGGTGTAGTCTCAGTTACGCCCATACCAGTTGTGGATTTATTAGCGACAGCCGCAGTCAACGCTCAAATGGTTGTGGAAATTGGCAGAGTCTACGGCTGTGAATTGAATATGGAACGGGGACGAGAGTTAGCCCTTTCTTTAGCGAAAACTATTGCCAGTTTGGGCATTGTTAAAGGAGCGATTCAGTTATTATCTACAGCGTTGCAACTTAATGTTGCTACCTTTCTGATTGGTAGGGCGATTCAAGGCGTAACAGCAGCTTATTTAACGCGAATTGCTGGTAAAAGTTTTATTGAATATTTTCGTCACGATCAAGACTGGGGCGACGGTGGAATGACGGAAGTTGTGCAGAAACAGTTTCAGATTAATCGCAGAGATGAATTTATTAAAGCTTTTATTCAAGAAGCGATCGCGCGAGTGGTGAAGCCGTTACAAGATAAAACTGAAGTAGTTGAGGAAGATGAAGAAATCAATAATTAAATAATTAAGAATTTAAAAAAATATGCTTACTTGTCTTATATAATCTAATTACTATACACTTTTAAGTGTGCTAGCATATCGACAATAATCAATAGAAAATAACAATGCATCAAACAGTAACTCTTGAGGACGCATTAGAGTTAATAAAACAGCTTTCATTGATAGATAAAATCCGCTTAATTGGGCAAATTACACCTCAAATTGAACGCGAATTAACAAATATTCAGTCGAAACCGCGCAATTCCTTGCGAGGATTGTGGCGAGGTAGTAATGTTTCTGAATCAGATATTGTACAAATGCGGCAACAAGTTTGGAAAAACTTCCCACGTGAGGATGTTTAATGTCTGACTTGGTAACAGATACTCATGCGCTGATTTGGTACTTAGAGGATAGTCCTAACCTTAGTGTTCGTGCCAACGAAGCATTTGACAAATGCGATAGGGGTGAAATTATAATATATATACCAACAATTTGTTTAGTCGAAATAGTTTATTTGCAAGAAAGAAGACGAATATCAGCAGATATGAGATATCTGCTAGATACTGCATTAGCTAATGAAAGTAGTGGATTAGCTTTAGTTAATTTAACAACTGAAATTGTTGATGTATTATCTACGATACCACGTGATATTGTTCCAGATATGCCTGATAGAATTATTGCTGCAACAGCAAAGTATATGGGTTTACCTTTGATTAGTCGAGATGCAAAATAGTATCATCTGGAATAAGTATTATTTGGTAAAAACATGGCGATCGCCAGCCGAATATACTGTTGATTTAAATAATGCAATTTTAGCTAACTTTTCCTGAAATTAACTTTGATAATTGCTAACAGTTAGATGTATCTAGGTCAATTTTTTAATAACAATACAAATTGTAATAAAAAATTATATTTATTTACGCAAAAATACTTAAACAAATAAACTTGTATTTAAGGTATCAAAACTCCGTTAATTTATTTCTAAAGCATTCCGGAAACAGGAGGTAATGTCAGAAAAACTAAATAATAAGGACTTACTGAGTAACCAGGTCATGACCAACCACATAATCGGTAAATTACTACAAGGGCGTTACCAAATTGTCCGAAGCCTCGGTGCAGGGGTATTTGGACAAACATACATTGCTGTAGACGTAGATTATCCAGAGAATCCCAAATGCGTTGTTAAGCAGATTAAAGTTAGCAGTTGCGAACCTGGCTACTTAGAGATGCTGAGGCTAATGTTTCTAACTGAAACTGAAACCCTCAAGCTTCTGGGAAGCCATCCACAAATTCCTAAATTTATCGCCTGTTTTGAAGAAAACAACCAGTTTTATTTAGTGCAAGAGCTAATTGAAGGATATGCACTGACTGCGGAATTGCCCATTGAGCAAGAGTGGGGGTGTCTGTGGAATGAAAAAGAAGTTGTAGAATTCCTGATCGATGTCTTAGGTATTCTAGAATTTGTTCACTCTCAAGGCGTAATCCATTGTGACATCAAACCGGAAAACTTGATTAGACGTAATAGCGATGCCCTACGCAAGTTAGTTTTGATTGACTTTGGCTCAATCCAGTCTATTGATTTTGGCATCGGTGCAGAATTGCCAATTTATAGAATTCCCGTCACCTCATTGGGATACATACCACCAGAGCAATTTATTGGTCAAACCCAGCCCAACAGCGATATTTATGCTCTAGGTATGATTGCTATCCAGGCTTTAACTGGGTTAGAACCACTGCAATTAAAAGTCGATCCTTGTACTAATGAAATTTTTTGGCGTTCTCAAAACACGCCAGTTAACGATTATCTAGCTGCTGTTCTCAGCCAAATGATCCGCTACGATTCTCAAAACCGCTTCCAGTCTGCGGCTGAGGTGTTGCAAGTACTGAAACAAATAGTATGGGAAACTCAGCCACCAGAAACATTAGAAGCAGACAATCAATTTTTCCTAGAAGCGGCGATTGAAGATAATAATCCGACATCCGGCAAATTATCTCCGTTATTCACAGGAATGAAAGTCGGACTGGCGGCTAATTCTTTGTTGATGGGATTTGGTGTATATTCTTTAATTAATACTTCTCCTGCATACTCAGAAACAGAAACTTTATCTAAAGCCACACAAGAATATCAAGCTGGGGATTTGCAAGAAGCGATCGCACTTGCTAAATCAATTCCCTCCCACAGCAATGTTTATCCAGAAGCGCAAGCCACAATTGAAGAATGGCAAGGGCAATGGCAAATTGCTGCCCAACAATATCAAATGGCTCAACTAGCTTTTCATGAGAGCCGATGGTCAGATGTTCTTGATGCTGTTTCTCAAATTCCAAATATTTCGTATTGGCAATCTAAAACAGATAAACTAGTTCAGAAAGCATACATCAATATTGAAGCACAGACACAAGATTTGTTAGCAAAAGCTTACGAAAGTGCCCAGATAAAAGATTTTTCTAGTGCATTACAATATCTGCGGCAAATTCCTAAAGAAAGTCGTGCGGGTGCTTTAGTTCAAGAAAAATTGGCTGAGTACAACCGAAAGCGCCAGATTAGAGCAGCTTACTTTTTACAAAATGCTTACAAAAAAGCATCAATTGGTGATTTCGAACTTGCTCTAAAATTTCTGCGAAACATTCCTCAAGACACTCTAGTTTATGCTCAAGCTCAAGTCAAATTAAATGAGTATACTCAAAAGCAACGTCTGCTAGCTGACAATCAAAAGGTAGCTTCTGCAAAAAGAACAAATTCATTTATCTCTAAAAAGTCAGCTAATAAAATTGAATATCTTCAGGTAGGAAATTACCTGCAAGAAGTTAATATTCGGTAGTAATAGTAATTGTTAGATGTATAAACTTGTTATATACATCAATTTTTTAGTTTGCAAATTCTCATTTATCGGATAGGTAGTTCAACGATAAACTCTATACCTTCACCAGGTTGGGAATGGTATGTAATATTGCCATGATGATTATTAACCACAATTTGGTAAGCAATCGATAGACCAAGCCCTGTCCCTTTACCGACGGGTTTTGTTGTGTAAAAGGCATCAAATATTTTTATTTTATCTGCGTTTTCTATACCTGAACCATTGTCGGCAACTCTTAAAATAACTTGCTCTCCAATTGCCTCAGTTTTAATTTTAATCATACCAGGATATTGACAAATTGTATCAATATCTTTAGTTTTATATGATTCTTCAACTGCATCGATTGCATTACAAATTAAATTCATAAAAACCTGATTAATTTCGCCGGGTAAACACTCAACAAGTGGCAAATCTCCATATTCTTTAATTAATTGGATAGCTGGGTGATGAGCATTTCGTTTAAAGCGATGTCCAAGAATGAGTAATGTACTTTCTAACCCTTCATGCAAGTTAGCTAGTTTCTTACCAGCTTCTCTATGGCGCGAGAAGTTGTTCAAATATGACACAATTTCTGTGACGCGATCTGTACCAAGTTGCATTGATTGAATAATTTTAGACAAATCACCTAACAAAAATTCCAGATCGCTTTTTTCAATTGCAGTTTGAAGTTCATCTGGGGGTTCGGGCAGATATTTTTGATAGAGGTTTAGTAAACTAACTACCTCTTGTACATACTTTTCAACAAAATTCAAGTTACCAGCTATAAAATTGATGGGATTATTAACTTCATGAGCAATTCCGGCTGTCAGTTGCCCTAATGCTGCTACCTTTTCGGCTTGAATAAGTTGAGCTTGAGTCTGTTGTAATTCGGCGTTTTTAGCAATCAAGGTTTTCGTCAAATTTCTCAGCTTGAGGTGATTTTCAATCCGCACTAAGACTTCTTCATGCTGAAAAGGTTTGGTAATGTAGTCTACAGCCCCCAATTGCAAACCTTTGACTTTATCAGCCGTTTCTGAAAGGGCTGTCATAAAAATGACTGGAATATCTTGGACGCGAGGATTGCTTTTTAGCTGTTTACAGGTTTCAAAACCATCTATACCCGGCATCATCACATCCAGCAAGATTAAATCAGGTAAATCATCATTTTCTAATCGCTGAAGGGCTTTTTCTCCACTGCGGGCTGCCCAAACTTCAAAGCTAGATTGATCCAGAAAACTGGATAAAACTTGTAAATTTGCAGGGTTATCGTCAACGACTAAAATAATTCCTCTAGAAGGAGCGTAATTAATAGAATTGTTTTGGTTCTCAATAAGTGTTTTCATACTTTTTCTACTACATATTTAGTCAAAAAACTTAGAATTAAATCTTCATCAAATTGCCTTGCTAGTTGCCGTAGTTCGTTAGCAAACGGTGCAAAGATTATGTCTGTTTCCTCAAGTTGGTCGGCCCACTTGAGAATGGCGTTGAAGTTACCTTTAGTGGCTAAGGTGACTATTTCTTGCAACACTTGGGGGGAAGGAGGGCTTAATTGAGCAGTTACTATTGTTGCTTCTTTAGCTTTTTCCCCATCCGGCTGAGATTGCCTGTAAATCCATACCAAATTTAAGTATTGTTGTAGTTGATGCAATAATTCATCTACTTGTATAGGTTTGGTTAAAAAGGCATTACCTCCAGCTTGCAGACTGCGATTTTGGTCGGCTTCAAAAACACTAGCAGAAGAAACAATAATCAATACATCCTGAATTTCTGGAGTCTGACGCAGGTGTTTAATTAATTCAAAGCCATCCATTTCTGGCATCAGCAAATCTGTGATGATTAAGTCCGGCTTGAGAGCGATCGCTTTTTCTAAACCTTCTTTACCGTTGCTGGCTTCAACGACATTAAAACCCAGTGGTTGCAGTAAGTTTGTAATCACTGTGCGATTCTCCCAGCGATCGTCAACCATCAGGATGGTGTAGGCGCTACCCTCAAAGCCAATGATTTGTTTGTCTGATGTAGTCATCGCAGATTGTACCCAGTCGGTCGCTTCGGAAATCTCCAATTCAAACCAGAAGCTACTCCCCTGACCAATCTGACTCTGAACATGGATATCGCTACCCATCATCTCTACTAACTGCCGAGTAATCGCTAAACCCAGACCAGTGCCTTCAGCTTGGCGCTTTTTCTCACCTACTTGTTCAAATGGCAAGAAAATTTTGCTCAATTCTGCGGGAGTTATACCAATTCCCGTATCTTCTACGGTAAAGCGAAGGCGATGTTTCAGCGTCTGTCCATCACTGGGAGGTCGAACGATGACTTCAATATTGAAAGTAACCTGACCTTGATCTGTAAATTTGATGGCATTTCCCAGCAGATTTAATAGTACTTGACGTAATCTTTTGACATCAATATGAACCCCTGTAGGCAAGTCGAGCGCGGGTTTATAGACAAACAAAATGCCCTTTTGTTTTGCCCGAATGTGGCATATTTCGACAATTCCTTGGAGAAAGGAGGGGAAATGCACATCATCAGGATGCAGTTCTAGCTTTTTCGCTTCAATTTTGGAGAGATCCAAAATATCATTAATTAAAGTCAACAGATGAGAGCCGCATTGTTCAATAATATTGACGTGATATTGCTCTTGATTCGGTAAAGCTGGGGAACGCAGCAAAATTTGGGCACAACCGAGAATGCCATTTAAAGGTGTTCGCAGTTCATGACTCATGTTGGCTAAAAATTCACTTTTAGCGTGGTTGGCTGTATCCGCCGCAGTTTTAGATTTTTTTAGTTCGCGTTGTTCAAATGCTTGCACTTGCCACAAGACGGTAATCATGGTGACAGTTAATCCACCAACAATTAAGGCGATCGCATCGAGGAATTGCAATCGAGATTCGATATTTTGACGGGGAATTACCAAAGCTACAGACCAATTAGCGGCTTGCAACGGCAGATAAGCCACATACTTTTTAGTGCCGTCAATTTCCATTAACTCAATTCCCTGCTGTTTGTTTACCATCCTCCGGGCGATCGCATTTAAATTGCGATCGCTCATTTTCAGCAAGCTGGGTGCAGGTTTTTCTAGGGTTGACATCAACGCTGAGTTAGGATGAGCGATCGCTTGTCCTTGAGAATTGAGGGCAAAAGCATAGCTGTTCGTACCGTATTGCAGGGAGTTAACAACCTCTGTAATGCGATCGACTCTCACATTGCCCTGGAAGGCCCCGATTGGTGAACTACTGCTAGCAGAGTTTGACCAAATCGGGGTAGAGATCGCAATTAAAGGAATTCCTGTAGAACGGCTAATAAAGGGATCAGAAATGTTGCTCTTTCCCGCAATTGCCTTTTTAAAGTAGTCTCGATCCCGAATATTTTTATTTGTTCGACCAACTTTTGTATTGGAATATGAAGCATCAGGGTTAGCTATTTGGAAAAGGAAAAATTCATTGATCCGCTTGACTTCTGCTTTTAAATACGGTTCTGCCACAGGCCAGTTTAAGGAGCGTACAGTTGAAGTATTAGCCAGGGTTTGTACCTCCACTTGGCGAACATGTAGCCACTCCTCAATTTCATCACCCCCTCTCTGTACCTCTAAAAAAGCGCTATGTCTCAAATCTTTGAGCATCATATTTCTAGCGGCTTGATAGCTGAAATAAGCCGAAATGCTAACTACAAGGGTAGTGCCGCCAAGAATAAATCGAATCAGCAAATTTCGCGAGGGTTGATTTCCTCTGTTAGCTACAGATACGCTGGAGTTTGCTCGTATCAAGGGTTAACTCCTTAATCGCATAGTTCGGTAAAAAGAAATTCTAGGTTATCTTTAGATTGCCCAAGAAATTACCGATGCTCACAGCTTTTGGTAAAATAAACAATAAATTTATAGGAATGCCACGAATTATAAGTTTTTATCTCAAGATATTCTTTAAAATCAACTAAAATTCTAGTTATTGCTTCTGATTAAGTGTTGGTAACAATTCGTAATTACGAATTACGAATTGCGTTAGCGTAACGCGAAGGAGTCCGCGTACCCCTACGGGGAAGCAAGCTACGAGACGCGATGCGTAGAGAGCATAATTACGAATTATTTATGGTGTTGGGGGCGGTGGATTAATAGGAGTAGGAACTGGGATAACAGGCACGATTATAGGCTTTGGTTTCTCGGATTGTAGTTGAATCTGGGCTTGATTGCGCCCGTCTATTGCTTGTTGGTAATTAGGCTTGTATTTTATTGCTCGATCGTAAGATGCGATCGCATCTTGAAACCGTTTTAAATTTAAGAGAGCATTACCTCTGCTATACCAGCTTTCGGCATGGTCTGGTTTATAACGAACTGCCTTATTATAAGACGCGATCGCATCTTCGTATTTTTGCAAAATGTATTGTGAATTCCCCATATTATACCAGAGTTGATAGTTTCTTGGCTGAAGGGTTGCGGCCTTATTATAAGCTTTTACTGCTTCTTCATAGCGTTGATTTTGATGCAGCGACCAGCCCAAATTATACCATCCTTGATAGTTGCTAGGATTGTATTTAATTACTTGATTAAAAGATTCAATTGCATCTGGATAACGTCGTAAATTTAGTAGGGTATTACCTCTCGAAAACCAGGCTTGATAATAATTTGATTTGTATTGTACCGCTTTATCATAAGCTGTAAATGCATCTTGGTAGCGTTGCAGATTAACTAGCACATTTCCTAAATTATACCAAGCTTGGTCGTAGTCGGGTTTTAAATCAACGACTTTTTGGTAGGCTGCGATCGCTTCTTCATATCGGTTAGAATTCTTTAAGGCTAATCCTTTTTTGTACCAAGCTTCATAATTATCTGATTTTAATTCAATCGCTTTTTCATAAGCTTTAATTGCTTGGTCATATTGGTTTAGGTTACTAAAAGCTTCACCCTTAGCATTCCAGATTTCTGAGCTTTCATTATTTAATTGTAAGGCTTTGTCAAAAGATGCGATCGCTTCTTGATATCGCTGTAGATTTGCCAATACAAAGCCCCGTCCACTCCAAGCTTCAAAATAATCTGGCTTAATTTGAATTGCTTTATCATACGCAACTAGCGCTTCTTTAGATTTTTTTAATTTAAACAGTGTTTTGCCTTGACCATTCCAGCCTTGAGCATAATCTGGTCTAATATTAACAGCCTTTTCATATACTTCTAATGCGTCTTGATAGCGTTGCAAATCAAAAAGTGTATTTCCTTGCTTGGATAATTCTATAGCGTTATTTGAATTAATGTAATTCAAAATAAATATTGATGCTATTCCACTTAATGCAACTAAAAATATTGTTAGTAAAACTTTACCTAAAATTCCTTTTTTTAATGGAGGTTTAGTTATATTTTTGGATAGAGAAATAGGAGTTAACGCTATTGTTTCAGCCAGTGGTAGTGTTAACTCTTTCAGTGCTTGTAATGCTATCGTTGCCGAAGAATAGCGCTGTCGAAAGTCATAGCACACCATTTTATCTAAAAATTCAGCAAATTCTGGCGTTACCGTGGCTTTATCGCGCCAGATAATTTCATTAGTCTCAGCATCTTTTATTATTTCCTCTGGTAATAATCCAGTAAGAGCTTGAATAGCAATTATTCCAGTAGCATAGATATCACTGCTTAATTTTGGCGTACCATGAGCTTGTTCTCCAGGGATATATCCAGGTGTACCTATAGCAACAGTACCTTTAGCTGACCCTTCGGGAGTAATCACTTGGGTCGTAATTTGTTTAACTGCACCAAAATCAATTAAGATTAATTTGCCATCTGGCTGTCGTCTGAGAATATTTCGGGGATTGACATCACGGTGAATTACATTCTGTCGATGGACAAATTCTAGAATTGTCAAAAGTTCTTGTAAAAGTGAAATTACTTGTTCTTGACTAAGGGTTTTACCTGGTATTAATTCTTGACTCAGGTCATAACCTTCGATTAATTCCTGTACGAGATAAAATTCGGCATTTTCCTCAAAATAAGCTAAAAGTTGAGGAATGCGATCGTGAGTTCCTAATTTATATAGAACTTGTGCTTCTGTATCAAATAAACGTCTAGCTGTCTCCAACGTTACCGGATCATTTGCCTGGGGTTTAAGTTTCTTGACGACACATTGAGGTGAACCGGGTAATTGAGTATCATAAGCGACAAATGTTTCACCAAAACCCCCTCCTCCCAAGTTACTAATAATTTGGTATCTTCCAACAAGTGTGTTTCCCAGCATCTCGTTTGCCTAGTTAAGTGCGATGCGATCTGATTTCAATCTTGCCACAGGTTAAGGGTTATAGGGAGAATAGCTAATGACCAATGACTAATGACAAACTTATATGATTCCTATTAGTGATAATATTCGTTGTTGGAATAAGCCGATTATTACCTATTGGCTAATTGGCATTAATATTGCCGTATTTTTTTGGGAACTCCAATTAGAATTTAGTGAGACATTGGGCTATTTTGTCAATAGTTGGGGTGTGATTCCAGCCCAGATTAGTGCAGCAATTACAAATGCTCTCTTTTTCAACTCTGCTGCTTGGATAATTGTAGTTTGGCGGGCATGTTCACTAATTTTTGGAATATTTCTACACGGCAGTTTTAGTCAAATATTGGGAAATATGCTATTTCTGTGGGTTTTTGGCAAGACTGTAGAAAATATTCTGGGACGTAGACGCTATCTCGGATTTTATCTGGCAACTGGTATTATAACAGAAGTTTTACAAATTCTGGCTGAACCAAGTTTGACAGTACCGTTGATTGGGGCAAATGGTGCGATCGCAGCTATTTTAGGGGCATACGTTATGAAGTTTCCTAAAGCTAAAATTGACAGTATTTTGCCGTTAATTATTGTGTATATCCCGATCGAACTTCCAGCCTTTTTCTATATATTTTGGTGGTTTGTGCAACAATTATTTTATGGGATCGGCAGTTTAAATATTCCCCCCGTTGGCGTAAATCAATCGGGTGTTATTTTTTGGGGACAGGTTGTAGGCTTAGGGATTGGTGCAGCCTTCATGCGATTGAAAAGATAAGATGATTTATTCAAGTATGGATAGCGACTGAATCGACTTTCAAGCACATAAACAAGAATGTATCTGTTTTCTCGATCCGCAGCCCTGCCCCTTTTAAGCGGGAAGAATCAAAGTCTCTCAATTTATCAGGAGATTTAGAGGAGTCTAGAACTTTTGATACCCATAAGAGGACTTTTCAAATATCCTCTCAACTGCTTCTCTTCTTACCGTATAATTGGACTGCCATGATGATGAACTAAATACCACTTTCCAGCAATAAAGTGAAATATATTTGTAGCTGTTGATTGTGCTTCAAGTCTTCTCCCTGCAACTACTTGGAACACATTTTCCCTCAGCACAACATAAGCAATATTATCACTTAACTCTGTAGCAATTATATCTGTGTTTATTTCGATATAAGCAGTGTTTTTAAATATCTGTTCCCAAGAGATGCGAATCTCCTTCCAACCTCGCAGTATATTACTTCCAGGATGAATACAAAAACTACCAGTTCCTTGTGACCATACTGCACTCATTATCTCAATGTCTTTTCTTTCAAAAGCTCGATAAAAAGCTGCATTAGCCGCTAAGACTTCATCCTTCGTCATAGGTAATCAAATATTAAAAGTTAGGAGTTAAGTAACTCGGCGTAGTTATATTAAGAAATTTAAATGTAGGGTGCATTGTCGCGTAGCGCAACTCACTGTTAACAATTCCAGGTGCGTTAGCCTACGGCATAACACACCCTACTGATAATTTATCTTTCTTTATATACATTGAACTTTTATCGCCGATTTACTTATGAGTTGCTAAATTATAACTCTCAAATTTGACAAATTAGTAATTACCAATGCCTAATACCCAAAGCCTGAAGCTAAATATCATGAAAATTTGACATAACTGCTATTGCTCAATAGCTGGCTAGCGAATAATATGATGAAACCATGACATTGCGATCCCGAAAAGGCTTATAGATTCGTAACACAGGCAGAAAACCTATTGAAACCCCTTGATCCCTAGATATGCTTAGTGGTTAATATTGACTTAACAAACAGAACATTCTCCGATCCCAAAGAAATGCTAATTTTGGCATAACTAGGAATTGGTTGAAAGTTACCTCAATTTAAAAACAGATTAAAAAACTTAAAACTGGGCAAAACCAGGAGTCAGGAATAAGAAATTCATCTGGAGTGGATGAGATTTTATATAGCATTCTTTAACCAGGGGAAATCATTTACCGCTTACACTACTGGAGGCCAAATAAATGGCAAAAGAACGCCCGCCACTAGAGGAGATGACCTTACGCCAACTACGAAGAGTTGCTAGCGAATATAGCATCTCTCGCTATAGCCGAATGCGTAAATCACAATTGTTGGCATCAATTTTAGAAGTTCAGCGCAGCAAAACTTTGCTCAGTCCATCTCGTTCATTGGAGGCACAGGAAACCGTGGAAGCAGCTAAGTTTGAATTAGGTCAAGAAGATCGTACAGGTGGATCTCTGGCTGATGTTGATGAAGGACTTGCAGATTTGCCCTCTGGCTATGGTGAAAGCCGGATTGTCCTTTTACCGCGCGATCCTCAGTGGGCTTACACTTACTGGGATATTCCCAATGAACATAAAGAGGAACTGCGCCGCCAAGGGGGACAACAACTCGCACTAAGAATTTATGATGTCACCGACATCAATATCGAATACCAAAGCCCCCACAGCATTCAAGAATATCCGGCTGATGAACTAGCTAGAGAATGGTATTTACCAGTTCCAGTTAGCGATCGCGATTATGCGATCGATATCGGCTATCGTGCTGCTGATGGTCGCTGGTTAGTATTAGCTCGTTCTGCTAGAGTACATATTCCTCCCGTCTATCCTTCTGACTGGATTGAAGATGTCTTCATCACTGTCAACTTTGAAGAAGATTTGCGTGCTAAGACTCAGTACGAACTAGTTCCCCCCACCAAGAAGATTGCAGCTACAGCTACAGCTACCGGCAATGGTAGTAATGCTGTGAATGCCAACGGCAATCCTATCTACGACCAAATCTTTGGTTTAGCTGAATCTGCCGAAGGACTACGGGTTGCTGGTTCTATCTTCGGTTCGCAACACCAAGTACCAAGTCCAGAACAAGCCCTTAGCTCTTACATTTTCCCATCTGGTGTGGGTATGTGGGCAGTTCCCACCATGTCTGGCTTAACAGCCTCCGGTGCTGGAATGTCAGGTGTTGGCTTCTCAGCTTCCGCCGTACCAGTGCATCCGCGCCAGTTCTGGTTAATTGCCGATGCTGAATTGATAGTTTACGGTGCAACCGAACCCGACGCTACTGTCACCATTGGTGGCCGTGCAATTCAGCTAAATCCAGATGGCACATTCCGCTTCCAAATGTCCTTCCAAGATGGTTTAATTGACTATCCGATTCTGGCTGTAGCTGCTGATGGTGAGCAAACCCGGTCAATTCAAATGAAATTTAACCGTGAGACACCATCTCGTAATACCAACACCAAAGAAGAAGCTGTTGTAGAATGGTTCTCTTAAGTTTTGGTTATCAAATTAATTGCAGACTGAAATTTTAAATTATTCCCCGCTATAGTAATTCTGTAGCGGTTTTTTTGTATTATTATGTCAACAAAAAAATTATTTTTGTTATTTATCTTGATAATTGGTACAAGCTTGTTATCAGGTTGTCAAGAGATTGAAGCAAATTCAGCCCCTAAAGCATCTAAAACTTGCCCTGGTAAAGATGCTAAATTCAGTATTGATTTTTTTAAAACCAATAATCAAGGTAAAAAGAATTCCAGAGGTATTAACAATGTAATTATTTTTAATCCCAAATCAGCAGAACTAGATTTTAAAGTGAATGTTGGTCTATCTCATAAACTCTACGCCAAAGATGCTAAAGGTAAACTCCGTAAAGAATACATCCCAAAACAGTTTCATGAACTACTCAGAGATGAAAATGCTAAATTAAATGGACAGCTACCAATTGCCGCAATTAATGCCGACTATATAGGTACTGATAATAAACCGCAAGGCTTAAATATTTCTCGTGGCGTAGAATATTCAGGAATATTTAAAAATAAGCGTTCTTCTTTTGGGATATCAGGAGGTGCGCCCAATCAGCGACAGGCTACTATCCAAGCCGGGAGAAGAAACAGCGATATTCTCAATTACAATTTAGTGGGCGGTAATGGCAGATTCTATCGTCAGGGTAAGTTTAAAGATATTTGTCAAGATTTGGGAGAATTTGCTTGTAAAAATGCTACTAATCGCTCTCTGGCAGCAATTACTGATCGAGGCTATGTAATCTTAATAGTTAATGACTTGAAAGCTAATTCTGATATTGAATCATCTCAACTTAATCAAGAATTACTGCCAGATATGTTTGATAATGTCCTAGAAGGCATTGCTAACAATAACTGTTTAGGTAAAATTCAAGAAGGAATTTTATTTGATGGAGGTATGTCTCCAGGATTGTATTATAACCAGAAAATTTATGTAGAAAATCTTGGGCCAATTGGTTCAGTTTTTTTGATTTACAAAAAATAAAATAGTCTTGTTTGTTAAGACGATAAATTAAAATTATGCTCGATAGTAGTGCAGTCAAAATTTCCGAGCAAAGCCTGCACCGAAGTCCAACTGAATTCTGACTCCTTAATTCTGTTTAATAAAATTGTTTGTGATGCTCTGATTTGCGATCGCAATCTCTATCTCAGGAGTAATAGACACAAAAGAACACTTTATCGTAAAAATTGGTAATATATGGTGCTTTCTGAACTTGAATCTATATGGCTCACATTAGAAGCCTATTTGTGGCAAAGCAACCTAATATTGGCATACTAATTCGTGCCCTGCGGCAAGAGTTAAATCTGTCTCAAGAAAAATTTGCCGCCGAGTTTGGTGTTACTTTCCCAACAATTAACCGTTGGGAAAATGGACATGTAACACCTTCTCCTTTAGCAATACAGCGAATCAGTAGCCTACTCGATGAGTTAGGTGAACGCGGGGAAATTATTAAGGCAACATACTTCCGAGAACAGGAGTAACCTTTGTGAGTTCGGAATGAGAATCGGCCTTGTCACTTGGGAATATGGATGATATATAGGTGACAATGAGAAAATCGTCAAAACAGCAACTTGCATTTAAAAGACGCTCTCTAACCTTTAAAAAGTCACGGCAGAGTTGAGATTTCAACGCTGGATATGACCTTAAATATCTTCCAAAATGACTGTTTGGCAGCATAAACGTCTAATTTAGAGGGTATTTTGACCGAAAACGACCACAGATTTATCCTTTAACCGACGCATGACCAATCGAGAGGAATTAATGAAGAACGAGTCAACGTCAGCAAGCAACGCCGACGTAAATTTCCTTCTCGGCGGAGGTGAAATGGGTGCTAGGATGCGAGAACAGGACTGGTCAAAAACCTCTCTTGGCCCAACACAACAGTGGCCACAGAGTTTAAAGACCGCCGTTCGGATTATGCTGACTTGTCGCCAACCGATGTTTGTCTGGTGGGGCAAAGAACTGATTAACGTTTACAATGACGCTTACAAGGCGATCGTTGGCGGCAAGCATCCAGAAGCCTTGGGGCAGCCAGCTTCTTATGTGTGGCGGGAGATATGGGATCAGGTTGGGCCTCGCGCAGAATCAGCGATGGTGAACAATGAGGGCACTTACGACGAAGCGCTGCTGCTAATTATGGAGCGCAACGGCTACCCTGAAGAAACCTATTATACTTTTTCATATAGCCCGGTTCCTAATGACCAAGGCGACACAGGTGGGATCATCTGTGCCAACATAGAGGACACTCAGCGCATCATTGGTGAGCGTCAATTGGCACTTTTGCGCGAACTAGCTGCTAGGACGGCAGATGCGCGGACATTCGATCAAGCCTGTAGCCTGAGTGCGAATTGTCTGGAGAGCAACCCTTACGATTTGCCTTTCGCAATGATTTATCTGGTCGATCCAGATCGGCAGCAAGTTTTTCTAGCTGGAACATGCCGGATTGAAAAAAATCATGTAGCAGTTCCTGAAACAGTCGATCTTGATTCTGATTCAGTTTGGCCTTTTGCAGAAGTCATCAGAACGCATCAGGCAAAACTGATTTCTGATTTGGAAGTGTCTTTTAGTAGCTTACCTTGTGGTGTTTGGCAGCGATCGCCCCATCAAGCGATCGCAGTGCCAATTGCCCCATCCGGTCACACAGGAAAAGCTGGTATATTAATTGTCGGCTTAAATCCCTTCCGGCTATTCGACGATAATTATAAAAGATTCATTGATTTAGTTGCGGCTCAAATTGCAGCCAGCATCGCCAACGCCCAAGCTTACGAGGAAGAACGCAAACGCGCCCAAGCATTGGCAGAAATCGATCGCGCTAAAACTGTCTTTTTCAGCAACGTCAGTCACGAGTTTCGTACCCCTCTAACTCTGATGTTAGGGCCATTAGAGGAAACCTTAGCCAATTGTGCCACCCTGCTTCCAGCTAAGGAACAAGAACAGTTAAAAATGGTGCAACGGAATGGACTCCGCTTGCTAAAACTGGTCAACAGTCTGCTAGATTTCTCACGCATCGAAGCCGGACGAGTTCAAGCCTCTTATGAACCCACCGATCTGGCCACTTTCACCGCAGAACTCGCTAGTGTATTTCGTTCAGCAGTAGAACGCGCAGGAATGGAATTATCAGTCAATTGTCCTTCCCTTCCATCACCAGTGTATGTAGATCGGGAGATGTGGGAAAAAATTGTTCTTAACCTGCTCTCCAATGCATTTAAGTTCACAATGGCTGGAAAAATCGCAGTCAGCTTGCAGTGGGCAAACGATCGCATTGAGTTCGCAGTCCAAGATACAGGAATCGGCATCCCAGCAGAAGAAATCCCCCACCTTTTTGAACGATTTCACCGCGTTAAAGGGGCGCAAGGACGCACTTTTGAAGGTTCGGGAATTGGATTGTCACTGGTGCAAGAATTGGTGCAAATGCATGGCGGAACAGTCAAAGTCACCAGTGTTTTAGGCGCAGGTAGTTGCTTTACTATATCAATTCCAACGGGATATGCTCATTTGCCTCCAGACCGGATTAGTGCGCCTCGAACCTTAGCTTCAACTGCATTAGGTGCAACACCTTATTTAGAAGAAGTCCAGCGTTGGCTACCAGAAGAAGGAAATAGGGAACAGGGAATAGGGAATAGGGAAGAATCTTACCTGTTACCTGTCACCTATAACCTGTCACCTTCCTCCCCCCGAATTCTCCTGGCTGATGATAACGCAGATATGCGTGATTACGTCAAACGGCTTTTAGGTCAGCAGTATGAGGTGGAATCAGTTGCAGATGGTTTAGCTGCTTTGGATTCTGCTCGTGGGCGTGTCCCAGACTTGGTACTGACGGACGTAATGATGCCCGAATTAGATGGCTTTGGACTTCTGCAAGAATTACGGGCCGATCCTCTGACGAGAAAAGTTCCAATCATTCTGCTGTCAGCGCGGGCGGGCGAAGAAGCACGGGTGGAAGGGTTAAAAGCGGGAGCCGATGATTATTTAATTAAACCGTTCTCAGCTCGGGAATTGTTGGCGCGGGTTGAGGCAGCCCTAAAAATGGCTCGGCTCCGCGAGGAGGCAATGGAACGAGAGCAAGGGCTGCGGATTGAAGCTGAGGTCGCAAAAGCCCACTTAGAGACTGTCCTAGCTGGCATTCAAGACCAGTTTTATGTGTTGGATCGGGAGTGGCATTATACCTTTGTCAACGATCGCCTAGCAGATGTTGTGGGCATCCAAAAGGAAGATTTACTAGGTAGGATAGTTTGGGAAGTGTTTCCCGATCTGGTTAAAACCGAGTTTTATACTCAGGTTCATCGGGCAATCGCCCAACAGACAGTTGTTCGGTTTGAATACTTTCATGCTCCTTGGAAACGCTGGTTTGAGAATCGCGTTTACCCCTTTGGTGAAGGAGTAAGCATTTTTACTACAGAGATTAGCGATCGCAAACAGGCAGAGAAAGCACTTCGTGAAAGCGAAGAACAGTTCCGCAACATGGCTGACAATGCCCCTTTCATGGTTTGGGTAACAGATACCGATGGCTACTGCACCTATCTCAGTAAGAGTTGGTACGACTTTACCGGTCAAACTGAGGAAATGGGTCTGAGATTTGGCTGGTTGAACGCCGTACACCCAGAAGATTACGAAGACGCTAAGAATATTTTTCGGGAAGCTAAAAGTTACTGTTCGGCCTTTCGTATGGAGTACCGCTTACGGCGCAAAGATGGTGTGTATCGCTGGACAATCGATGCTGCTAATCCTTGGTTTGGGGTGGATGGTCAATTTAAAGGTTACATTGGCTCAGTAATTGACATTACAGAACGCAAAGTAGCAGAAGCCGAACGCGATCGCCTCCTGCAACTTGAGCAAGCTGCTAGAACTGAAGCTGAAAGAGCCAACCGGATTAAAGATGAGTTTTTGGCGGTACTTTCCCATGAATTGCGATCGCCTCTCAATCCCATTCTTGGTTGGGCTAGACTGTTACAAACCCGCGAATTTCACCAAGCAGAGATCAAGAAAGCGATTGCAACTATCGAGCGGAATGCTAAATTACAAGCGCAACTAATTGAAGATTTGCTCGATGTCTCTCGGATCTTACAAGGCAAGCTCAACCTTAATATGTTTCCTGTCAACCTAGTGCTGGTAATTGAGGCGGGATTGGAGACAGTGCGTTTAGCAGCAGAGGCTAAAGATATTCAAATTAAAACAATGCTGGATGCTTCTTTAGCGCATGTTTTGGGTGATTCCGGTCGTTTACAACAAGTAATCTGGAATTTGTTATCGAATGCTGTCAAATTCACTCCTGAAGGGGGAAAAATTGCGATTCGATTGGAGCGCATTGATACTCAAGCTCAGATTACCGTCAGCGACACAGGTAAGGGGATCAACCCGGAATTTATCCCTTATGTATTTGAATATTTTCGTCAGGCTGATAGCACCACAACCCGAAGGTTTGGTGGTCTGGGGTTAGGGTTAGCAATTGTCCGTCATTTGATAGAATTACATGGTGGTACGATTTGGGCAGAAAGTTTAGGGGAAGGGCAAGGAGCTATTTTTACAGTCAGGCTACCCCTGATCAAAAAAGAGTTAATCCCAAAAGAACAGATAAATATCGATCGTTTAAATGACTCTTCTACAACTGAAATCCTTGCAGGTATCGAAATCTTAGTTGTGGACGATGACGATGATACCCGTGAATTCCACTCATTTGTGCTAGAACAAGAGGGAGCAAGGGTAATTGCTGTGGCATCAGCAAAAGAAGCACTGCAAGTATTGGCTGAGTCAGAACCAGATATTTTACTCAGTGATATTGGGATGCCAGAGACAGATGGCTATATGCTGATCCGCCAAGTTAGAGCATTGCAGGCATTGCAAGCTAAACAGATTCCCGCGATCGCTTTAACTGCTTATGCTGGAGAAATCAACCAGCAACAAGCACTTGAATCAGGATTTCAAAAGCATTTGTCCAAACCCGTTGAACCAGAGGAGTTAGTCAACGCAATTGCAACTCTGATTGGCAGGAATGGGAATGCCTGAGTTCCAAAAACCATTCAAAAAACACCCTTACGATCGAGAGTGTTTTGGCATTATCCAGGTATATTCATAAAAATTATTAAAAATTATAGTTTCAGATTTTTTATCTAGTGATAGGGATAAATTAATATAGCTAAAAAATCTTCCTCCCCTAGCTGATTTTCCCCTTTATTTCATAACTTAAATTCTTAATCTAACTATTCATTAATTTGCTTCATTTCATAAAAAAATATAGGCAATTAGTTGAGTATTTAATATAAAAATATAGAAACACTGTTGAGTTAATTGATCGACTAAATTATTCAATTTACAGAAATCATCAAATCTTCATGTATTTGAAGCTTAGTTTATCTTTTACACTAAAAATAGTGGGAATAATAGAACAAATAAGATTAAAAAAGTAGTTAGCTATGAGCCAAATATGTCCTATCTCCAAAACCTGTGCTTGTCGCAATGTTGCACGCTGCCAGACAAAGGAAGCAGGCAGGCTCTTTCTCTGGTTCCCCGTTTCACATACCCTAAAAAAAGTCACCTCTTACCTAAAGAAGTTTGCCCTAAAGTATGAATTGATGCACGAACGTCCAGGTTTGAGTTTGGACTGTAAACCCGGACAGTCCCTAGAAATTGCTCGTAATCTGGCCAAACTACTTGCACCAAGAGAATTAAAAGAGACGCAAGTCCTTTTCATGCAAGGTACTTTCCAACCTCAAATCCACGATTTTAGTGACATCGCTTCATTACAACGCTTCATTAAGTTGAACCAATCCGACTGGCTGGTTGAAATGCTGGCAAAGGAACGATTTACCAGTTACTTCCAACCAATTGTCTCAATTAACGATACATCACAGGTTTTTGGATATGAATCGCTCTTGTGGGGACTAGATGAAGAAGGCAATTTAGTGCTACCAACACCAATTGTGGAGTTAGCAACCGAAGCCGGACTTCTACCACAACTTGACCAAGTTGCTCGCCTCAGCGCAATTACTCAATTCAGCCGCTATCAAGTGAGTGGGCACATCTTCATCAATTTTGCACCAACGTCACTTTATGACCCAGCTTTTTGTCTACGTAGTACGGTAAAAGCAATTGATACTGCGGGATTTTCTCACGATCGGGTTGTTTTTGAAGTCGTGGAATCAGACAATCCTCAAGATTTAACTCACCTCAAGGCAGTGCTTAAATACTACCGCGATGCTGGGTTTTTAATCGCTCTTGATGACCTTGGTTCTGGCTATTCCAGCCTAAACTTGCTGCATCAGTTACGTCCAGACTTTATCAAGCTGGATATGGAGTTAATACGAGATGTACATCAAGACCTTTACAAAGCTTCGATTACTGAGAAGCTTCTAGAGATTACTCAAAAATTAAACATCCAGACCGTTGCTGAAGGAATTGAGTGCATTGAGGAACTGAATTGGCTGCGAGAACGAGGTGCAAATTTTGCTCAAGGCTATTTGATTGCTAAACCCAGTGCAGTGCCTATTACTACAACCCCTTACTTCGATCCGATCGCATTAACTATAGTATCAGCAAATTCTCAGGTAGTTGAGCAGGTTCAACACCAAAGCGAGTCCGAACGAATTGTCGCAGCTGTGACGCAACGAATTCGCCAATCGTTAGAGTTAGAAGAGATTTTGCAAACCACAGCGGCCGAAGTGCGGCAACTGTTTGAGGTAGACCGAGTAATAATTTACCAATTTCAGGCAGACTGGAGTGGGTTAGTAGCTGTAGAATCCTTAGCAGAAGAGTGCATGTCCATTCTGGGATTTAACGTTATGGACACGTGCTTTAAATCTACCCGTGCAGCTTACTTTCAACAAGGTAACACTAGAGCCATAGAAGACGTTGAAAATGCGGGACTATCGCCGTGTCATCTTGACCTCCTGCGGAGTTTGCAAATCCGGGCAAACCTTGTTGTGCCTATCTTGCAGAAAGAGCATTTGTGGGGACTATTGATTGCTCACCAATGCCGTCATCCCAGACAATGGCAGCAATCGGAGATTAACTTGTTTAACCAGTTAGCGGGACAAGCTGCGATCGCTATTCAACAATCAGAACTTTACCACCAATTACAACAAGCAAACCAAGAATTACAGCGCCTTGCCTGTTCAGATGGTCTAACCCAAGTAGGAAATCGACGTTGCTTTGATGACACGTTAAATACACAGTGGCAACGATTGGCACGAGAGCAAGTCCCGCTATCTTTAATTTTGTGTGATGTCGATTACTTTAAGCTCTACAACGATACGCATGGACATCTGGCAGGAGATGATGCACTTAGACAGGTTGCTAAGGCAATCTCTCAGACAGTAAAACACCCCGCAGACTTAGTTGCTCGTTATGGTGGAGAAGAGTTTGCAGTCATTTTGCCGAATACTGATATCGAAAGGGCCATTACAGTTGCCAAAGATATTCAGACCAATATTAGTGCATTACAAATGCTTCATCCTCATTCTGATGTTAGTGAATTCATCACCCTAAGTCTTGGTGTAGCAACCATCATACCTCATAGCCAATTATCTCCTGAAGCCTTAATTGCTGCTGCTGACCAGGGACTCTACCAGGCAAAAGCCCAAGGAAGAAATTGTGTAGTGCAGATGGACTCTGAGGATGTCGAACTTAAATCGGAAAAAAAACAAAGCGGAGTACCCAAGCTCTTACGGAGAGAGTCCTGAATTTAAGCGCCTAGTAAATATTATTACTATCATTAACGTGATTTAAGTTACATAGAGTAAGCCACCGAAGATATTTATGTCTTGGGTGGCGGTGTGCAGTCGAGGGGCAACGACTATTTCCAGATAAATTTACTGGAAATTGCTCGGCAATGGATTGAAAGACAATGTTCAGACGACAAGCCGCACACAGGGTAATTATTGGGAGGAATGTTAGGTAATATCGCTACTGGCTAGGCTTATTTTCTGCAAATGACTAACTTTTACAATTCTGATTCCGTCTTCGGAGCAATAATTTCCCCACTACCCAATTCCAGTATTAAATCCTGATCGGTAATCAATCCACTTAGTTCCTTCACTTGTAAGTTCATTTCTTCACAAGCTTGTCTGAGTTCTCGTGCAAATTTATTGAGGTCTTGACCATAGCCACATTGATAAGCAGCAGTTTCAATTCCTTGCTTGGCATTTGCTCTAGCACAATCTACTAGTTCTGTGCCTTGCAGTGGTGTTGGAGATGCCATAGACTTAGTTATTATTTCTTAAATGTTTGCTGCTAAATACATTATCAATATTTAAAGATTAGCTCATCCCTCCAATGGAAGACTATGAGGGTAGAGTTAAGAGTGAGAAGTTAAAAGTTATAAATGAAAAATATATCGTCGAATATATCGGTTATAACTTTTAATTCCTAATTCCTAATTCTTAACTTTTTCACTTACCTATTGACAACATCTCCACTATTGACATGCAACACTTGCCCAGAAACATAAGAACTATCAACAGAGTCTAAATATACGTAGCTAGGAGTAATTTATTCTGGTTGTCCGGCTCGTTGCATTGGTATTTGTTTACCAGAAGTTTCAACTTTTTATTTGGGAAAAATTGAATAAATTAAAGGTGTCCAAATCGGTACTGGCGCGACAGCATTAACACGACTTCCTTTTGACCCCATATTTTGTGATAAGGAGCGATTAAAGGCAACAATAGCAACTTTCGTAGAAGAATAATCTAGTAGTTGTGGGCTATCTTTATAAGCTGTTACCGATGTGGTATTGATAATAGAACTGCCTGCTTGTAAATGCTTGAGCGCAGCTTTAATTATGAAAAAATACAAGTATATGTAGGGTGTGTTAGGCGTAAGCCGTAACGCACCTGAATCCTTACATTTTTGGTGCGTTACGCTGATGCTAACACACCCTACGTGTATTTCAAAAATCAAATATGAGTCCTATATTAGATTAGTGCGGAAAATTCGTTCTAGTTGTTCTTCGGTTCAATAGTGCCATTTTTGCTAAATAAAAATAAAGATTTCTACTTTTTTACTTCACGATCGCAAAATACCCTCTTTTATAGCATCGATTTTAGTTAATGTTAATATTTATTTAGGCTGATATTTATATAGTTAACTTCTTGCAGACTATATTTGTTGCAAAAGTCCTTGACGACTATTCCCCAAATTAATAGCCCAAAAGCCTGCGTGGTGCGCTACATTGAGATCATTAGAGGGTAGGGGTTATGGCAATATTAAATATTTCCGAGTTAGAGCAGGTTGAAAAGTTTCGCCACTTACAATTAACCCTAAGCGATCGCTGGAAAACGATCGAGTCATTTGACAATAGTGAAGCGGATATTTTAATTATTCCCTCCCTAAGTCTCGATCGGCGGGAACTCCAAAAGATCGAAGGCTGCGAGCATTATGAAGAAAGATTACTATTCTCCTTAATTCGATTGCAGAATCCCCGGACTCGGCTGGTTTATGTAACATCAGTACCCTTGCATCCGAGTATCATTGATTATTATCTGCAACTGTTGCCAGGAATTCCTTTTTCTCATGCTCGCAATCGCTTGCTGCTACTTTCTACTTATGATTCCTCCCTTAAGCCTCTGAGCCAAAAGATTTTAGAACGTCCCCGCTTGCTAGAGCGGATTCATCAATCTTTAAGGCTAGACAAATCGTTTATGATCTGCTACAACTCTTCGCACTGGGAAGGCGAATTGTCTGTAAAATTGGGTGTACCACTGTATGCTGCCGCACCAGATTTACAAACTTGGGGGACAAAAAGTGGCAGTCGGCAAATCTTCGCCGAAAGCGGAGTACCACATCCAGATGGCACCGAAAAAATTTGGAACCACACAGATTTGGCAGAAGCTACCGGTGATTTATGGGAACGACAACCGAGATTAAAACGGTTAGTGGTGAAACTCAATGAAGGCATTTCGGGAGAAGGGAATGCATTGTTGGATCTTAGACCAATTGAGAATTTAGCACCAGGTAAAGGGACTCATGCCCAAAGGGTAGAGGCAATTAGCGATCGCTTCTCAACAATGCGCTTTCAAGCAAAACAAGAGACTTGGGATAATTTTTCGGGAAGAATCCCGGAATTAGGGGCAATCACCGAAGCATTTGTGGAAGGGGAAATTAAGCGATCGCCCAGTGTCCAAGGACGCATTACACCCACCGGGGAAGTGGAAATCCTTTCAACCCACGACCAAATTCTTGGAGGCCCAGACGGTCAAATTTATCTTGGTTGTCGCTTTCCGGCTGATGAAAGCTATCGATTGGAATTACAGCAATTGGGGCTACAAGTTGGCAGAAAGTTAGCAGAAAAAGGCGCTTTAGAGCGATTTGGCGTAGATTTTATCGCCGTTGACAAGGGTAACGCAGAGTGGGATATTCAGGCGATCGAAATTAACCTGCGTAAAGGCGGTACAACTCACCCATTCATGACTCTGAAATTATTAACGAACGGTCGCTATGACCTTTCCACAGGTTTATTTTATAGTCAGCAAGGTCGCCCGAAATACTACATTGCCACCGATAATCTCCAAAAAGAGCGCTATCAGGGATTATTGCCTAATGATTTGATGGATATCATTGCTCACCACAGACTGCACTTCGACAGTGGTACAGAAACGGGCACAGTATTTCATCTTATGGGTTGCCTTTCGCAGTTTGGCAAGTTGGGATTAACCAGTATTGGTGATTCCCCACAACAAGCACAAGACATTTATAACAAAGTTGTCAAAGTTCTTGATGAAGAAACCCGCAGCGAAAATCATGATTTCTCGGCGTTTTCAGATTATTCTTTTCCCGTCGCTTGGGATGAACATAGTTAAGGAATCTGCTTAGGAACGTGGACTAA
Organism: Nostoc sp.; assembly: GCF_036919895.1. Taxonomy (GTDB): domain Bacteria; phylum Cyanobacteriota; class Cyanobacteriia; order Cyanobacteriales; family Nostocaceae; genus Nostoc. Next base: position 94,410 of record NZ_JBALBW010000049.1, read on the forward strand.
ATACGGATTTTTAAAGTTCTGTGTTTGTAACGGACTATGCATAGTAGAACGATTAGCAATACAAGCGCTTTGATAGTTGATGGTTCCACTACTTTCTTCACTTCTATAGGGGGTTTAGGAGCAACATTGCATGGAATCTCGACTATCTGTGTGTGATTGGAACCATTAGCAGTCAAATCGCATTCGCCTTTGTTGGTGAGAGAAATAGGTGGTGGAACTGGAGTAACAGATGGTGGAACTGGAGTAATAGATGGTGGAACTGGAGTAACAGCTGGTGGAACTGAAGAAACAGCTGCCTGAGCTGAAGAACTATCGCCATTAAGTAATAAAAACAGGATTAAAGCAAGACCCCCGGCTCCGATTATTGGCCAGAGTGGGAAGGAATCAGAACTGTTTGGTACTAAGACATCTCCCTCAGTCCCAGGGAAAGTATCAAGGGCTATTTCTTCTCCGTCCAACGGTCGTGGAGTGTCACTCAGCAATATATCGCCCGGGACATCTTCTCCTAATATCTGATTAAATTCCTGTGGGATTGCGTTGTTGGGTCGTCCAAGTTCCCCACCATTTTCGGAGTATGGATAGGATAATAGTTCAAAAATCCTTTTTTGGAGTTGGTTTTGATCTCCAGAATTCAACGCATCTAGGCCTGTAGAGAGTTTATTCAAATAAAAATTCGTCATTTCTGGCGACAGACCTAGAGATTGAATCTGTTCTTTGATATTGTCAATTTTTGAGGCCTCTTCAAACAACAGTCGTCCGTATGAGAATTTCAAGTCTAGTAATCCATTACGAAGGCTGACTGGATTATTGACTCCTGAGTATGGTGCCCAGTAGAACTGGTTGGTTACAAGTCCAAGTCCCTCTACTGGATTGCGACCAATACCTTGTCCAAGAAGGTATTGAGAGCTATCCATGATGGCGGGGGATTCGTTTCTCCAAAATGAGGCGAAAGGCACCGAATAGAGATTGGGATTGTTACCGTAAAAGCTAGCGAAATTCTGGAAGTTTTTCTCCCCACCGGCTGCTCGGATCAAGAGGTTTTCATAGCTATTCCCGCTGTTTAACTCTACTAATCGTTGGATTACCGCTCCAGTTTTATTGCAGGTCAGGCCAAATCCTACATCACATCCAGGAATGACTCGCATCTGGCTTAAATTCTGGTTATTGATTTGGTACTGGAGATACTCAGACTCCAATCCTTGTTGGATACCATAACGGCCAATATTGAGCTGTGCAGAAGCAGACTGACATGTAGTGAGTGCTACTGCAACAGATGAAAATGCGATCGTTGCAAAACGAACCGCTTTCGACACCGCAATTCTTTGAAAAATTGATTTAGGCAAAATGCACCTCCAGAAAACTACAGCAATTTAATTGAGCATGGGGCATTGGTTCGTCTCCCCCAATCCCCAATCCCCAATCCCAATTCAACTCTTAGGTAAAGAAATGTTGATCGTGATTCCGGTACCTTTGAGATTTCCTGATGAGAGTGTGTGATATAAGACCAATGCCCGGTTTGGCTGGTCGAAAAGAAATCCACGACGCGTGGGTTTGATCTTCCCTTCCTTTACTAAGGAAACGAAGGCTTCTAAATATCTACGTATGCCTTGACGGTTCTCTTGACTAGCATTCAGATGATGCTCAATCAGCATCATAAAGAAGTCCAAGCTCCGATTTTGCTGCCCTTGAATCAGACTACCCTCATCTAGAAAAGAAGTTGCGATTAGCCTGCCATCAACTTGTTTAACCTTAAACATAGTGAAGTAACGCCCTTCTATTTTGGGATCGTTTGCATAACAGACCCAAGAACCCTCTTTATTTTGTGTAAAACCCTGTTCTGCAAGGTAAGAAAGCAAAGAATTATTTGCCTTATTCTGAGGTGGAGGTAACAATTCCTCAATGGGATCTAAAGAGCAAATCCTGTGTGTTGTTTTTGTTTTCAGTTGAGAAATAATAGGAGTCTCTTGAGTAGGGACGCGCAAGGGTTTGTCATCAGACATTGCCATGCTAGACATCGCAGCCAATGCAGATACTTGCAGAACGATCGCACCAAACAAACGAACAATGATATTCATGGTTTTCCTGTTACTTTTGCTTATGTTGTCAATAATCAAGTTGTTACTAAATCAGGATTGATCTAGCAGTCCTAGATTGTTTGTTAAATTTAAGTGTTTTCCTCATTTGGTCGAGGGTCACTTAAGTTTTCAGCAATCACATAGGTTTTATATATAGGTAACTAAGTGCGAATAGAATAAATATCTAAATAAAACATAAAACTTCAATGTATTGTTGACAAGTAAAATTAGGCTTTTTGATACTTTTACGTATACAAAAAACGATTGGCATTGAGTCAACACTTTTATATTTAGTGCCACCTAAATTCTTGCCATTCTTAAGAGGCTTTTATGCCTTATTCGCTGGCTACCATGATTTCTAAAAAAGGCTTTTTTAGCTCTTTCGTATCTTAGTATAAGCAGACTTTCAAAAGCTCTATGCTTTGCACATTGGTGCTTTTGTTGATTTCGTTGCTGGGTTGAATAATTTTTTGTTTTTTGGAGGTAGCACACCTAACTAGCTGTTTCAGCATGGTAATAATTTTATGTATAAAATAATATCTCCTGGCAGTAAAATAATATTACCATGAGCTTGAGACATGCAACACTATTGTGGACAGTTATCAAAGTTGTACACTATGAATCGCAACCATCTCTTCATTAAATTGCATGGCAAATAGCTGAGAGTTAAAGTCAATTTACTTATATATCATTAGTACTTTCAAATTTAGTACTCTTGTTCTTTAACTATTAATGCTGTGTCTCAAATATAACCTATAGTTAACAGGCACACTGACGATAAATATATTCTAATTGCTGGATAAGCTTGATTATCTGAATTTTAAGCTACAAGCGATCGCATCAAACTAAGTCAAATTAGATGACTATGTATAAAATTTACGTTTTAACAAGCTTTTGTCGCTATAAATTTTCTCAGCGTCTTAGACTCAGACTCCTGAATCTATATATTGTCATAACGAAAAAGTATTACTTAGATTTGCCCTGTAGATAGAGGAATATCCTGAGTAAAGTTGGTATATTTGAGAATTTCAGTGGTGACAAGCTTTGACTATAATTAAGATACTAAGTTGTTATTTTTACAAGCCTTGGCAGTATGAATGTGGAATTTTTTAGCAGGATTCCTTTGATGCCTTTAGTATTACTATTGCTAGCTTACACTCTTCTGGGATGGTATCTTGCTGCTAATCATATTGTTTGGTTGGTGGGAGCTTTTGTTGCTGCTATGGTTTTAGCTATAGTGCGAAAGAGTACTTCTTGGTTAGAGCGTTTTGTTGAATTTGGTTCTCAAATTTTAGCTGTTGGATTATTTTTAAGTATATCAATTGCTTTTGTAGCAACTTGGGCGCTATTATTAAAGCTTTTTATCATCCCCTTAACGACTACACTTTTAGCTGATTTGGAGATGCGCTTTTCTGGCTTCAACAAACTAGATTCATTTTGGATATTAACAGTTCTAGCAGTATTGGGTTTGGTAGTGGGCGAATTCATAGATATTCTACTTTTTCCCAGTAGCAGATATTAAAGTATTAAAGATAAAAAGAGATTTATATTATTTATTAAGTAGTGCTGCCTAGATATGTGCCACTACTTAATGTGAAGTGTTAGAGGATATTTTACACGTTTTAAATTACACCCCAAACTGTGCATTTTGAGTCGAGCAAGTGCGGCGGAACTTTTGAGTACTGGGACTTTAATACATAGAGAGATATTCTGGTAATAGAAAGCTATCTTAACAAAGATGCAAAATTTAAAGTTGAGATATTAAGTTATTAGTTTCAATCGGGAACAACAACTTTACTATCCTTCTGATGGTTAATTGACCAACGGTGATCGACAGTCACAGAGGTAAACTCGCAGATTTCTTCTAGTCGCTTTTGTTGCACCGCAGCTTTACGCAGAGTGATAATTAGTTGATTTACCTGATGCCGTAAATCTGGATTATCATTTACTGCTAACATAGTTTGTCTTTCTAAAAGTTGAAGTATAAGTTCGTAGTGAATAGGTGAAGGTAGAGGAATTTGCTCCATGAAGTTCAATTTTGATTTCATATCTGGAATTTTGTATTAGTTAAACTTTATCTCTTGTAAATGAATTGTTACATACTAAATAACTAGTTGCTTATGCTTTAATTTGATTAGCGATGAAGATTTGGCAAAGAATCTATAATACTTGACATCAAAGTACTGCGTATCTACGCATAGTATGCCTCATTAGTTGCCCTGCACAAAGAAGTACAGGGGAGGTGTTGATTTCAGAAATTCCTCGGCAAGATATGGCCGATCGCAGCGCCGGGATCTGGTTGTTTTACCAAAGATTCTCCAATGAGTACAGCAGATGCACCTGCTGTAAGCACCAAATTCAAATCATCTGGGTTGTGTAGTCCTGACTCACTGACAACAAGAATGTTTTTCTCCTGCAATTGGCTACCCCTTGCAGCTAAAAGTTGGCAAGTAGTTTGCAGATCAACAGAGAAATCTTCCAAATTGCGATTATTGATTCCGACTAAGTAGACCCCATCTAAAGCTAGCACTCGGTCAAGTTCTGCCAAGCTATGAACTTCAATCAAGACTGCCATTTTCAGGTTGTTAGCAATTTTGAGGAAGTATTTCAAATCTTGATCGCTCAGGATAGCTGCAATCAATAAAATAGCATCTGCACCCTGAATCCGTGCTAAGTATATCTGATAAGCATAAATGATAAACTCTTTGCATAGTAAGGGCAAATCTACGGCAGCCCGAATTTTGGCCAAGTTGTCAAAACTACCTTGAAAGAACTTGACATCGGTTAGCACTGAAAGACAACTAGCACCACCTTGCTGATAAGATTGGGCGATCGCTACTGGGTCAAAATCTTCTCGGAAAACGCCTTTGCTAGGTGAAGCTTTTTTCACTTCCGCAATCAATGCTGGTTTAGTTTTACCTTGGCGCAAAGCGGCGACAAAATCACGAGTTGGCGGCGCAGTCAGTACCTGCTTCCGCAATTCTTGCAAAGGAACCTTTTCCCGCATCAGATCGTATTCTACTTCTTTCTGCCAGACAATTTCTTCTAAGATGTTGTTTGGCGCGGCATCAGGTACGGCTACCTGATAACGTAATATCGATACATCAATAGCTGGATTAGGGGAACGACGACGGATTTGCATAAGGATTGGGGATTAGGGATTGGGGATTAGGGATTGGGGATTAGGGATTGGGGATTAGGGATTAGGGATTGGGGATTAGGGATTAGGGATTAGGGATTAGGGATTAGGAATGAATTCTTCCCAATCCCCACTACCCAGTACCCAATCCCCAGTACCCAGTACCCATTCCCTAAATTGTGATCGCTCGTTTATAAGCTTCGTCTAGTACTTCGGAGAGTGTTGGGTGGGCGTGAACTAAATGTGCGAGGCTTTGGACGGATTGACGGTTTGCGATCGCAGCTGACGCTTCATGAATTAAGTCTGAGGCGTGCAGTCCGAAAATGTGAACGCCTAAGACTTCTCCTGTGTCTTTGCGATATATCACTTTGGCAATACCGTCGGCTTCATTTTCTGCCAACGCTTTGGAATTCCCTTTGAAGTAACTCCGACTTGTGGCGACTTCAAAACCTTCGGTTTGTCCCAATTCCTTCGCTGCGGTTTCTGTTAAACCTACATAGCTAACTTCTGGGTGGGTAAAAGCTGCTGCGGGGATGCTGCGATAGTCTACTATTCTTTCCCTCCCAAGAATATTTTCTACCGCGATAATGCCTTGAGCAGAAGCCGCGTGTGCCAACATCATCTTCCCATTAGCATCGCCAATTGCCCAGACATTTGGTACTACTTCACCGGCTGATAGTACTGCCATGCGATCGTCAACTGGGATAAAATTCCGCCGATCGAGTTCTATGCCCACAGACTCTAAACCAAGATTTTTGGTCGCAGGGATGCGTCCTGTAGCCACCAAGCAAGCATCTACTTCGATGACATCTACATCTTCTTTGGTTTTGAAATCTGCTAACTCAATTACCACTGGTGAACCAGGGGTGACTTTTTTGGCGTATATTCCGACTTTCGTTTCAATATCGCGGGAAGTAATCAGTACCCGTTCGGCAAGTTTGGCAATATCGCGGTCAAATCCTGGCATTAACTGATCTAAAGCTTCAATCAAGGTGATTTCACAACCCAAAGCTGAGTAAACATCAGAAAATTCCAAGCCGATGTAACCACTACCAATAATCGCCACCCAGTCTGGTAACGACTCTAACTTTACACCTTGGTCGCTGGTAAATACAGTTTTGCCGTCTACTTCAATCCCTGGAGGTACAAAAGGAATTGAACCAGGTGAAAGGATAATATCTTTGGCTGTGATGGTTTTTTCGCCACCGTCTCCGGTTACAGAGACTTTTTGCGCCCCGGCGATTTTTCCCCAACCCCTGATGATATCCACTCCTAGACGTTTGAGGCTGTTAGTTAAGTCCCCTTGAATTTTCGAGACGAGATTATTAGCATGATTAGCGATCGCTTGGCGATCGAATTCCACGCTACCAATTTGAATTCCCAGCGATTTGAGGTGGTGGGCATCGCGTAACTCCCGCACCCGCCCAGATGCCGCCAGTAGTGCTTTAGAAGGAATACAACCCCGATTAACACAGGTTCCTCCCATATCAGCAGCTTCAATAATCGCTGTTTTTAAACCACAACTTACGGCGTGTAAGGCTGCACCATGTCCGCCTACACCAGCGCCGATAATGACTAAATCGTAATCAAATCCTTGACTCACGTTACGTTCCCCGTCTGCTTCGCCTATTTATTCTCAACTTGACCGACAATCAGCGCAACCCCTTTAATAGTTATCAGTTATCAGCCATCAGTTTTGTTGCTGGGTTTAAGCCCCTAGCCCACAATTATCAGCGAACATTGGAAACTATCAACCGATTTAACTCCCCTACCATCCGCCTGATAACAATTTCTTGATTCAACTTCGGGTATTGCTAGCTTTAATTATGATTCACTGACTTCGGGCGAAAAGATGGATGTTTTCAGTAATTATAGTCAAATCTAGATACTTATTTTTTTTATACTTTAAAGGGAATTGGGAATTGGGAATTGGGGAATTAGAAACTGATTCATCCACCTCAGAACTCCGTTCATCCACCTCGGAACCTCATACTCAATGCCCAGTCCCCAATCCCCAGTCCCCAGTCCCCAGTCCCCAATTCCTAATGACTTTACAGCGCGATCGCTAACACCTAAGCTTGATTTAGGATTGATCCAGAGGATTTACACAGGCGATCGCTCGATGTCTATTCCCCAAATTACTGAATTTACTATCCGCCGTCATGCCAACGCCAAATCTTTCCAACGCGGCGAGGCATACTATGAAGCTGGTGCTGTCAATGCTGTTACCCAACGCGGTCATCTGCTTCAGGCTGATGTTGCAGGGACTGAAGCGAGACCTTATCATGTCAATCTGAGTTTCGATAGCAGTGGGTTAACCTCAGCAAACTGCACCTGTGCCTACAACTTAGACGGATGGTGCAAACACATTGTCGCGACGATGCTTGTCTGTGCCCGTGAGTCGGAAAATATTGAGCAGCGCCCCACCCTAGAACAACTACTCGAACGGTTGGATAGTAGCCAAACCCAAAGGTTGTTGCAAGAGTTAGTAAATGAATATCCACCATTAATTGAGGCGATTGACCGTCATGTAGGTTGGATGACGAATCCGATGGTCGAGCAAACAACCATAAAATCCGTGCGCCGCCTTACTATCGATCCGGCTCCCATTCGGCGACAAGTCCGGCAAATTATTCGGGATGCTGTGCGCTTCTTTGAGGAAGGGTGTGAAGAAGATCCGATTGCCGAAGATTTACTTAGTGTGGTGCAAACTGCGGTAGATTTTAGCGAACGGGGAGAAGGTGAAAATGCGATCGCTATTTTAGAAGCAATTACCTTTACCTGTGTAGAAAATTGGGACGATATTGCAGATTACGGCGCTGAAAATGATGAAATTGTTGGCGAATTAAATCAGGCTTGGTGTGAAGCAATTCTTACTGCTGAACTCACCCCCGAAGAAAAAGTTGATATTCAAATAAATTTGGAAGCTTGGCAAGATGAGTGGAATGCTGATTTTGGCTTAGTTATGGAAGCTTTACGCCAAGCTTGGGATTATCCACCATTGCTACAAGTTCTCCAAGGTAATATTACTGAAAGGGGGGCTTGGGAAGAAGATGTACCAGACTATGCAGATGATTTGGCACTAATTCGGCTAAAAATCCTTGAAGGTCAGGAACGTTACGAAGAATACTTGTATTTAGCAAAAGCAGAAGGGCAAACCCAACAATATCTGACAATGTTAGGGCGTTTGGGCAGGGTGGAAGAAGCAATTGATGCTGCTCAAACCCAGATGAACTCAATGGAAGAGGCTTTTGCCCTAGCGAAAGCATTAAGCGAACAAAAAGCATTACAGCATGCACTAGATATAGCCCAGAGTGGCTTAAATTTACCGGGTAATTGTCAGTATGAATTAGGAATTTGGACAAGTGATTTAGCTGTTGAGTTGGGTAATAGTGAAGCTGCTTTATTAGCAATCAAAGCGGCTTTTCAAGTCAAGCCCTCTTTTGTTGACTATCAAAGGATGGCAGAATTGGCTGGGGAAAACTGGGAAAGTGTCAAAACAGACCTGCTAAGAATTGTCCGTACTTATAGTGGTTGGGGAACAGAATCAGCCAAGGTAGATATATTTTTGCATGAGGGGCTAATTGATGATGCAATTGCGATCGCTAACGAACTCAGTTCTTATGATTCCGAGTTGATAAATCGCGTCATGAATGCTGCTATCCCTCACAATCCTAATTGGGTGATTGCTAATGCGCGTCGCCGGGCCGAAAAGATTATGGATGCAGGTAAAGCCGAATACTACTACTACGCAGTTGAATGGTTGAAAAAGGCACGTACCGCCTATTTGCAATCTGGGAAGAAAGCTGACTGGTTAAGCTATCGGCAAAACTTGATGCAAATTCACGCTCGTAAACATAAATTAATGGGAATGTTCCAGCAAAGGGATATGGATTGACACTCTACGGTCTAAATAATCGATGCTTTGAAGTCTGCAATCACCACATTATTTCACTTTTAAATTGAGATTTGCCCAAGATATCAACTTTGACGGCAAAAGATGAAGTAAGATTCACATCTGAGACAGTTTCCGTATAATCCCATAGTTACTGACAAAAAATAGTCCAGTGTGATGATTAATAAATATCCTCAGAATCTTATAACGTCCCAGTTACCACTGCTTATATTACTCAGCAGCATATCTTCTAGTCCACTGAAAGCTCAGGCTGTTGATACAACACAATTACCAACTAGTAATTTTATCCTGTCACAACGACAACTCCCACCACCACAAGATTTACAACCACCCATACCTTCGCCACGTCCTTCACCGGAACTACCACAGCAACTTCCCCCACCAGCAGAACTATTTCCCCCCTCTGTCCCCACTCCCACACCTGATGAACCACCACTTGGCAACTTTCCTCAAACTATTGTTGTAGAACGGTTTGAAGTTCTTGGTAGCACAGTCTTCAGTCCCAAAGAGTTAGCCAAAGCCACTGCTGAATTTACCAAACGACCGATCTCGCTAACTGAAGTGTATCAAGCCCGTTCTAAAATTACCGATCTATATGTCAGCAATGGTTACATTACTTCTGGTGCATATATCCCACCCCAAACAATCCAATCTGGTGTTGTCAAAATTCAGGTGGTTGAAGGTAAATTAGAAGGTATTCAGGTAACTGGAACTCGGCGGTTGAATCCAAATTATGTCCGCAGCCGCCTAGCAATAGCGACATCAGCACCTCTGAATCGCCAACGTCTACTAGAAGCACTGCAACTATTGCAACTGAATCCTTTAATTCAAAACGTGTCTGCTGAACTATCAGCCGGATCGCGGACAGGTTCGAGTCTTTTAGAAGTCAAGGTTAGTGAGGCAAAAACCTTTAGTAGCCAAATAGTTCTTGATAATGGGCGATCGCCTAGCGTTGGCAGTTTTCGCCGCCGATTACAATTGAATGAAGCCAACTTATTGGGATTAGGGGATTCTCTAGGTGTTGCTTACACTAATACCGATGGTAGCAATTCCTTTGACGCAAGCTACACATTACCACTCAATCCCCGCAATGGGACACTTACCTTCAACTATGGCACTACGTCAAGTAATGTCATTGAACCTCCTTTCAACGTTTTAGATATCGAATCGGCTTCTCGCTATTACGAAGTAACATTCCGCCAGCCCATAGTTCAAACTCCTACCCAAGAATTTGCTCTGGGATTGACAGCCTCTCGCCGGGAAAGTGAAGCCTCTTATAGCCCTTTGGGAGAACAACTACCTTTCCCCGGTTTAGGTGCTGATGAACAGGGACGCACAAAGGTATCTGCATTCCGATTTTTTCAAGAGTGGACGAGTCGTAACAGTCGCCAAGTCATCGCCCTCCGTTCTCAATTTAGCTTGGGCATAGATGTATTGAATCCCACGATTAATCAAAATGCTCCCGATGGGCGTTTTTTTGCTTGGCAAGGACAAGCACAGTGGGTACGCCTTTTAGCTCCTCAAACCTTACTGTTACTTCGTTTAAACACACAACTTGCATCTAGAACACTTCTGCCTTTAGAGCAATTTGGCTTAGGTGGGCAAGATAGCATTCGGGGCTATCGTCAAGATTACCTGCTAACGGATAATGGCACTTTTGTCTCTGCGGAAGTTCAAGTACCAATTCTGCGCTTACCTCAAATAGATAGCACCTTACAGGTTGTCCCCTTTGCAGATTTTGGTATTGGCTGGAATAGTTCGGGTAGAGAGAATCCCAACCATAATACTTTAGCTGCTGTTGGTTTGGGGTTGCGTTGGACACAGGGCGATCGCTTCACCGTTCGTCTTGACTGGGGCGTTCCTTTAATATCTGTTGACTCAAATGACAGAACATTACAAGAAAACGGTCTGTATTTTAGTTTACTCTATAATCCTTTTTAAAATTTCGGTGTTAGAAATAGTTTATTTTCCTTCCTTCATCTCCGATAGGCTGCACCGGTCGGGGATTACAGCCATTAAAAAATAAAAATAAGACGGTTATTTATATAATTTGGAGTTTCCCCACTCTAAATAAAAATCCGTAAATACACCATGTATTTTATTCAGTGTTTGCTCTGATTCTGGGTATCCTAAGAAAGAGAAGGTTGGGTTATGTAAAGGAAGGGACAAAGTTTATAACTTATTTCTGGGATTTCAATTTAAAAATATTCCATCCAACCAATAATCATAGTTGTAGGATGTGTTACCGCGATAGCGTAACTCACCTGTTATCTGTAGGTGATGCGTTAGGCTTAACACCATAACACACCCTACTGAATAATTTATTTTTGGGAAGTCCAAATGAGTCGAGAAAACAGCTAGAACTTCTACTGTAAAACTGATTCAACAACTAGCTATATTATTCAATAAGGTCAATCATGAATAGAAGGGCTGGTTTGCAATTCACACTAATTTTGTGATCGCAGGTGGTGACAACTTTGATTAAACAAGTTTTCCTAGAAGTTAAGACTTTCAGATGGTGGTCTGAAAGTCTTATTTTTCAGACTAAAACATAAATATATGAGAAATTGAGGAACAGCCATGCTAGGAAATGAGCGGGAAAAAATACGCCATCTGTTGGTCATCAAAGACCTGGAAGGGAGGCGAACTGTCCCCTTGCGAGAGACTACTTATTCTCTGGGGCGGCATCCTGCAAACACTATTATCTTGGCTTCTCGGTCAGTATCAATGCAACATGCAATTTTATTGCGAGTAACTGTTCCAGAGACTGACCAATATGGCTTCCAGATTATTGATGGCAACTATAAGGGTAAAGGAAGTACTAATGGCTTATTTATAAATGGCGCTAAATGCTTTTCTCATAACCTTAGAAATGGAGATGCCATTGCCTTTGGCAGCAATCAAGCTCAGGCTAAATATTATGCTATTTCCAACATTTCAGAGCAAGCATTCTCTGAATCTTTTGATGTTGAAGACTTATCTGGTTTCTTATCAGAGCAAGCCAGTCCTGCCAATCCTTTTCAAACCCTAGCTATCGATCCTGGTTTTGAAGCAGCTAGTGAGTCTGCCTTAGCTCGCCTAGCATCATTCCCTGAACTCATCCCCAATCCAATTATTGAGATGGACTTCGAGGGAATAGTGACTTATCTCAATCCAGCCGCAACTCTCAAGTTTCCTAACCTCAGAGAAGTTGGGACGCAACACCCAATATTAGCGGGACTCCTGAATACAGTTAAGAATCTAGAAAAAAATTCTTTTGTGCGCGAAGTGGAAGTAGGTACAGAAGTTTTTGAGCAATCCGTTCTCTACCTGCCTGAAAGTGATTTAATTAGAACTTTTATTATTAGAGATATTACGGAGCAAAAACAAGCTACAGCCGAACTGCGTCAGCGCGATCGCTTGCTACAAGCTGTTGCAGAAGCTGCCAATTATTTGCTAGGAGAAATGAATTATGAAACTGGTATCGATCGCGCTCTAGCTCTACTGGGTGAAGCTGCCCAGGCAGACCGGGCTTATCTCTTTCAGAACCATCTCCATCCTGCTACAGGAGAAATAGCTGTCAGCCTCCGGTTTGAATGGACGCAATCTTTGATTGAATCTAGCCACCACTATTGGCAGAATCAACCTTATCAAGCTTCTGGATTAGCCCGTTGGCACGCTGTTCTCTCTAGCGGCCAGTCGATTAGCGGCCTCACCTCAGAATTTCCTGTCGCCGAACAAGAATTCCTGATCAGAGATGGCATTCAATCCCTTCTCTTGGTGCCTCTCCGCTTAGAGAACGAGTGCTGGGGATATATTGGCTTGGCAGACTGCACCTTTGAGCGTCATTGGTCAAAGCATGAAGAATCTAACCTGTTGACAATGGCCGCCAGTATCATTGGTGCGCGGCAGCGTCAGCAAGTAGAAGAGAAGATTCGCTATCAAGCCCTTCATGACATGCTGACAGGGTTGCCCAATCGCCTACTATTTAGTGAACTGCTCAGTAAAACTCTACCGAACGCCACGCGGAATAACGAAAGTTTAGCTGTAATCTTCCTCGACCTAGATCGCTTCAAGGTCATTAATGATACTCTGGGGCACACTTTGGGCGATCAATTGTTGAGAAGCGTCTCTCAAAGATTACAAGACTTACTCAGAGGCGGAGACACTATAGCCCGATGGGGAGGCGATGAGTTTACTATCTTGCTCCCGCGAGTCAATGATATTGAAGAAGTAACGCAGGTGGCGTACAGAATCTTACAAACCTTAGAAGATCCTTTCCATCTCCAAGGGCATGAACTTTATGTGACTGCCAGCCTCGGTATTGCGTTGCTTGATAGCAACAGTCCTGATGGCGAAACACTAATCCAGCACGCAGATGCCGCTTTATATTATGCCAAGGACAAAGGGCGGAATAACTACCAATTTTATAGTGTTTCTCTAAGCGCCAAAAATCCCGAACTTCTAACTTTAGAAAAGAGTTTGCGCTATGCCCTAGAACGTGAAGAATTTACGGTGTACTATCAGCCCCGTGTGAACACTGCCACAGGACAAATTACTGGTATGGAGGCTCTGTTACGTTGGCAGCACCCAGAAATGGGATTAGTTGCGCCCAGTGTCTTCATTCCCCTCGCTGAAGAAAGCGGATTAATTATCGCCATCGGCGAATGGGTGCTACGGAAAGCGTGTATCCAAAACAAAATCTGGCAAGATGCAGGATTGCCACCTATAATGATCGCTGTCAATCTTTCTCTGAAGCAGTTCCGCCAACCCAAATTGGTGGATATTATAACCACAGTTTTAGAGCAAACAGGTCTAGAAGCCCGCTTTTTAGAATTAGAAATTATGGAAACCACAGCCATTGAGGATTTAAATTTTACTAGAACGGTATTAGAAAATCTAAAACAGATGGGTGTTTACATCTCCATTGATGACTTTGGTACAGGCCATTCCTCGCTTTCGCGCTTACAGCTTTTGCCACTCGACAATCTGAAAATAGATCAGTCTTTCATTAAAGATTTGAAGCCCGATTCTAAAGTAGCTCATATTATCAAGGCCATAGTTACCTTGGGACAAAGCTTGGGATTGAAGTTAACAGCCGAAGGGGTAGAAACAGAGGAGCAATTCGAGTTCTTGAAATCTATCAACTGTGATGAAATACAGGGTTATTTATTCTACCGCCCACTTTCTGTCCTGAAGGCTACAGAAGTCCTCGAAAGTAAACGACCAACTCTCTAGAGCATGGATTTAGGATTGATGGTTTAGTAGATTTTAGTAGATTAGGTATGTATTGGACTCAAATAAGAAGCGCTACATAGCGCTTCTTATTTCCAACGGCGATTTTGTAGGAGTAAACTACACCTTCAGATTCTGAATTAGACATCGCATTGCCAAAGTTTGATTGTCATGTCTCTACTACCACTAACCAAAGTTCTACCATCGGGGCTGAAAGCGACGGAGTTAACCCAATCTGAATGGTTATCCAAAGTATAAAGTTTTTGTCCAGTGCTAATATCCCAGAGCTTCACAGTATGATCTGCACTACCACTAGCAAGATGTTGGCCATCGGGGCTAAAAGCCACAGACCAAACATAATTATGATGTCCTGCAAGTGTGTTAATTAGCTTACCTGTACTGATGTTCCATAACTTGATAGTCTGGTCGTAACTGCCACTAGCTAAAATTTGTCCATCAGGGCTAATGGCGACACAAGTCACGTAACCTGAATGCCCGTTGATAGTTTGCAGCAGTTTTCTACTCTTCAAATTCCACAACTTAATGGTATTGTCTGCACTACCACTGATTAAAATCTGCTGCTTTGGGCAAATGGCAAGGGAGTAAAGCAAGTAAGAATGACCTTTGAGGACGTGTAGTAATTGTCCCATATCTATATGGGAAATCTTGATAGTGGTGTCTCTACCGCCACTTAGGACAGTCTGACCATCTGGACTAATGATTACAGAAAAAACTGGGGTTGAATGTACTTTGAGGGTGTTGAGTAATTTACCCGTAGACACTTGCCAAATCATCATGCTGCTGTCGTCACTGCCACTAACCAGAGTTTGGCTATCTGGACTAAAGGCTATACATCTTACCCATTTTGTATGACCAGTGAGAAGATGTAGTAATTTACCTGTGTCGAGATGCCAAATCTTAATAGTATTATCACTACTTCCACTAGCCAGAGTTTGCCCATCTGGACTAATTACGGTTGTGAAAACCCAGTTAAGATGAGTCAGGGTGTGTACACACTTCCACGGTGAAGGTTGAGACTGTGATTCAGGTGGTGGTGTTGGTGGCTTTGATGGTGGTGATGTAGGTTTGGGCGGTGCTTTTTTCTGTTCCAGTTCTGCGGCATTTTTAAAAGGTGAAGGTTGAGACTGTGATTCAGGTGGTGGCGGCGTTGCTGGCTTTGGCGGTGGCGATGTAGGTTTGGGTGCTGCTTTTTTCTGTTTCAGTTCCAGTTGTATAGCATTTTTGAAATCTGACTCGGCTCTATTTTCATATCCTAGTTTCGAGCAAGCAAGCCCTCTATATTTATAGGCTTCAAAGTAGTTGGGGTTGAGACGAATCGCTTGGGTAAAGTCTTCAATTGCTTCAGTATATTTTCCTCTTTGAGCTTTATCCAAGCCCCGTTTATAGAAACTTTCAGCATTGGATGGAGTGAAATCTATTTTGATAGAAGTAGAAGCAGATTGATTTGTCTCACTTGGCGGATAAGATTTTAACCTTGCATAAGCTTGATTAATTTCTTTGATTTTTTCTTCCGCTTCTAGCTTTTGCTGTGGTTCAAAAAAACAATCTGGATGCCAAGTCTTAGCCATCTGGCGGTAAGCTTGCTTGACATCATCAACAGATGCACCTGGTTTTAACCCCAGAATATCGTAAACATGATTTATATCAAAGCGATCGCTCATACTAGAAAATCAGCAGCAAATCTCAATATACTTAGTATTCCCAAGTATAAGTATTGTCTAACTCAAAGTATGGTATCGCCGTCTGAGCGGTTTTCATCTCCAACGCTGATTTAGTCGTAATATCTTTTTAATCCCCTGACAAAATCTTTCTAGCAGAGGTCTAGGCTTTGATACATATTTAGGCGATCGCACTTTCCGTACAGCGCCCGGATTTCTTAACTCTTGTTCTATTTGTGCAGCTTTATTTAAATCGGAAGCGGCTCTATATTCGTATCCTAGTTGAGAGCAAACTAGCCCACGATATTTATATGCGTCAACATAGTGAGGATTGAGACGAATTGCATGGGTAAAATCTGCGATCGCATCTTCATATCTTCCTACCGTGGCATTTTCTACTCCTAAAGTATAGAAAGCTTCTGCATCCCAACGATTGACAGATATTTTTGTGGGATTTTTAGGCGAAGATGAAAATGGATTTTTAGAAGTGGGAGGTTCCGATGGACTTTCTGATTTGAGTTTGTTGTAAGCTACGTTAATTAATTTGATTTTTTCCTCAGCTTCCTGTTTTTGCTTTGGATCGAAAAACCGATCGGGATGCCAAATTTTCACCAGTTTACGGTAAGTTCGCTTCACCTGTGCTTGAGACGCACCAGGTTCCAGCCCAAGAATTTCATAAGCATCATTGATATCGAAGCGTAGACGTTTTGGCTTGTCGTTAGACATCGCGCATACTTAAAAAATCGGCAACTATATACTATGTTAACTATTCCTCTAAATTTCCTCCAATCAACCCAAACGCCCCATTCTGGTTATCACTGGGATGGCGGTAGTCGCCGCTTTTTTGAGGGTTGGTATTACCGCGTCACTTTGCCGGAAATTGGGCAAACCTTCGCCTTTATGTACTCCATTGAAGACCCCATCGGCGGTAAACCTTACAGTGGCGGTGCAGCCCAAGTCCTCGGCCCAGATGATGAATATTTATGCCGGACTTTTCCTGATGTGAAGAAATTTTGGGGTAGTCGGGATGTTCTGGGTTTAGGTCATTGGGGTAAAACGGATTTGCAAATTGCTCCTCTGTATCTTTTACCAGCAGAGTTTGAGCATCATGTTCAAGAAGGATATCAAGCTACAGCTACCTTGAATCAGGGAATTATCCGTGACTATGCTACCAATAATTATTGCCGTTGGGAGTATGAAATTCAACCAGTATACGGTTGGGGTAATAAAAATAGTATTCAGCAATCAACCGCCGGCTGGCTCTCATTCTCGCAGATTTTTGAACCAGGATGGCAGATTTTGATGGCTCACGGTTTAGCCAGTGGTAAAATTGACTGGAATGGTGAAATCTACGAATTCACCAACGCCCCAGCCTACGGCGAGAAAAATTGGGGTGGTGCTTTTCCCCAAAAATGGTTTTGGATAAATTGTAATTGCTTTGAAGGCGA
Organism: Nostoc sp.; assembly: GCF_036919895.1. Taxonomy (GTDB): domain Bacteria; phylum Cyanobacteriota; class Cyanobacteriia; order Cyanobacteriales; family Nostocaceae; genus Nostoc. Next base: position 111,881 of record NZ_JBALBW010000049.1, read on the forward strand.
ACCCGACTTAGCATTAACTGCTGGCGGTGGACGGCGGGGTGTGCTGTGGTGGATGGAATCTGTAGCGATGATTGGGTTGCACTATCAAGGTAAATTTTATGAATTCGTTCCCTGGAATTCACAAGTAGACTGGGAAATTCAGCCTTGGGGTAGATGGCAAATGAAAGCTACTAATTCTAATTATGAAATTGAATTGACAGGAACCACAGATTTACCTGGTACACCTCTGCGTGCGCCTACAGCAGAAGGTTTAAAATATTGTTGTCGAGACACCATGCAAGGAAAGTTAAATTTAGAGTTACGAGAACTAAATGGGAGAAAATCTCAAATAATCTTGAAAGCGGAAAGTTTTCTTTGTGGTTTAGAAGTAGGTGGCGGCTCTTGGGATAATCTTTGGCAGTCTCGCTAAAACTACTGCTATAATCATATATGCTTCCTAGTTGGGGTTGTAGCTCAGTTGGATAGAGCGGACGCCTCCTAAGCGTCAGGTCGTGCGTTCGAGCCGCACCAGTCCCGTAAGCAAACAAATCTCTATGACCTTGATTAATAGCAGGTCATAGGGATTTTTATTTTTTTCTGTAGTTGCTGGAAAAGCAAATGCCAAAGCTGCTTTAATCCCTTCATCGGTAAGTCGTGGATGCGCGATGATTTTGTATTTCCTGTTTTTCTAAAGTTATTTCTATTAAACATCAGTAGAAATTAGAATACATCGCAAGTCTTTATCAACTACATTTAAATTTTGTTTAATTAATTCAACATATTTACATAACTGATGTGAAGCGTTTTTTGCGGAAGAATTGTTTGTTTTGATTTCTATAATCACTATTAGACCAAACTTATCTCTAGCTATGATGTCAACTAAACCATCTGAACCAGAAATATTTGGTAATTTAAATTCTGTTTGGATCGCATTTAAACCATCTTCAATTAAATGTAAATTATTTACGAGGAAATCCCTGATTTTGCTTCCTTAGTCATATAGAGTTATTGTTGAAGCTTATAGTTTATTTTGTGGTGTTAGTTAGATACAGCATAACTTCTACTTACTTAGATGTCAGTATAAAAATCTTTTTTTTTAATAAAAGCTATGGATACGGTGAAGTGTGCATTGTTCATTTGAAATTAACAATCTGAATGGCAACAAACTCTCTATCACCTACCAGAACACAAGGCGCGATCGCTCTTTGTCACCTTCTGGTTAGTCTGCAAATAATCGTGTAACAAATGGCAACCCCGCGTGAGTAAATTTTCGAGTTGGATATCTGCCAAATCTTGGAAGATTACTGTGCCATTACCACTACCCGCAGCCAAAATCTTACCATCAGGACTGAAACTAACGCTGGTTAACTCAGCTTCATAGCCTTTCAAAGCAATTAGTAATGTCCCTTCTCGGTTCCAAATCCTCACTTTGTCATCACTACTGGCGGCTAAAGTCTTACCATCGGGGCTAAAACTCACACTGATGAAGCTGTCGCCATCTCCCGCAAGAGTATTTAGGATATCACCGTCCCGACTCCAAAGTTTGACGGTGCTATCAATACTAACTGAAGCAATTACTTGACTATCTGGCGACCAAGCAACTCCATTTACCCGGCGGATATGACCAGTTAAATTGTATAGTAATTTACCCTCTATACTCCAGATTTTCACGGTTTTATCATCACCGGCTGAGGCTAGCAATTTACCGTCTGGGCTAAAACTTACCCAATTCACTGCATCTTGATGTCCTTGCAAGGTGTTGAGTAGTTTACCGTCTCGACTCCAAAGTTTTACTGTTCTATCTTTACTAGCTGAGGCAATTATTTGACTATTAGGCGACCAAGCTACACCCAAGACGGTACTATTATGACCCTGTAAAGTGTTGAGCAGTTTACCGTCAACACTCCAAAGTTTCACTGTTTTATCTTTACTAGCCGAGGCAATTACCTTACCATCAGGACTAAAACTAACTCCCCAAACTTGACCTTGATGCCCTGTAAATGTACGGAGTAGTTTACCGTCTAGACTGAAGAGTTTTAAAGTTTTGTCTCGACTCGCGGCTGCTAAGGTGCGATCGCTTGGGCTAAAACTGATGCTAGTTATCCAGTCATCATTATCGGCTTTGGGCTTTCGCAGTAATACATCGTCCCAATGCCAGAGTTTAATAGTTTTGTCCCGACTTGCAGAAGCTAGGGTGCGACCGTCTGGGCTAAAACTGACGCTGTTAACCCAATTATTATGTCCCTTCAAGGTTCCTAATAATACACCTTCAAAACTCCAAAGTTTGATTGTCTCGTCGGTACTTGCGGAAGCGATGGTGTTACCATCACGGCTAAAACTAACGCTGGTAACTCCACCACTATGACCTGATAAGGTTCGCAGTAATTTACCCTCCAGATTCCATAGTTTGATTGTCTGGTCTAAACTAGTAGAAGCGATAGCTTTCCCATCGGGCGACCAAGCAACACTCAAAACTGCATCATTATGTCCCTGTAAGGTTTTGAGCAGTTTACCATCCCGACTCCACAATTTCACCGTCTTGTCACCACTCCCGGAAGCAATGGTTTGTCCATCGGTTGACCAAGCGACACTCAAAACTGCACTATTATGTCCCTGCAAGGTTTTGAGTAATTTACCATCCCGACTCCACAGTTTTAATGTCTTGTCTGTACTTGCTGAGGCAATAATCTGTCCATCTGGGCTAAAACTGACACTATTCACTACACCCTGATGCCCTAATAGAGTAGCAAACAGTTGACCCTCTCGACTCCAAAGCTTCACCGTCTTGTCTTGACTGGCGGAAGCGATCGTTTGACCATCTGGGCTGAAACTAACGCTATTAACGACATCTTCATGCCCCGATAAGGTTTTAACCAAGCTACCATCAGGATGCCAAAGTTTAATTGTAGTGTCGGCGCTGGCTGAGGCAATTACAGAGCGATCTGGACTAAATGTAACACTATTTACTCCTGATATATGCCCTTCCAAACGGTTATATTCTCTCAACCCAGAAACTGCTTGATAAAGTGCCGTTTGTACTTCTTCTTTTGTATAGGAATCTACCCAGACTGTCTGTTGTAATTTCTTCCCTGCCTTTAAACCTTCTTTTAAAGCATCAATACCTTTTTGCGAGGCAAAGAGGGCTTCACTCGATGCACTAAGAGTTTTAATTTCGCTATCGACTGCTGTCACAATGGAAATACTTAATCCTAATATAGCGAGAACAGAAGCAGTCAGGGCAATTTTCAAGGAACGATTTAATTGAGCTTCACTAAGTCTTTGTCTCTTTTGACTTTCTGCAAGTTTAGCTGTTAATTCTTTTTCTTTTAGTTCCGCTCGTAATTGCTCAATTTGTAACTGACTCAATTCTTCCCGCTTGTGTAATTCTCGCAGTTCTGTTAATAAGTCTAATCCCTGCTGGGGATGAGTATCTGCCAATTTGAAGCGCTGCTTTTTTTGGCTAAGTTCGCTTTTAAGTCGCTCAATTTCAGCCTTACTTTGTTCTACTTTATAGCGCAACTGATTTAGTTGTACCTGTAAACTCGATTCCTGCTGTTGCAGGTAGCGAATTAAGTCTACTAAATAATCGTGAATCAGTTGATAGCGTTCGGGTACATCAGGGAATAGTACTACCAAACCAGAGCTAACTAAAATATCTAATACTAACTCTAATTTACCAGCATCTTCTAACTCTGCTAACTGTGCCGTCAATTCAGCACGAGTTTTAAACGGTCGGTTGTTACCTTCATCTGTTAATAAATATAAAACGAGTAAGGCGGCTCGTTCATTTTCAGGGCCGCAGTCTTTAATCAGTTCCTTAAGATATCGCTCAATAAGTTTGTTGGGTCTATATGGCTGATATTCTTCTAATGTAGTAATGCGCTCATCTTGAATTTGCGCTCCCACAACTTGCAATTCAATAGGGCGGACTTCGCCAAATTCTGTGGATAAATCTTCGACTAAGGCATCAATTAAAGCAGGTTCTAAATTAAACTGCGATCGCTCGGTCAATTTTCGGATAATTGCTTTGGCATATTCTGGCGAAAAGTTATTCAACTGGTAGCGAATATGCTTGTCGAGAATATTATTATTTATCGCTTCCAGTGCTGAAAGATGTTTAAAGTCTAATAACCGATGTAAATAATCTTCTCGCAAGGAAAGGATAACTTTGACAAAGGGGATATTTAGGCAATCACTAATAAATTTATCAAATTCTTGCTTCTGCTTGCGATCGCTATAACCAAAGAAAAACTCTTCAAACTGGTCAAAAATTAAAACTGTGATCAGATGGTTATCAGCATTTTGTTTGAGTTGTTGTAAAATTGTCCCAATTGCGATGGGTGTGCCAGAGTAAGGCAAAATCTCCGGTTCAATGGCTGCTTCTGGCTTAATATCAGCGTAGATGGCAAGGGATGCGTCACTAGACATCGCCTCACTTAAAGATTTCCCTAATTCCCGCGCCCAATCGGTATAAACTTGCAATACCACAGGTATAGCTATTTGGTCGCCAACGGCTCGATTTTGCAGGGCTGGAACTAAACCCGCCGTCACAGTGGAACTCTTACCCACGCCCGATTGACCGTGAATCACTGTCAGCTTTTGATCGGCGCGGCTAATTCTGCCAATTAAGTTATTAATATCACGTTCCCGACCAGAAGCTGCAATTTCTAAAGCAACGCTACTACTCCCAGAAGGTGCCATCAATGCTGGGTTTGTCGCCTGTCTTTGCGGTTGCAAACGCCCTGCACCAATAAAAGCCCGAAAACCATACTGCTGCTCAACAGAACGCCGTTTTTGGCGAATGTAATAGGCTTCTAAATAGCGACCTTCTTCAAAATATAGCGATCGCAGTTTCCGCAATAAGCGAATATAACGATGGGCATCGTATTGATGAGAACTGTTTTCTAAGGCTGCTGGTAGTTCTTTTGTTGCCTTTTCTAAATATTCACGAGCGATTACTAGTTCACTTAAATTTCGCTGTGCTTTCGCCAACACTAAATAGTAAACTTGCCCCAGCAATAGGGGAAATAAGCAGTTATAAGGGTCATTCTGCTTTTGGGCTTCGGCTAATTTTAGCAGTGATACGTGTGCTAAAATGCTCGCCTGTACCCACCGCGACTGCTGCACAGCGACTTGCGCCAGAAAACCGTAGTCACAAGCTAATTGAATTTGACTACCATAAGTTTGATGCAACTCCAAAGACTTTTGAGCAACTGTCTGCAACTCTTCCCAGTCTTGCAGATATTGCAAAACCTCAGCAAGTTGACCAATAAATCCCGCGACGATATCTAAACGCCCAGCCACCTGCAAGATATTCAAGCATTGCTGAAAATAAGATTTTGCTGTGAGCCAATGGCGACGGCTTTCTGTTTGATTTTGCTCTGCTAAACGGCAATAACACAGCCCAATATAAAACAGCAAAATTCCCTGTCGCAGCAGTAGCGGCGATGGAGGAGATGGAGGTGTAGACGAAGAAAATACTCCCTCATCTCCCTGATCTCCCCCCATTCCCTCATTCTCTTTTTTTGCCAAATTTTGCCAAACTTGAAAGCTTTGCTGAAAATGCCTTAAAGCTGTATTAATGCGATCGCTAATATAATTATCTAGACCAAAAACAAATTCTAAACTAGCGTATAATTCTGGCTCTAAAGTAATACCACGCTCGTGCAACTCTTTGATGGCAAAGTGGAGTTCATAGCTATGTTTCCAGACTTGCTCGACAGTGGAATAATGCTCTATAACTTGAGTGATTTGGTGTTGTCTTGCATCAGTTGCTAACACCGTAGCAAATAAAGAATTAGTTTCCTGTTGCAAAAATTGCAGCAGTGATTGAGTTGTCATCTCAAACCGAATCGGTGTAGCCGCCCAACTAGCAAAATCTGGTGCTAAACGCACTACCTTTTGCAAGACTTCCTCATTTACCCACAAAATCATCGGAAATGGGTGGCGTTTGCGAAATTCATCACGAATATGATTGATTGACCTCAATAAATCATCGATTCCATCTACTGACTCTAAACCCAAAATCATCAACGCCGATGGCGGATTATCCAGAGTTACCAGTTGTAAATGAATACTTGTGTAAAGGCTTCTCGCATTATGTGGCAGAATTACCTTTTGGATTTGGTGTACTCCTGAAGAGAGTTCTTCGAGTCGTTGCAACATAAGCTCTTGCAAAACCCGATAATTGCAGCACACCAAAACTAGGGAAAATTGACCGCTAGAAAGGGCAATTGCTCTCCCCAAACTTCGTAGAGAACGCTCATTAGCTGCTCTTATATCTGCCTGTGGGTGTCGTTCAACCATGATTTAAATTTTTCCGTCTCTGCTAAAACTGGGTTGACGGCAAACCAAGCTCCCTGATGATCGCGGTATTCAAATACAAATAAACTTCGCAATAGGGTGTGGTACTCTATATCACCTCTTACCCGTTGCTGTTGCACCACTTGGAAGATTAGTTCCCACTCATGAGGGTCGATCGCATTAGCTCGGTAATCTCGCTGTCTTTGAATCACCAAATCGACACACTCCCGCTCAAAAGGTGGATCTTGTTCTCGCAGACAGTCAAAGAGTAACCCTAGCAAGTCGCGGACATGACCACCACTAATTAAGCACAAGCGATCTAAGGTTTCCAGACTATCAAATACTTCTGTAATTAAGCCTAACCGATCGCCAGGTAAAATGTCTGGAAAAGCTCTAGCTAGTACCATTTGCCGTAATAATGTTAGCCCTTGAGGAAAAATCTCGCCAGAGCGCAGACGTACAGGGATCATTGGTAAGACTTTTGGTGCGACTCCTCCCCCTAAACGATGTTGAAGTTCGGCGCTATCGTTAGAGAAAGTCAGGGCTAAGGGAATAGTGTAGACTACGTGACAATTTAGTTTGCGTAACTGTTCGCCCCGTTCAATAAATAAATATTCTGGCAGCGATCGCCCCGATGGTAAAGGTCGAATTGCGACTCTATCCAAGTTATCAACAATAACCACCAGACCTTTTTTACCTCTGGTTTTCAGTTGCTTGTTGGCAGGTTCTAGTAATTCTTGATTAATTGACTGTAAAATATTTGCTGTTCGCGGTTCCAGATAATCCCTTAAGCGCCGCCGCAATTGTGGACTTTCTTTTGCTTTAGCTGTAATTTTGCCAATCCCCACAGATAACTCTGCTTCTACCCCAAGTTCAATTGGGGTGTGCAAGAAATCCACAAGTTCTGCAAACAATTTGGTAAAATAACTAGGTTTGAGCCTGATTTTCATGGCTTCTAGGCTTTCACTCACTTGTCCGGCGATCGCCAACAAAATATCAGTCACATCCACATCTGCCATTTCTAAGACATGGGTAGACTCAAAGTAGACTACATGAAATTGCTGTGCTTCTAACTCAGCTTTGAGGCGTAACAACTCCGTTGATTTTCCACAGCCGAGATGTCCTGTAAATAGCTGACAAGTGGGAATATCTGGCGAGATTCGAGCGATCGTCCGCTGCAAAGCTTCGATGATTTTACCACCCCGCACCGCAGCAAAATCGATATAGTACCTGCGATCGCTGGGGTTTCCTATAATTAGAGGTCTGCTCGGATTGCAAGCCTGATAAAATCTTTCTAAATCTAGGAGCATAACTAATCAAGTTCACTCAAGAATGGGGATAGCAAAATTTACTAAATAAATATATTGATTTTAGGGAATTTATGCTTTACTTTCATCTAACTACTAACTAAACTAGCAGCATTTCGGATAATTGTTTATATCCAGGTTAGATGTAGAACATAGTAATGTTGAGATTTTGTTTAAAGTAAGCAGAAATACCCCTATAAGTACAAATAGCCAAAATCTCTAACCTTAAATAAGGTACTCTTATGAATATTAAAAATATCCAACACAAAAAAAGGTACTGTTAGGTACAATTTTGTCGCTCTCTTGAACCCATCATCAGCTTGAGTTATTAACCAGTTTCTGTTAATTTTGTCAAAAAATAATCTACAATCCTTACATAATCAGACTTTTAACAAAAATATTACCTTCAGTTCAGAGTTGATTTTTGACAAAAATCATGATTTTTATCAATAAAATCATGATTTTGTTCACAACAGCCTTTGTATTTAGAGTGACGACCCCTGAAGTATTGACGATCGGGAATCTACAACCCCATTGAGTATAAAATTATCTTGTCATGTAGCCTATCAGGCAAAATATGCTTTAGCACCGCTCCGAGTTTGGCATCTTGTCCAACGAGATAGCGCGTCTTGGGTTGCTTTGCAGTCAGCGCATGAACAACAGTCTGAGCGACAATATCCGCAGAAATTCCCTTAGATGCGAGAACCTGCATTTTCTTGCGGACAATATTCATCGCTTGACCGTAGAGATTTTGTGCCGATTGTGGTAAGTCGTATTGTGCTACTTCAGATTGACTTAAAGACTTTTCCCAAATTGGGGTAGCAATAGAACCAGGTTCAATAATTGAAACCGAGATTCCCCAGGGTCGTAACTCCATCCGCATCACATCAGAGAGTGCTTCCAAGGCAAATTTAGAAGCATTGTAAGCTCCTAGAAACGGTGTAGGACTCCTACCCGCAATGGAACCCATATTGATAATTCGACCCCGACTTTGGCGTAAAAGACCAAGAAATGCTTGTGTCACAGCTAATTGTCCGGTGACATTAACCTGCATCTGGTGTTGAAATTCTGCGATCGCTAATAATTCTAAAGGCCCAGGCACAGCAATTCCCGCATTATTCACCAAACCTAAAATTCCAGTACCACCGACTGCATTTGTTACCCGATCGACTGCAACTGCGATGGATTCAGCGTCAGTAACATCTAAAAAAATCGGAATGAGTCTTGGCGATCCTTTCTGTTTAAGTGTTTGAGCATCAATATCTTGACGCACCCCAGCAAAAACAGAGAAGCCCAACTGGTCTAAAAGCAAAGCACACGCTTGACCAATTCCTGTTGATGCTCCCGTAACCACGACTGTACCTTGATTTGCTACAACCATTAATTTTCTTTTTTTATGATGGGACTGCCGTAATTACATCTACTTATTTCCTACCTGCTACCTCCTTCCGATCAATCTTTGCAAGTACCAAACCGAAGACAATCTTCAGTTTGGTCATCTCTAGCCGATATTTGCCACGGCAATATGCGTGAGTCGGCATTTGGACTGTAAGCAATTAGAGCAGCTATTACGGGAAACTCGTCTTTGACAATTGTCACGTCACTACTATAAGTATTGCCTAACTCAACATTGTATAAATAAACAGGCAATGCCATTAAGGCAATGCAAATTGTCCGGTTCATACCCAACCTCAGCTAAAAATTTCCGATTGCGCTATGTATGTATAGATGCCACCTTGATGAACCGGATTCTTTAAACTGAGTATTATTTATGTTGATGTTGTGTGAATTTACCCAGCGTTACTAGTAGTGTATCAATTTCAAATTGATAGTTAGACAATCTCGCAGTAAGGATTTTAGCCCTTGTTCTTTAAACACCAAAGTGCTTACTACAAACCATCAAAACTAGTTAGACAGACTACTAGCCGCAGAGACGTGATTTATAAATTATCGGTTCCACCCTTTTTTAGGTTAGGCATTGCCTACAAGATGGCTTCCTACTAACTTATGCAGATGCAACCCCAAAAAACAGGACAAAAAACCCACAGCATCCAAAAACATATCTTGGTAGCTGCATTCCCCGGATAAAATAATGAAGAGTGCTGAGTTTAAAATTCTGAGTAAAAAATTTTGCTCATTATTCAGCACTCAGTTACAAATGTTGCCTACTAGCTGACTCATGCCGCCTTCACAAGACGTAGATACTGTAAACGTTCCCAACATCGACCCAGAAGGATATGGCAACTCAGACACAGATCCTCTTGATGAGTTGCCAGGTGAAATCGAAATGTCCCTTTTCGACCACCTAGAAGAGTTGCGACAGCGCATTTTCTATTCGCTGATTGCCGTAGCGGTAGGTATTACTGGCTGTTTCTTTGCCGTTAAGCCAATTGTCCAGCTACTTGAGGTTCCAGCCCAAGGAGTAAAATTTCTCCAACTTGCACCCGGAGAATATTTCTTTGTCTCCATCAAGGTTGCAGCTTACACTGGCTTTGTACTTACTAGTCCTTTCATTCTTTACCAAATTATCCAATTTGTGATTCCAGGATTAACTCGCCGCGAACGCCGTTTACTGGGGCCTGTGGTTTTGGGTTCGAGTGTACTGTTTGGCGCTGGGTTAGTATTTGCCTATTTACTGCTTATCCCCGCAGCTTTGAAGTTTTTCATCAGCTACGGAGCGGATGTAGTCGAACAACTTTGGTCAATTGATAAATATTTTGAATTTGTGCTACTACTGCTATTCAGCACTGGTTTAGCATTTCAAATTCCCATCATCCAATTGTTGCTCGGTAATTTGAATATTGTCTCGTCTGAACAGATGGTTTCTGGTTGGCGTTACGTAATTATGGGAGCAGTGGTTTTAGGAGCCGTTCTGACACCTTCTACTGACCCCCTAACTCAAAGTCTTTTAGCAGGAGCAGTTTTAGGGCTTTATTTCGGCGGTGTTGGACTGGTGAAGCTCACAGGGAAGTAATATAGGTTACAGGGAATAGCTAAAAAGATGTTTATGCTGAGTTTTTGACCAAATGTTTATTAGCTATAGTGATTTTGAAAAAATCGAGATTCATGTTGGCAAAATCATTAAAGTCGAAGAATTTCCTAGAGCAAAAAAACCAGCTTATAAATTGTGGATAGATTTTGGCGATTTGGGCATTAAAAAATCTAGTGCCCAAATAACTAAACTTTATGACCAAGAGAAATTAATCAACAGATTGATATTAGCTGTTACTAACTTTCCACCCCGTCAAATAGCCAATTTCATCTCAGAAGTTTTAGTGTTGGGAGTCGTTTTAGACGATGGAGAAGTTGTATTAATTCAGCCAGATACAGATGTAGCGGTAGGGAAAAGAGTTCTATAGCACATTATGGTATTTTTGGATAAAACTACTGTAAATACTCAGAAATTGAATTTATTAACATTAATTCAAGAGTAGGTCATAATATCCATTCCGAAGAGCGTTCACCCAAATCGAGAGGAATGCTAACAGCTTTACCAAGTCGGGGGCGATCGCGCGTTTGGGTAATAAATGTTTGTACCTGTGTTGACCCACCCAAGGCATGAAGATAATTAGCAATGCCGTCAAGATGCTCTTGGTACTCCACCTCACTCAAGGGAAAAGATGCTTGCTCCAAATATTTCCACATTACTTGCAAAAATATCTTTCCCTGCGCCCGTCGAAGCTGGACATCATAAGAATATCCCCACTTATCAAGCAACATCTGACGTAATTCCTGTCCTGTCATAGCTTTTCTCAATCAGATTTTACATTTAGTTATGATGTTAAGTTCCGTGACTCCAGTATGATAAGGATATAAAGAAATGTAATGCTAACAGAAAAGATGCTTGATATATCTTGGAACAAAGAAGTATGGCATCCTTGTGAGCGCTAGCATTTCGACTTAGACAAGAGTTCCTCAAGTACAGTACTTTTGTCAAAATGCTTAACAAAATACACAAAGAGCGCGTAGATTATGGCTCAATTTTCTGAATCAGCAGACGTGCCCGATATGGGTCGTCGTCAGTTCATGAATCTGCTCACTTTTGGGACTGTCACTGGAGTAGCTCTGGGTGCATTGTATCCCGTTGTCAACTACTTTATTCCACCTGCAACTGGTGGTGCTGGTGGCGGTGTAACAGCAAAAGATGAGCTAGGTAACGATGTTAGCGTTGCAAAATTTCTAGAAAACCGGAATGCAGGCGATCGCAACCTAGTCCAAGGACTTAAGGGAGATCCTACCTATATTGTGGTAGATAGCAAAGAGGCGATCAAAGATTATGGCATTAACGCCATCTGCACCCACTTAGGTTGTGTCGTCCCCTGGAACATTGCTGAGAACAAATTTAAATGTCCTTGTCATGGTTCGCAGTATGACGAAACTGGTAAGGTTGTTCGGGGACCAGCACCGCTATCTTTGGCTTTAGCCCATACCAATGTAAGCGACGACAAAATCGTTTTGACTCCTTGGACTGAAACCGACTTCCGCACCGGTGATGCACCTTGGTGGAGTTAATAATTTTGTCCTTAGTTCTTAGTCATTCGTCCTTTGTTCAGGGCTTAATGACTAATGACTAATGACCAATGACTAATGACTAAATTCAATCGTTGCCCTTACTAGAGATGAGAAATGTTTTCTTAAAAGCGAGGTTAACTCGCAGTGCTAGAGCGATCGTCAAAACATTGCTCATAGCGATCGCTACTGTGACATTTTACTTCACCAGCGATCTAGCCCTTCCCCAATCAGCTGCCGCCTATCCATTTTGGGCACAGCAAACCTATCCCGAAACCCCCCGCGAACCAACCGGGCGGATTGTTTGTGCCAACTGTCACTTAGCAGCCAAGCCAACAGAAGTGGAAGTTCCGCAATCGGTGCTACCTGACACTGTATTTAAAGCTGTAGTGAAAATCCCTTACGATCTGAGCGCCCAGCAAGTTGGCGCTGATGGTTCTAAGGTTGGCTTGAACGTCGGTGCTGTACTGATGCTACCTGAAGGCTTTAAGATTGCTCCCGAAGACCGAATTTCCGAGGAACTTAAAGAAGAAATTGGCGACACAACCTTCCAACCCTACAGCGAAGACAAAGAAAATGTCGTCATCGTCGGTCCTTTACCCGGTGAACAGTATCAGGAAATTATCTTCCCAGTTCTTTCTCCCAACCCCGCAACCGACAAAAACATCCACTTCGGTAAATATTCAGTTCACGTAGGTGCTAATCGGGGACGCGGACAAGTTTATCCTACTGGCGAAAAGAGCAACAACGCTGTTTACAACGCTTCCGCTACTGGCACAATTACCAAGATTGCCAAAGAGGAAGATGGAGATGGTAATGTCAAATATCTAGTTAACATCCAACCTGAATCTGGTGATGTTGTCGTTGATACGGTTCCTGCTGGGCCAGACCTGCTTGTTTCCGAAGGGCAAGCAGTTAAGACTGGTGATGCTTTGACCAGCAACCCCAACGTCGGTGGATTCGGTCAAATAGATGCAGAAATCGTACTGCAAGATTCTTCTAGAGTCAAATGGATGATTGCGTTCACCGCTCTTGTAATGTTGGCTCAAGTTATGCTTGTGCTGAAGAAGAAGCAGGTTGAGAAAGTTCAAGCTGCTGAGATGAATTTCTAAATTCTTTGCTAAATCATTCATTGTAGGACAGGCATCTTGCCTGTCTTTTTTATATACTATGCTTTCAAGTCTGCATATAGGACTCAGAGGTTTATATGCAATTTGCTTTAAAAGTATATCTACTTAATCAAAAATTCTTATATTAACTTCTAGTCTTTTTTTATTGAATCTGTTATAGTTTAGTTGTAAGTTATAACAGTTGTTATAACAAAGCATAACTTCTTAGATCAAATTTGTAGTGTCTAGGTATTCTATTTAAATGCCTAGAATCTTCCTAGTGAGGAATTAGCTCATGGCTGTAAAAAGTTATCCCGTAACTCATGCAAAGGTAGGAAATCAAGATGGGTTTCGCTTACCTCGCGCATTCTCTAAGGATTATCCCCATTTAGCTAATGCTTCAGGTCATATTGAAGTGCTATCTGATAACACGTTCTTAGTTAGATTAGAAACTGATAATGTTGATGAAGCTGATGGAGATGAGGGCATTATGATGAGCCTTTTTCTTGACTTTCTCATGAAGGATGCTATGCAAAACCCTTCTAAACTCGTTCCTTATACTCAAAAAATGAGCGATGAAATGGATGATTTACTGGCTGATGTAGTTATAGATTAATGGCTGCATTTGATTGTAATGGTTGGCAGATTTTTTTCTACCCATTGTTCGTTAAACAATGGGTAGAATTGCGTAATAGGGTTCGTGTTTTAAAAAATGAGTTACCTAAAGAAGAATTTATTACACATTCAGATGTCAAATTCTTAAAAGCATTGAATATTGGCATTAAAGAAAAAATTCCTCAAGACCCTTTTGCTAGTCACTTTGCTTTACAAAAACCTTTGCAAAAGTATAGTCGTCTAAAAAAAATGGGGCTACCTGAACGATATAGATTATTCTTTAGAGCATTTAAAGAACCAAAAATCATTATTATTCTTTGGTTAGGTTATCCTCGGAAAGAAGGCGACAAAAAAGATTGTTATCAAGCTTTTACCAAAAAAATTGAAAATGGCGATTTTCCCGAAAGTATTGATAATTTACTTGCAGAATGTGAGTTAGAAAATGCTGATGATTAAAACTATGCTTGGTAAAACTTGAGTTTTGCTTTCATGAGCAAGGCAATCTCAAAAAAAAATGACATTCAAAATTATTATGTTACGCATGTAGTATTTAATTATATAATTCAGATAATGAGCTACAATTTTTCACTACAAAGTTATGACTTAAATAAGCTCAACTCCATGACTAAATACCCTAGTAGGCTGGCAATTTACGGTAATTATCTGTGAAATTAAATCAGGTTGTCCCTTGGGGTAGAACTCTTGAAGAGTACAAACTGATGTTTGCCTTATCAGATGCAGACCTGAACAAATCAATTCTTGGATGTGGTGATGGGCCTGCCAGTTTCAATGCTGAAATGACAAAACTAGGACATTCAGTTGTGTCTATCGATCCTCTCTATCAGTTTTCTGGTGAACAAATCAAACAAAGAGTTCTAGAAACTTACGAGCCAGTCATAAAGCAGGTTAAACAAAATTCAAACCGCTATATTTGGAAGAACTTTCATGATGCAGATGAACTTGGTTATGCCCGTCTAGCAGCGATGGATAAATTTTTGTTGGACTATGAAGTTGGTAGAACGTCAGGGCGCTACTTACCGCTATCTCTACCAAATCTAGAACTAGCTAACAATCAATTTGGGTTATGTGTGTGTTCCCATTTACTCTTTCTTTACTCTGAGCAGTTATCACTCGATTTTCACATCGCATCTATTCATGAACTTCTGAGAATCTCTCCAGAGGTGAGGATTTTTCCATTGTTAAAACTTGATTGTGAACTATCACCCTATCTTGAGTCAGCGATCCAAACGTTTTCCAGTCAAGGATTTGATGTAAAGGTTCAGCCTGTTACTTACGAATTTCAAAAAGGGGGCAACCAGATGTTGAAGATTATGACGAGGGTTAGCGGATAAATATTAACAGCAGTCAAATCAATCAATGGGCAACAATGCTAGCTAAGATTTGAAGATTATGAACGCCATGCTGCCAAATGTCGCAGTCAGTGAGAAGCTACGGGTCAAATACTTCTAACTCATGAAGAGGAAGCATCTGCACGACTAGCCGCAGAAGAGAAAGCCCAAAGATTAGCTGCGAAACTCCGAGAATTAAATATTGATCCAGATAGCCTTTAAGGTGGGTAAATAACACTCACCCTATTTTTGCTTACTGAAGTTAGACAATAATCTTAAAGCTCTCCGTTAATCTTACGTCTTAGGGTAGGCAATGCCCACCCTACTGCTGTTGATTACTTTTTGTGAAGACTATAGTGGACGGTAGACGCGATAGTTGATTTCGGGGAAGATATTATCCATTAACTCGACTTTTTCTAGCCAACCACTGTCAACTTTGCCGACTTTCACATCTTCGTAGAGCTTATTGAACCTCATCAAGTGCGATCGCGTCCGTCTAATTGCATAGGGTACCATTGTTCCTGTCCGCATAATAAATGCCCAGTCAGAAGATTGTGCTAATAGCAGTTCCCGCGCTGCTTGGTTAAGGGCTTTCCATTGCAATTCATCCTCTGGTTCCAAATCCGAGATTTCAATCATCCGTTCAGCAGCTTTGTGCAAATGCGGATAAATCCATGCATTGGTTTCGTTTAACCAATACTCATGGAAACCCTTGAAACCCCAGCTTGACTGCGAAGGACGACAGACTTGCTGCGTTGGCTGATCTCGCAAATAGTCTGCTAAATGAGTCATTTGATATGTTTTTTGGTCATACCACGACTTGCGGAATAGATAATCGATGAACCAGGGGCCTTCATACCACCAATGTCCAAATAACTCTGCGTCATAAGGCGAAACGATAATTGGCGGACGCTGCATCATACCATAGAGATGCTCAGATTGCCGCTCTCTGTTATACATAAAGTTATCAGCGTGTTCTGCTGCCTTTTCTTTAGCCCAATAAGGATCGTAGAGTGCCTTATCTGATAGACCTAAGCCACGCCCCGTAATTTTATGATACTTAATGCCAGTATTTTTCCGTTGACCATTGGGCATGATGTAGGGCTTAATATACTCATATTCTGCTTCCCAGCCCAAATCTTTATAAAATTCTCGATATTCTGCCGCTCCAGGATAGCCTACCTCAGAAGACCATACCTGTTGGGAAGATTCCTGATCTCGACCAAAGACAGCAACACCAGTTTCTGTATAAATTGGCGCATAAGTGCCAAAGCGCGGACGGGGACGGGCGTAAAGGATGCCATGCCCATCTGTGAGGAAGTAGCGTAACCCAGCATCGGCTAGCATCCGATCTAATCCTTCATAGTAGGCGCATTCCGGCAACCAAATGCCTCTGGGTGCTTGTCCAAAGTTTTGTTCGTAATGCTCACAGGCTACCTGAATTTGCGCCCACACTGCCTCTGGATACATCTTCATCAACGGCAAATAGCCGTGAGTAGCGCCGCAGGTGATGATTTCCAGGTTGTTACTGTCTTGGAACTTCTTAAAAGCTGTCACCAAGTCGCCGTTATAGCTTTCCCATAGCTGACGCGCTTCGCTAAACTCAGTAGCGTAATGTTCGGCTAAATAACGAAGATGTCCGTTATTGACATTATGTTCTGCTTCTAGTTGTATAAGTTGTTCTAGTTGGGCTAAGTGTGCTTCATAGCGTTCTTGAAGCAGAGGATCGCGCAGCATTGACACGAGAGGAGGTGTCATACTCATTGTGATTTTAAAGTCGATACCGTCTCGCTTTAAGCCTTCAAATACTTTCAATAATGGAATGTAGGTTTCTGTGATGGCTTCATAAAGCCATTCTTCCTCCAGCACGTAGTCACTTTCTGGGTGACGAACGAAGGGTAGATGTGCGTGGAGTACAAGCGCGACGTAGCCGATAGACATAGTGATTTTGGGGTGATACTTGTAAGTTGAAGGTTGAGAGGTTTGGCTGAAATTAACAGTATTTTAAGACTTTATGGGGATAGTAAGAAGAGTTTTCAATTGAGTTCAATACAGTGTTTGTAGGGGTACAGCCAATATTGTTATGCCTCCACTACGTGTTTTTGCTGGTAGAGCATGAAAACACTATAGCGGTTCTCAGTTGAGTGAGGTACAAGAACCCCACCCCCAACCCCCTCCCCGCAAGCGATGAGGGGGCTATGATGTACCTGATGTGATTAGGAAACGCTATAACACATTTAACTAGCAAAAGAAATGTGTAAAGCCTAGAAATTCGATGAAAACTTGAGATGAAATAAGAACGAATTAGCTTTTTATGATATTTAGGATTTAAATAGTTGCGATTTTTCATTTCCTAACTAATTTTGATGAGAGGCAAGCTTGTCATATTGGTTATAACGATGTGTTACTCCACAAATGGCGGCAAATATTACCCATGAAAGTGCATTCAAACGAAAATCAAAGAGGGTTACATCTACTGTATTCAATAAAATCCAACCAACAAAAGTCAGAAGATAACTGAAAAATATCAATCTGTCTTCTCTATTTATATGTTTTGACTTTCGTAGTAATTGGACACCTGCGATCAAAATCCAAGCAAGTAAGCCACAAAATAACAAAGTGCTGGGAAAGCCAGTTTCAGCAGATAACATCAAAAAAAAGTTATGGGGATGGCCCAAGGGAATTTGCATTTGGGCTTTGTAGAGTCTACTAAAACTACGTAACCCCCAGCCAGTCAAAGGATGTTCTTGAGCTAAAGACCAGGCAAATCCCCACTGAGTTTTTCGCATTAAAGCGACTGGTCGATCTGGATACATGTCGTCATTTAACCTTGCCCAAAAGAAAGCAGGAACGTACTGACGAAAAAATTGAGCGACTGGCGAGGGAGCAAAAGCTGCCAAAAGCACACTAGAAACGATCGCAGTGACACTACCCACCAGAATACGCCAGCCTTGGTAAAGTGCATAAGCTAAACAGGCAAAAATAGCGATCGCCCAGCCATTACGCGAGTTGGTAAAAATCAAGGCGATGAAATTCATAATCACCGCTACGCTTAGGAAGAGGAAGGGAAGAAATGATTTTTGACTCTTAACTCTTAATTGCTGATAGTTTTCTAGCCACAACCCTACACCAAGGGTGAAAACTATCGCTAGATAAGCAGCGAAGGTATTAGCGTGCAAAAAGAGTGAAGCGATGCGACCTGGCGGATTTCCTCCTGGTCTGATTGTCCAACTCAATACAACCCACACAAACTGGAACTTAAAACTCCAGCCTAAAAATAACTGTCCCAAACCAAGGATTACCACTGGTATGGAACCGATTACTAAAACCCACGCCATTTGCCGCAATTGGGCAAATGTTTGAATTAGAGCGCTATGGGCAACGAAAAGTAAAAAGAATGGTAATAAATTAAATAAGCCGAGGAATGCAGCTGTCTTGTCATCGGCAAACCCAGCACTGACGATTAGTAACACACTCAAAAGGGCAAATCCCCAGTTGATGGGGCGGCGATTAATTTTGTGGGATTGTTTCAGCCAAGTTATTAATGAGACAAAACCGATAGTCACCGCCCCCACCAATGGACTTAATGGGAAGATTAATATTGCCCACAGAGAGTAGTTCCAAGGAGATTGCCAACGAGACTTGAAATAGTCAAAAACTTTGTTCAAGCTGGCTCCCAACATTCCTCACGAGTGAGGCGAATTTGAGCTAAGGCGAAGATAGTAGGGATGATTCGACCATAGTTAGTGGCGATCGCTCTCCACCCTAAATCTGCAAAAAACCAAGTCCACATCATCGGCCCAATCACGGCAAACATCGTGCGGGTTGCCCCATAACGAGCGGCACTAACTGTCATACCCCGTTGCGCCATTTGCATCGCTACATAGCTTTGGAATTGCGTTGTAGCTGCTTCTGTGCCTGTAATTGCCGCTTGTCTAGCTACTTCATAAGTAGCAAAGTGGATGGCAAATTGACGAGCAATTTGCTTAAGTACAAGTGGCTGGAGAAGTGAAGTAACCGCGATCGCACTACCGCCTTTGAAAAGTAACCCCAAGGGGTCAGGCTGCAATAAAAGTGGTAGTGGTTCTTTTAGTTCTGATTGCACAAGGTGACGCTGCACTCGAAGAGTCAATTTTTGTTTTTCCTGTTCAGGTAATTTTTTCCATACCTGTCCTAGCAGATGCAAAAATACTTCTGCTTCTAAATCAATGGTTGGCAGCTGATGAGAATAGCGAATTTTTAGATACTTACATACTTGAACTAAAGCTTGTCGGTAAGTTACCTGGCCTGTACGTCCCCGTAATACCGTTATCCCATCAGCCGCCAAAAAACGAAAGCGTCCTTCTAGTGAATCTAACCAAGCTTTGCGGTCTTGGCTTTGCACTTCGATAGGTTCGGGTGTATGTACATAGTCTAGGGGATTGAACTTACGACTAAATAGAATTGCCGTTAAATCTTGCAATTCTTCTTCGGTCGCTAACTCTAGCGCCGCCCTCATCTCATCCAATTTCCCTTCCTCCCTTCCGTGCAACTTTCTGTACCTTATTCTACTATTAGCTTTCAGCACTCATTAGTAGTAATTTTGTCCTTTGATAATAACCTAATGACTAATAAGCAATGACTAAGGACTATGGACTCATGACTGATATCGTAGTGATTGGTGCCGGAATCGCCGGTTTAGTCTGCGCCCAGCAATTAAGTCAAGCTGGGTATTCGGTGCTAGTGGTGGACAAGTCCCGTGGTTTGGGAGGAAGACTCGCTACCCGCCGCTTGCATGGAACTTGGGCGGATCATGGGGCTTGTTATTTGAAGCCAAAGGGTGAATTATTTAGACATTTTGTGGAGATATTGCGATCGCGCCATATCCTGGAAGTTTGGACAGAGGAGGTTTATGAACTTACCGCAGAGGCTCCTTTATCTGAACCAAAAAACCGCAGTCCGCGATATGTTGCACCTGCGGGAATGAGTGCGATCGCTAAATCCCTCGCCCCAGGTTTAGAAATATTACTGAATCAGCGTGTCATCGCTATTACCCCAACTCCCGAAAATAGTTGGCGCTTGACTCTCGAATCTAGTAACGAAGAATTAACTGCAAAAGCTATTGTCCTTGCCATTCCTGCACCCCAAGCGGTCATGCTGTTAGAACCCTTGGGTGAAAGTGGATTGGATAAAGCCTTTCTTGATAACTTGCGTTCTGTAGAATTTTATCCCTCAATTAGTGCGATCGCTGGATATCCTCCCACATCCCACCCACTCCCTCAGTGGAAGGCGCTAACTTTTGTCGATGATGCTGATTTAGCGTGGATTGGTTTGGACAGTAGCAAGCGTCCTAACCCTCAGCAACCACATTTTGTAGTGCAAAGTAGTGCTGATTTCGCCCAACGTCATCTAGAAATCCAGGATTTACAACCCGTTGCAGAGCTTATGTTGCAACGAGCAGCTGAATCTCTGTCCCTTCCTTGGCTGAATACTCCCGAATGGATGCAAGTACATCGTTGGCGTTATGCCTTTCCTAGCCGTCCTTGGCACGAAGCTTTTTTGTCTGCCAGAACTCCCTTACCTTTAGTTTGCTGTGGTGATTGGTGCGGCGGCAATCTTGCGGAAGGTGCGATGCTTTCTGGATTAGCTGCGGCGGATGAAATTAATCATCAGTTGCATCATCTTCCTTTAGATAATGTGAACTTTCTCAACGTTTTTACCCGATCGTTTCATCAGTCGCTAGACTGATTTTGCACTTTAGCAATTCCTTATTTGTCTGACTTCCTAAATAAACGTGTTTTTAGATGAAACAGCAAAGTTTGCAGCAAACTTAAAATGTGATGAAAATCACCAAAAAAACTTAACTTCATTAAAAACTTGTTCCTAATTCAAGATTTTTATTGCTGTTAATCTTGATCCCCTATATTTTATGCTGCGTTTTATGTAGATTTCTGCCTTCTTAGCAGAAATTTGGAATAATTAGGATTATAAATATATAGTATCGCTAACCTACCAGTACATTGGATGCTGTTTTAATAAGTCATACTGTGAATCAGTATAAACCTTAACTAAAATCAGTAAAACCAAATGTCTGATATTCAATCAAGATAAAAGGCTAGTTTCACTGGATTTTACATTTATCAGTTGAACTACTTTTAACTGATTGTTATGACAACATTGCCATCTAGAAAAGTTGTTTTTTCCACCAATCATTTACTAGATTAAAAAAGGAGTTTAAAAATTATGAATACGGTAGTCAATTTAACACAGCAATCAGTAGTAGGAGAGATTGAAAGCGTTTTGGATACATATCCATATCATCCGTATCAAAAAGCTTTTGCAATTCCTGACTTACGCCAAGAGCTAATTGCTTTTGTCCTCACCCGCATTCCCTCTTTTTATGGCGCTATATCTGATGGAAATACTTCCTTAGCGGAGGCTGAACGAGAAAGTTTGGCTTATTACAAATTGCCTCGCAAACCCTTAGAACAGCAACTGCACCTACAGAATTTGATTCACCAAGGCATTTGTTTAATCGTTCAAGAAAAGTCAGATTGGATTAACCATAATGTTTGTGATACAGTTCAGCCAACTTGTGAAGCCTCTCACTGGTTTGGTTAATAGTTCGCAGTGAATTTTTATTTTTGAGCTAATTCCACAGCGTTTAGTCGTGGGATTAGCTCAATATTTTTGTAAGTATCCTGCTCTTGAGGTGTAAACTTTGACAATTACTAGGTTCAAAGGACATTCCCAGGACATGAGAAACATAACTGCTCTAATATTGGTAAGCTTTACCGTCACTGTCGGGATCGGAGCATTAACGCCCAAAGCCACTAATGCCCAATTATTTTATCCACCAGCAAGCGATCGCCACTCATTAATGGTAATCGGTCAAGGGGTAGTGAGAGTGCGAGCAGATACAGCCGATATTGAATTGGTATTCAGTAGCGAAGATAGTAATGATGATTTAGAAACGAAACCTTCATCTCTACCGCAAACCCGCAACATATCCCCACCCTCCAGGTATGCCTCCGGCACGCCAAGGGCGAACGGCAGTCCCTCTTTGTTGGAACAACAACACCGGGCTGCCTCACCGACTCTACTTTTAAATTACAAAAAAGCAGCAGAATCTTTACCAAGCAAAAAATCCCTAACTAAAGCAACTCTCCAGCCTGTAGTTAATAGCCTAGTTGCCAAAGGGATTCGTGCTGATAAAATTCAAGTGCAAATTAGCCCTAATTCCAGCGAAAACAGCGCCAAAATATTGGTGAGGCTGGAAAAACCCACACGCGATCGCGTCCAGGAAATTGTTGCTACAGCGAACAAGTCTACGAGCCAACTTGAAAATCTTTCCGTTAAGAGTGTGGGCGTTGAGTACGCAGTAAATGACTGTCAAGCATTGCAGAGTTCAGTTTATCAATCAGCTATGAAAGACGCTCAAAGCCGCGCTCAAGCTTTAGCAACTGCTATGGGCGTTAAACTTGATATTCCTTCTGTAGCTGAACCCTTTTACACATTATTTTATTCTTCATGTAGTTCTAAAACTGGAGTTCCTTTACCTTCATTTGCTAGTCTTTTATTATCACCAACTTATAATCCAGATGCCCCAGCAGAAGTAGAAATGAGAAAGGATATTTTTGTGACATATACAACTAAATAAGCATTTATATTAAGTGTGTCGCACTTTGATTTAGTCAAGATTCAGAAGTGCGATCGCTTAACTTCCACACGCTATAGTGTGCGTGTTCATAATTCTTTTATTCATGAGCGATCGCTCCTCTGTAATTAAAAAACTCCAGAACTGTTTGTGACAACTCTGGAGTCAGGAAAGATACGCATTTACCTATACCCAAATTTTCACCTTCAGAGCATCTTACGTCATCAGGGTATACACTCAAATAGAATTAAGGATGTCTGAGGATTAACTGCTTTGTTTACACAACTTTTCTGTTTGAATAGTGCTTACGCACGAATTACGGAATCAGAAAGAGCAGAGGCGCAGAGAAATGAGAGTTTGAAAGATATTTGGTTTAAGTACTATCGAAGTAACGCAAAACAGCCCCAGTAAATCTGAGGCTGCTTCGCGAGAGTTGTTTGGTAGGAGGGGTTACATCAACAAGTGATGCCCTATGTTAAATATAGATAATTCAGTATGCATCCCTATTCAGCCATATTTTAGTAGATCGGGATGATTTGGAAAATTACGATTGCTTTTTCCAAAAAGAAACTCCAGATGCACTTAAGGCATTCTGGAGTAGTAACAGGTTTCTAACATCAATCAATTTTCACCCATGCGATCGCCAGATGTCGTTGGGGTATATACTCAAATGTATTTATGTGTACTCATCCGCAAATTGAACAGCAAATTACCTTCTTTTATACCCATAATCTTCATATATCTACTGAATTCTCCGAACAAATGCTGGGTTTGAAGTTATGGCTTGACCAAGGAACTTGTCGAATTTATACTGTTAGTGGTTCTGGATACTTGGAATTTTGCTGTATGACCATTATCAAGAGCCATGTACCTTTTCTTCTATCGATTTATCAGAGTGAGGCGCGGGATTTATGCAACCACCAATAAATATTTACATTTATTGACAATTCGCTGCGTAGCCGTAGGCATCGCTTTTCACTTTTATATAATTGTTGCTTAATTGCTGACAAAAAACTCTTTGCATTAACCTAATGATAGGTATTTAAACGGACTCGATATTGTATAACAGGATCTAAAATGCAATCATTGTCGCTAGCAGATCGTGTTCTTTACCAAGATTAGTTTTTAAAGTATCCTATTTGCCAATTGTGCTATTTATATAGTTATTATTTTTAAAGTATCGATATTTCATCTATCGATTTATTAAATAAATATTCTATTAGGGTGACTGCATGACAGCCGAAAAAAACACATGGCTACTTACAAAATTGCAATTTAAAGGTTCGGTTATGAAAGCAATCTACAAGCATATTTTATGGTGCGGAGCTTTCGGATTTTTGATTTCTGTCCTTTACCATTTTGAACAGCCTGTATCCCAACCGATTTTAGCAAATGTTATTCCTAGTATTGTTTTAGGTTTATTACTTGTATTTCGGACAAATACTGCTTATGAGAGATTTTGGGAAGGGAGAAAATGCTGGGGATCTTTAGTAAATAATACCCGAAATCTGGCCAGGCAAATTTGGGTATCTATTGACGAAATTTCACCAGAAGATAAAGACAATAAAATTACAGCATTAAATTTATTGGTAGCTTTTGCTGTCACAACTAAATTACATTTGCGGGGAGAAGCAGTCAATAGGGAGTTAGAAGATTTAATGCCATCTAGCAAGTATAGAAAACTGAAGATTATGAATAATCCTCCCATAGAGGTTGCCTTTTGGATCGGAGATTATTTACAGGAGCAGTATCATCGCAATTGTCTTAATAGTCACCAGTTAACATCAATGCAAGAATTATTAAACAATCTTGTAGATAATTTAGGTGCTTGTGAACGGATTTTAAAAACACCTATGCCCTTAGCTTATGCCATTCATCTGAAGCAATTACTGTTACTATATTGTTTCCTGCTACCATTTCAAATAGTGGAAAGTCTGGGTTGGTGGACAGGTTTAATTTCGGCGTTAGTTGGTTTTACAGTATTTGGTATTGAAGCAATCGGCTTGGAGATAGAAAACCCCTTTGGTTATGACCCTAACGACTTACCTCTAGATGCGATTTGCGCCACAATGAAACGCAATATAGACGATTTGACGACTCTGACTCCAAATGCGCGATCGCACCCAGGTAAATTGACTTATGAAAAAAGTTGAGATTGGAAATAATTTACAAGGCTTGGTTATAGCTGTCAAGTCC
The DNA here is from genome assembly GCF_036919895.1 of Nostoc sp. GTDB lineage: Bacteria > Cyanobacteriota > Cyanobacteriia > Cyanobacteriales > Nostocaceae > Nostoc. The sequence continues at coordinate 136,884 of NZ_JBALBW010000049.1, forward strand.
CATCTCCTGCCGCCCTCCATCTTGTTTCGCAGTACTATATAAGCGCGAAACTATCTCTTCATTGGTGGATGTGCAATGATGCCTGTACGTCAAACTTTATCAAAGCCTGATATCCAACTTTCTTACTTAGAGTGGAATCAAGGTCAAGAACCCTTATTGCTGTTACATGGTTTAGGCGACCATGCTCTAGTGTGGTCTAGTTTAGGAGATTACTTGGCGACAGACTACCACATAATCGCACCAGATATGCGCGGACATGGCGAAAGTACTAAGCCTGAGAGAGATTATACTTTTGAAAGTGCGATCGCAGACCTGGAAACACTTATGGATCGTCTGGGATGGACTTCTGCCCACATTGTAAGTCATTCCTGGACAGGCAAATTAGCCGCTATCTGGGCAAGACAAAACCCAAAGCGTTTGCAGAGTATAATTCTCGTCGATCCAATTTTCATCTGGAAAATGCCCAGCCTTCTCAGGCTAACTTTTCCCATGTTGTATCGCTTCTTACCTTTTCTCAAAAGCATGGGCCCCTTTGCCAGTCATGAAGAAGCCGAACAACAAGCACGCAAGCTAAAACAATATCAAGGATGGAGTTCTTTGCAACAGCAAGTTTTCCAAGCAGGAATAGAACAAAAACCCGATGGTAGTTGGGGCAGCAAATTTACCATCGCCGCCCGCGACGGGATTTTTGAAGCAGTTATGCAAGTCCCTGGTTTTACAATCCCCCTTGATACCCATGCTCTCTTTGTCCAGCCAGAACAAGGACTTAACCGCCAAGATTGGCAAATACAACCCTACAAAACCTATCTCAAAAAACTACGCATCTGCCAAGTTCCTGGAAATCACTGGCCGTTTTTGACACAACCAGAGGCATTTAACCAAACTGTAGCAGCTTTCTTGGCAGAACATAGATAGAAAATCTCATTATTATTAGACGGGATTATCATCCGGCAACAGAAGAATTAATAGGAAAGATGTCTAGCAATAAGCGGCTACGCGTCTGCACTCCCCTTAAATCAGTTATTAGTTATCAGTAACCCGGAAACACTGATAACTAATAACTGATAACTGTTAAAGTACGGATAAGCAAGTCATGAGCCTTTGTATCAATCCCGTTTGTGCTACACCAAATCACCCGAATAATGAACAAAACCGCTTTTGTCAAAGTTGTGGTTCCCATTTGGAATTGCTAGGGCGTTATCGGGTGACGTGCCTATTGAGTGACAAAACAGGGTTTAGTAAAGTTTATGAAGCTTATGAACAAAATACCCCTAAAATCCTCAAAATACTTAAAGAGGAGCTATCAGGTAACGCCAAAGCAGTAGAACTATTTCAGCAAGAAGTAACTGTGCTGCAACAACTCAAGCATCCCGGCATTCCCAAAGAAGATAGTTATTTCCAGTATCAAACCCGAAATGGTTTAGTATTGCATTGCATTGCAATGGAAAAAATCGACGGGTACAACTTAGAACAGTGGCGACAGCAGCAGAATCGCCCCATTTCCGAAGAACAAGCCATAGCTTGGTTAAAACAATTACTAAAAATTTTGGATTTAGTGCATAGTAAACACTACCTACATCGAGATATTAAACCATCTAATATCATGATTCGATCCCCCATTGAGAAAGGTTGGGGGAATTTGGTACTGATTGATTTTGGCACTGCCACTGAAATCGGCAGAACCGACTCAAACCAACTCAGCAACAACGACGGCATGACAGCACTTATGTCATCTGGCTACAGCGCTCCAGAACAAATGAATGCTCAAGCAGTACCGCAATCAGATTTCTTTGCCTTGGGACGCACCTTTATATTTTTGCTAACAGGACAGCATCCCTTAGATATGTATGATGTCCAGCAAAATTTATTGCATTGGCAAAATCATGCCATCGATATCTCACCTTTACTATTAAATTTAATTGATTGGCTAATAGCAACAGATATAGAAAGTCGTCCTGTTAATACCCAAGAAATTTTACAGCGCCTAGAACAAATTGAAGAAAGCAAAAAGTTCTGCTTAGATGAGGATTCAATCCCCCCTATTGCGCCAGTTTCCCCCAGGGTAGGGGAGCCACTTGAAGAATTAGAAAATTCAGAGCCAAGCCCACTCCGCTCGGAGCAGGAAACAGATAGCGCAGCGTTATCGAATCCACGAGCGGCGGATAGTATTCCTCCTGCCTCTATTGTTGAAACTCAGCTAACAGAAACTACTCCTGAAAACATTAATTTAGCACTTGATTGGAACGCAGAGCAGTTGTCCCCACCAATTAGTAAAACTTGGTCATCTCAACATAAACAGCCTGAAGAAGTACCACTCCTGAAATTTTTTGCAGTGCTACTAGTGATATTAGGATTACTTAGTATAGTGGCTTTGGCAACGCGAAACTCACAATTTTCTGTGAGGTCAAATTACGGACAATCCCCAGAAAAAAAAGGTAATATTGATTATTTTTCTTATCAGGAAGGTAGGGATAGTCAGGGAAATAAAGCCGAATTTAATATAGCTGTTTTATCACTGGAATATAAATGGCTTTCAGGTAGCAATTTTCAGATTAAGCATAATGATGAAATTATTAGTCTAGACCTTTTAAAGTTGAACTTAGAACAAGAAGGTCTACAGAATATAATGAGAGACCCCAGTGAGATTATATCTGTCGGCACAGTTTCCTGTAAAAGTAATATAGCAGCAGTCCAAGAGCGAATGGCTCTAGAACGTTCTAAACAAATCCAATATTTAGTTCAAAAGTTATTTATTAATACACCAAGCGTCAAAAATTATCGGATATTAAATTTGGGACAATTTCAACGGACTAATTGTCATGCAAATCAGGATTTAACTACATATCAGAGAAGTATTATAATAATTGGTGTAAAAAAACAATCAGCAGGTGTAATTCTCGATGAAGCATTAAGGGATAGGTTAGAGAAGAAGCCTTTTGCTGATTTTAAATTAGAAGATTATTCTTTGGGAACAATAGAAAAGTTTAAGACAATGCCGAGTAATTTAGAAAATCTCTAGCAAAGTACAACAGTGCATAGACTTAGCCCATCGTATATATCACCACTTTAGCCATAAACATACTCTAGATGAATTACAGCAAATCATTTGAAGTAATGGAACTTCCTTGAGTTTGGCAAATCGTGAGATGGAATATGTCAGTATTCGAGAAAACTTTCTTTTATCAAGAAAGTTTTAAATTACCCCAAATTAGCCAAACTCTGGGATGGCACAGATCCTAATTTTGAATGTTCATGCTCCCATGCCAGAATACCGCTTCAAACCCACACGCCACAATAAGCGATTCGCACCCAAAAACACTAATAGCCAACCGAATATTGACCAAAATCCCCGCCCTATATCTACGGGTAGCCCTACCAAAAGACTTGCAGGAAAATTAATCAAATAGGGAAAAGGCGTAAACATCACTATTTTTTGCACAGGTTCTGGAAAAACTTCTAAAGGTGCTATCAAACCAGATAAAAATAGATAAAATAACAACCAAAAATTTTCTAAAGCAGTAGCCCGTTCTGTCCAAAAGGCGAACATGGCAAAGGTGTACTGAATCGTAAACCGCAGAGTAAAAGCTAGCACCACCGCCAATGTAAACAGCAAAATTCTACTCAAGCTTGGTATCCAAAAAGCTTGGGGATAAAGAATAAAAAATAATGCCACTAATAAAAAAGTAAACATTAGCCGAGCAAATCTTTCAGAAACATGTCCTGCAACATGATGCCATACTGGGTCGAGTGGTTGTAGTAACTTGGGGGAAAGCTTACCTTCCACAACCTCTCTTTCAAAATCCCAAATTACCCAAACAGTTGTTAATTGTCTAACTACAAAAACCGCTATAAAATAGCGGGCAAAATCCACAGGTGATAGGCCAAACTGACCACCTTGTGCTGCCTGTATCCAGATACCCATGAGGATAATCGGCAAAGACCCAGCCAAAACCCATAAGATTAGTTCTGCTCGATACTCAACCATATAGGCGTAGTATACTGACAGCAAAGTTAGAGCTTTTCTAATCATTTTTTTCATTTATGGTGCATTCTCCTCTTGGCAACTATATTTCTGGCAGCGATCGCTACACAACACCCGCCTGAAAAACTCGTCCAATCACTTCTTCTACAGGCGGTTCGGCGACAGTTAAATCAATTACCTCCAAATCTGTCAAAATCTTTGATACTGTGCGGGTGAGCGCCTCTCTAGATACCATGAAATGCACCGATCGCCCTTCTAGGAGTTGCACATCCCCATAGGTCATAAGTTTTTCTATCGGCAGAGGTTGGGCTAACTCTATATAAACTTCCCGGTAAGGGGCAAAACGTTCTAGTAATCCATCTAAACTGCCGTCATACATCAGGCTTCCCTGGTGAATCAACAGCACGCGTTGACACAAAGCTGTGATATCAGCCATATAATGACTCGTCAACAGCACTGTAGCCTGATAACGCTGATTGTAGTCGCGCAAAAAATCGCGTACCGCTATCTGAGCATTTACATCTAGTCCCAGAGTCGGTTCATCTAGGAATAATACGTGGGGACGGTGCAAAAGTGCTGCTAGCAATTCTGCCTTCATTCGTTCACCCAAAGATAGCTTCCTTACTGGTTGGGTAAGTTTGCCTTCTAGGGAAAGCATCTCTGTTAATTCTCCTACCCGCCGTTGAAACTCTTTATCAGAGATGTTGTATACAGCAGCATTAATTTTCAAAGAATCCAGTGCTGGTAAATCCCAAATAAGCTGCTGCTTTTGCCCCATCACCAAGGTAATTTTTTGCAAAAATGCTTCTTTGCGATGAAACGGAATTTGTCCAGCTACTGTGACTTTACCGCTTGAAGGATGAATCAGGCCCGTAAGCATTTTTAGTGTGGTGGTTTTACCAGCACCATTTGGCCCCAAAAACCCCACTACTTCACCAGGGGCAATTTCAAAGGAGACATCCTGAACTGCTTTAATTGAGCGGTATGTGCGGCGGAAAAGGTGGGTGATTGTACCTTTAATACCCGGACTTTTAACTGCTACTGGATAAGATTTACTCAGATTTTCAGCAACAATAATTGACATATTTTTTATCATGACTTACGCAAACAATAAGCAAAAATAAAGATTTTCAGGTAGGGGCAATTCATGAATTGCCCCTACAGAATATAGTTTTGCGTAAGCTTGGTTCCAAATACGAAAGCAGGGATTTTCGCCAGTGACATATCATGATTTCCTGTGGTGGACATGACGCACAACACATAGACTTTACCGTAAACGTCCCGATCGCAGTGTACTGATAATTAACCACAAACCCAATAAACTAGCAACGGCAAAGAGGATGGTGCTTAAAAAAGATAGCTGGCTTGTCTGCGCTCTGGTGGAAATAATTGCTGCACCCATAATCAGCGAACCCACTAGTATACTAAAAGAGAGTCGGTTGGCGGCATCGTCCATCGTGCGCCGCACACCATCTAAACCCCGCAGTGAGAGATTCCACTGTAAGGTTTCTGAGGTAACTCGGTCTAATAGCAGTTCTATTTGGCGAGGAGACTGGAGAGAGAGACTTTTTATATCTAAGGCTGTGCGTAATAGCGATCGCACTGGATTATCGCCCAATAATTGCCGCCGAAACAAGTCTGTAATTAATGGTTTAACTTCATCGAAAAAATTAAGCTCTGGGTTGAATGTCCGCGCTACACCCTCTAAATTGGCTAGGGTTTTGGCATACAAACCCATGTTGCTAGGTAATCTAATTTTATTGTTGCGGGCAACTTGTAAAACTTCATAGATTATCTGACTGAAGTTTATTTGCGTCAGACTGACATTGTGATACTTTCGCAACATGCGATCGTAATCACTTTCTAACCGTGATAGAATTACTGGTTGAGCAGAATCTGATAGCTGTAAAGTTAACTGAGCGCACCTTTGAGCATCTAAATCAACGATCGCTAACAACATCTCTGTTAATATCTGCTGTGTGCGGGGATCAAGTCTTCCCACCATGCCACAGTCTAAGAGGGCGACACGACTATCTTTGAGATAAAACAAGTTTCCTGGGTGGGGATCGGCGTGAAAAAAGCCATCAATATATAGTTGCTGGAAAAATACCCGAAATAATAAAGTAGTTATTTCTTTACGCTTTTCGGCAGGATCTTTAACGTTGGGGTCATTATCCAAATCCGCCGCCAGGAACGGCACTCCATCCAGCCATTCCATCACCAGTAATTTTTCTGTGGTCAATTCCCAGTTAATCTCCGCAACCACTATTTGCGTAGGATCAAACCAGCGACTTTTAGATAAGTTTCGCCGCAGTTGGTCTGTAAAACCCGCTTCCCGTGTAAAATCTAACTCGGCTTCTAAGGCTTTGGTAAATTCTTCGGCGATGGATTTGATTTCGTAGGTTTGCCCAAATTCAGTCCGCGCTACTAAATCGGCAATACCTTGAATTAAAGCAATATCTTGACCAATAGTTAGATCGATTCCCGGACGTTGCACTTTCAAAGCGACTTCTCGACCATCTGCTAATGTAGCGCGATGTGTCTGGGCAATTGATCCCGCCGCGACTGGAATCGGGTTAACTGTCTTGAAGGTTTCTGCTAGTGGACGTTTTAATTCTTTGCGAAGGATTATTTCTATTTCTGACCAAGGAACTGGCGGTACTGCGTCTTGTAAAGTTGATAGTTCCTCAATGTAGGAGGCGTTCAGTAAATCTGGACGCGTAGACATTAGCTGACCAAGTTTGACGTAAACCGGCCCCAAGTCTACCAAGATATTTTTTAAAACCGCAGGTGTCGGTAGCTGGGGTTCATCAGCTTTGCCACCAGTGAGCAACCTTCGCATATAGTCCCAGCCATTGCGAAGGAATACTTCCAGAATTTCTCGTTGACGGGGAACAGTTTGGGTGAGGAACATTTTTATAAATAACTGCAAAGACGCAGGGAGTTAAAGAGGTAAGCAGCAGGGGATGACAATACAACCGAAGTTGGCTCTAGCTTTGCTACTGATTAAAGTTCTGCTAGCTGCGCCGCAATCTTGGAATCTTTTTATGGATGATTGTAAGGCTTCGTGGAGTTTCTGTTCGCTCAACATTCGTTTAACGTGATTAGAGCAAGAATCTCCACCATGTAATAAACGATGGGAGCAACTAAATCCTTTGGACGGAGAAATATATTTTTGATAAGCGGTAATAGACTCGATTGCCATTGTCTTGGCGAGAGGCTCAAAGCTAATAATGTCCATAACTGTCAGAAAAAATAACAGACAGTCAAGTTATAATAGGAAAATAGACTTTTTCGCCTCTGCCAAGGGTTTTAACTTTTATAGCAGGTCGGTAAATCGGGGATCGCTTTGGAGAATTTTAAGGATCTGCTTAATTTCCTGGGTACGTTCTTTATTGACAACGAGGGTGACATTGCGATCGCGCACAATCACCACGTCCTCTAAACCAATAGTAACAACTACATCCTCTGGATTGGAGGCGTAAATAATCGCCCCCTGCGTATCTAGCCCTATGTGGGTAGCGAGTTCTACATTGGGATTCTCTTCTGTTTTGAGTAAGCGCTCGATCGCATTCCAATCTCCCAAATCATCCCAACCAAAATCAACTGGCAAAACGTATGCTAGAGTTGTCTTTTCCATTAGGGCATAGTCTATACTCTTCTTAGGCAACTGGGGATAAATATCAGCACCCTGTTGTTCTAAAGGTTCGATAATTTCTGGAGCATGGGTGTGTAGTTCCTTGAGAACAACCCCTGCCCGAAAAACGAACATTCCACTATTCCAGCTAAAGCGCCCCGTAGATAAAAAAGTCTCTGCCGTTTCGCGGTTGGGCTTTTCAGTAAAGCGGTTGACGTGATAAGCTGGCAACTCATTAAAGCTACCTATCTTTTCACCTTGTTCAATGTAGCCGTAACCGGTTGATGGAAAAGTAGGTTTGATCCCCAGTGTCACGATCGCTGCTGTGCTTGCTGCCAGCTGCGTAGCCGCGCTTAATGTGTGTGCAAACGCTTCTTCGTCAGCAATCCAGTGGTCAGCAGGGAAAAAGCCAATAACAGCGTCTTCTCCATAGCGCCGTTTGATTTCTAAACTTGCCCAAGCAACGGCTGCGGCTGTGTCTCTGCCTTCCGATTCAATTAGTAAGTTTTCAACTGGTAGTTCAGGTAATTGTTGTCTTACCCCTTCAGCTATCTGACTAGAAGTGATAACCCACAAGGAATCCCACCCCGTTCGGGTTCCCCAGTCGCCTGCGGAGGAGCCAGCGCGGTCTTGGGGGTTTCCCCCATGAGCGACTGGCGTTGGAAACCCTCCCGCAGCGCTGGACTCACCGCCACCGAGTTTTATCAATCGATCGGCGGTTGCTTGTAATAAACTTCTAGAGCTACCATCAAGACTTAAAAATTGCTTAGGTCGGTCTTTGCGGCTCAGGGGCCAAAAACGTTCACCTTTACCACCAGCTAGGATTACGGGGAACAATAAAGTATTCATGTTGTCATACACGCCTACCGAAGAACATTATAAGTTTACAGTGAGCCTTTCCACTGGCAATATCTGTAGCTTGGATTAACATACTTTTAGGGAGTGGTTGAGTGGGGAAATAATTGTGATAAAACAAGTCGAATGGTCGGAAAATCCGGTTACATCTCAGCAAGTAGTAGAATTTGAAACTGAGGTGCGATCGTCGCAACTTCAACGGACAGAAAATCAGGTAACGCCAGTACCGGTAGTCGACTCAGAGGAGGAGGATGTCGAACTAAACCAGCCAGCAAATCCGAACCGTAGCGTCGTCGAATCTGTGGGCGCGATCCCAAATCAGCTTTACGAGAGACTGGGCTTAACCATGCCTCGATGGCTGTTGTGGATTATGACGATTGTCATCGGCATCATCTTATCTGGGCTGCTAGTCTCGACATTAGCACTGTGGACTCCTTTATGGAGCAATCTCGATCGAACAGATGAAGATTTAGGAAATACTCCAAAAGACGAGGTAAAAATCCCACTACCAGGAGAGTTGTGGAGCAAACTCTCCCAGTACCAGCTTTCACGACCCATGAATATCTTAATTATGGGAATTGAACCAGTTAATGGTACTGTTGATGGTTCACCAGAAAGCTTTGCTGGCAAAAGCGACTCCATGCTTATGGTACGCCTTAACCCTAGTGAAAAATCTGTACGGGTGCTTTCGATTCCCAAAGATACGATGATTGCCATCCCCGAAAAGGGAGAAAAGGGTTTAACTAAGGTATCTGATGCCAATGCCAAAGGCGGCCCAGTCTTGGCAGCACGGGTAGTTAGCCGGACATTAAATAATGCTCCAATCGATCGCTACATCCGTATTTCTACTAGCGGTTTACGGCAGTTAGTCGATCAGTTAGGCGGGGTCGAGGTCTTTGTTCCCCAATCGATGACATATAAAGACTCTAGCAGTCGGCTGTCGATTAATTTAGTCAGTGGCTGGCAAACCCTCAACGGCGAACAAGCAGAACAGTTTGTCCGGTTCCGCGAACCAGGTTTGGGAGATTTGCCGAGAGTGCAGCGTCAGCAAGCACTAACAGCAGCATTGCTGCAACGCTTAAATAGTCCTACCATTTTACCCCGGTTGCCTCAATTAACTCGCTTAATGCGAAAATACTTTGATACCAACCTAAAGATGGAAGAAATGATGGCGTTGGTCAACTTTGGCCTCAATCTAGATCGAGATAATTTCCAAATGACGGTACTACCTGGTACGTTTAGCCGTTTTAGCAAAGACCCTGATAGCTATTGGCTAAATATGACTGGACAACAGAGCCTGTTGAATGATTATGTTGGGGTAAATGTACCTGGTCTGAAACCAGATATGCGTCAGGTTCCTAACCTCAAAATTGCTATTCAAAATGCCTCCAATCAACCTCAGCTAACTGAAAAAGTTATTGCTTATCTTAAACAGAAAGGCTTTACTAAAATTTACAAAGTGCCTGATTGGCCAGATACCCAACGTCAAACTCAGATTATTGTCCAAAAAGGCAATCGGCGAGTTGGTGTTGATTTGCAAAAAGTCTTAGGCTTGGGTCAAATTGAGGTGTCAGCGATTGGTGATTTAGAATCTGACCTCACAATTCGGATTGGTAAGGATTGGAAATAGTCATTGGTCATTAGTCATTAGTCATCGATCGAATGACAAAGGACTAATGACAAAGGACTAATGAAAAGTAATGAAGTTATGAAAAAGATTTTGCTGCGATTTTTGGGTTTGATTGTAATTTTGATACTAGCATTTTGCTGGATAATACTTAATCCTAAACCTGCTTTTGCTCAACTCAACACAATTAACTACAACAATATAAATTTAGAAAATCGTGATTTCTCTAATGCTGATTTGGCAGGTGTGACTTTTGTAGCAGCAGAAATGCGGGGGACGAATTTTCAAGGAGCGAATTTAACCAACGCAATTCTCACTAAAGGAGTTTTGTTAAAAGCAAATTTGGAAGGCGCGAATTTAAGCGGTGCTTTAGTCGATCGCGTCACTATGGATGGTGCTAACCTAAAAAATGCCATCTTTACTGAAGCCACTTTGACCCGTAGCCGCTTTTTTGATGCCGAAATTACAGGCGCTGATTTTACCGACGCTTTGATTGACCGTTATCAAGTGTCGCTAATGTGTGAAAGGGCGGATGGGGTAAATCCGGTTACTGGTATGTCAACGCGAGATAGTTTAGGTTGTCGATAGTAGGGTGTGTTAGCGCGGAGAGTACGGCATCAACACTTTAGAATCGTTACGCTAGGTTTGCTGTAACGCACTCTACTAAACTAATTTGGCAGATAATACTTTATTTTCTCTTTTAGAAAATCCGTGCTTCCAGAGTCAATGTTAGTATTTTTGGACTTAGCAATGTAATTTGCTATATCGGTCATACGATCGTGCAATTTAGCTTTAAAATTACCATTAGCAATAGAACATAAAACTTTATTGATTGCAAAAGGTATTTCTTCAATAAAATCAATATCTTCAACACATACTATAAGTTCATCTGTAAGTTCTCTGTCCGCACCAGTCCAATAAACAACAATCCTTACTTCTGACAAACTTATGATAGGGTTGTCTTGAATATGTAATTCATAATTACCGGTGCTATTAATTTCATTATCATCAATTGAATAAAACTTTACCGGAACATAAAAACTTAGTGTTCCATCTTTATCTACAAAATTTACACTATCTCCAGTTTCATCCTCAAACCAAGCATATTCAAAACCATAAAGGTTTAAATGTTCAATAAGCTTTTGCTTAATTAATTCCTTAGACATGATTTAATTCTCCTTTGTTCACTACAAAATTCTCAACGATTTTTGATATAAAATTTTCCATAGACACATTATACCCCCGATATTTGTATAACAAACGTCATATTCAATTAATGATTGCAAGACATACTTGGATAAAGACGCGATGAATCGCGTCTCTACAAATGGTCTATTTGTCGCATTCTTTTTTCCAATTGGTATAATTATCGAAAATTCGCCTCTAATTACTGCTGGGAATTTCAATTAAAAACTCTGTTCCTTCTCCTGGTTTAGACGAGCATTTAATCTGACCATGATGTTTTTCAACTACTATTTGATAACTAATAGACAATCCTAAGCCTGTACCTTTACCAGGTGCTTTGGTAGTGAAGAAGGGATCAAACATGTGCGATCGCACTTCTTCTGGAATCCCTAGACCATTATCAGCTATTCTAATTACAACCTGGTTATTAGTGGCTTGCGTACTAATCCAGATACTCAAAGGTATTATAGGACACCTTTGGGATAACTTCAAATACCTTTGCTGGATAGTTTTAAATTTTTCCTCTAATGCATCAATACTATTACTAAGAAGATTCATAAACACTTGATTTAATTGCGCGGGATAGCATTCGAGCAAAGGGAAAATAGCATATTCTTTAATAATCTCAATAGCTGGGCGTTCATGATTATTTTTGAGCCGATGCCCTAAAATCAGCAAAGTACTATCCAATCCTTCATGAATATCTACTGCCTTCAATCCAGCCTCATCTGTACGAGAGAAGTTTCTCAGTGATAGCACAATATCACAAATTCGCTCTGCTCCTACTTTCATTGATTCAAGAGTTTGGGGTAAATCTTCGATGATAAAGTCCAAATCAGCCTTATCAATTTGAGCTTGGACAGATGGTAACAGAGAGGAATTTTGACGGTAGAGTTTCACTACATTTAGTAGTTCTTCAGTATATTTATTTAAATGTATTAGATTACCAGAAATAAAACTCACAGGATTGTTGATTTCATGAGCAACTCCCGCAAGTAGTTGTCCTAAACCTGCCATTTTTTCACCCTGGATTAACCTGGTTTGAGTTTGTTTTAATTCTTGCAAGGCTTGAGTCAATTCTGAGGTTTGACGTTTGGTTTGTTCGAGTAATTCCGCTTGCTGAATCGCAATGCCAAATTGCACAGCTACTTGAGCTAGTAAATTAATTTCTTCCTCTTTCCAATAACGTGGTTGCGAATTTTGATAAGCAACTAATAATCCCCATAATTTTTCACCTTGTCGAATGGGAACAAAAGTTTCGTTGCGTGGCAGTTCGTTATCATCTTCTGTGTCTTCAAAGCTTTCTATAATCATTGGTTGGACTTGTGCAACAGCTTTCCAACCATCTTTAAAGGAATCTGCCACAAATTTACCGCTCCAATCTGCGTTGAAGCGGTAGATTGCAACTCGCTCGACTTCAAGCAACTCTCGCACAGCTTGAGTAGTAGTTCTAAAAATAGTTTTAATATCGAGTGACTGGCGAATTTTATCAATGGTTGCAGCTAGCAATTCTTGCCGTTCCATTGCTTTCTCTCGTTCGTTGGCTTCTGCTAACTGGATAACCTGCATTTGAACTTGCTTTAAATAAGAATCCTGTTTTAATGCGACTCCCAATTGCTCGGCTATTTGACTGGTAAATTCAATTTCAGAAGGTTGCCAATAACGAGGAGCGGTGCATTGGTGAATACACAATAATCCCCAAAGTTCACCTTTTTTCAATAGAGGTGCGACCATATTTGCCCGCACCTGAAATTTTTCTAGGATTTGGACATAGCAACTTGCAAACTTGGCTTGATAAATATCAGCGATCGCATTGACTCGACCTTGAGCGTAAAGGGTTGCAAAGTTTTCACCGAAGCAATAATCATAAACTTTTTCTGCTATTACCGAGCTACACTCAGGGACAAAATCCTCAGAAATAAATTCTCCTTCCCAATCTTTTTGAGGGTCAAACCGAAAGACTGCTACTCTATCGGCTTGCAGCATTTTCCGTGCCTCGGTGACAGTTGTTTGGAAGATTGTATCTAAATCTAGGGACTCCCGAATTCGAGTAATCACGCTAGTTAATGTCTTTTGTTGCTCTGCTTGGTACTGAGCGTATGTCAGTAACTTATGGTGTCGCACTGCCACACCAATTTGTGTGCCGATTTTGGTTAGTGATTCGACTTCATAAGATTGCCACTCTCTGGGTGAGGCATTTTGGTAGGCAGCAATGACTCCCCAAAGTTGATCTCCTTGGAGAATGGGGGCAGTTGCAAAGGCTTTTGCTTGGAATTGCTCCAGTAGGGTTACATGACAGTTTGTTAATCCGGCTTGGTAAATGTCATTAACTGTAAATGTCTCATTGTTAACGTAACGTCCGCCTTGCGTCTGTTGTAAATAAGTATCCGCGATCGCAGGCTGAATACCAACTAGGGGAGTCCAATCTTCAGCAAATGATTCAGCGACGAAGTTACCACTCCAATCGTCATTGAAGCTAAAGATGGCAACTCGGTCGGCTTGCAGCAGCTGACGTATTTCTTGAGTTGTGGTTTTAAAGATGGTTTCAATATCAAGGGGTGAGCGAATTTTATCGACAATCCGAGCTATTACTTGGTCGCGCTGAACTGCTTGAGCCAATTTTGCAGCTTGCAATTGGACTTGCTTGAGATGCTTCGCTTGTTGAATCGCAACGGCAAGATGGTCAGCAATTTGACGAACAAACTCAATTTCCGATTCTTTCCAATCACGAGTCTCACTGCACTGATGAATGCAAAGCAGTCCCCACAGTTCCTTCTGGGGCGATAAAGGGACAACAAGATTAGCTAGTACCTGAAATTTACTCAAAATTTCCACATAACACTCACTCAGTCCTGCCTTGTAAATATCTCCTACTGCTTGTACTTTTCCTTCTTGATAACTAGAAGCAAATTCTTCTCCAAAACAGCGATCGTAAACCTTTACTTCTAATGCCGAATTCCAACCAGGCGCAACATCTTCATAAACAAATTCTCCTTTCCAATCTTTCTCTAAGTCAAACTGGAAAACTGCTACACGGTCAGCATTTAGGAACTGACGTACTTGTGTAACAGTAGTTTTAAAAATTCTTTCTAAATCAAGAGACTCCCGAATTCGCACAATTACACTCGCCAGAGCCTTTTGTTGCTCTAGTTGCTCTTGAAGTTGAACGCTTGACAATAGAGGTTGATCTTCTGTGAAATTTGAATTTGGTTCCATTGCGCTGGATTATGTCGTTTTTATACAAGAGTTCTTCATACCAAACTTCATGAGTCCAAAATATGACAAACTGCAAATTTTGACAGCGTTCAACTATTTCCCAGAAGATGGTTATTCTTATAGTTCCCCTTTGTTGATCTATTTTCTTTAATGGGTTAAAAATAATTTTGATTTGTATACAAAAGAAGACATGAATAATTCAAGGTTTGTAGTAAACGGCTCTAGCCCTTACTAAGAGACGATTTAATTAACTTCACATTGCGATCGCAGTAATTTTGCTTTGCTCCCCGCAGGCATCAGACTATAAACTAATGACTGATTTGCCAAAATTTACCTGACAGACTAAGGTATTTCAGGTTAAATGTTTTAAAGTATGCACTCTGTAAGAGTTGTCGGGTATTATTCGTGACACAACAAGACCAAAAACCCTCTCGTTCTTTCGCTGGAATTGCTGGCATTGTTGCCGCAGCCACATTAATTAGTAAAGTCTTCGGTTTAGTGCGGCAGCAAGCGATCGCTGCGGCTTTTGGTGTTGGTGCTGCTGCTACCGCCTATAGCTACGCCTATATTATCCCTGGTTTTCTATTGATATTACTCGGTGGTGTCAATGGGCCATTACACAGTGCAGTTGTCAGCGTTTTAGCCAAGCGGCGGCGAGAAGAAGCGGCTCCCCTAGTGGAAACTGTGACAACACTGGTGGCTGGAGTACTTTTGCTGGTGACAGTGGCTCAAATTTTATTTGCGGATGCGATCGTTGATTTAGTCGGTCATGGTTTGGAAGAGACAACCAGAGCGATCGCAATTCAACAACTCCGCATTATGGCACCGATGGCTTTATTTGCTGGTTTAATTGGCATTGGTTTCGGTACTCTCAACGCAGCCAATCAATATTGGCTACTCTCTATTAGTCCTTTATTATCCAGTATTACTGTTGTTGGCGGTCTTGGTTTCTTAGCGATGCAACTGGGTAAGGATATTATTAAACCGGAATACGCTTTAATCGGTGGAATGGTCTTGGCTTGGGGAACTTTGGCAGGAGCAATTCTCCAGTGGTTGGTGCAGCTAATTGTGCAGTGGCGGTTAGGATTAGGCACATTACGCCTACGGTTTGATTTTAAATCCCCAGGCGTTCAAGAAGTCATTAGAATCATGACTCCGGCAACAGTTTCTTCGGGAATGATGCCAATTAATGTTGCTACTGACCTTTATTTTGCTAGTCCTATCCCTGGGGCTGCGGCAGGATTTAACTATGCGAATCTATTAGTCCAAACTCCGTTAGGGATTATTTCTAATATCATTTTACTGCCTCTGTTACCGATATTTGCCAAACTGTCTAGCCCAGAAAATTGGCCAGAGTTAAAATCACGCATTCGCCAAGGACTGCTGCTGACTGCCTTCACCATGCTACCGCTAGGGGCGCTGATGGTGGCATTATCTGTACCTATTGTGCAGGTGGTATATGAACGCGGTGCTTTCAAGCCAGAAGCTACAAAGCTAGTTTCATCCTTGCTAGTAGCTTACGGAATTGGGATGTTTGTCTATTTGGGACGTGATGTTTTGGTGCGCGTATTCTACGCTTTAGGCGATGGACAGACACCTTTTCGCATCAGTATTTATAACATCTTGCTCAATGCTGTACTAGATTGGTTTTTCGTTAAACCTTTTGGCGCTCCCGGCTTGGTGTTGGCAACAGTGGGTGTAAACTGTAGCTCGATGTTGATGCTGTTGTGGTTGCTCGATCGCAAACTCAATGGTTTACCTTGGCGTGAGTGGGGTTTGCCGATTTTGGGTTTGGCTGCTGGTAGCGTCGTAGCTGGGGTAGCCAGCTATGGGACATTGGTTGGTTCTCAGCAATTGCTAGGTAAAACGGGTTTACTGATTCTGGTGTTGCAATTGTGCGTATCTGGTTTTGTCGGGATTGCGGTGTTTGCTGCGATCGCCTCCTGGCTGAAAATACCAGAGGTGAATATTTTTATATCTCGTCTACGTCAGCGTTTTTTGAAGAAGTAACTAACCAAGTGGGTGAGAAATAATTCAGCCACTTGGGTGAACCAGATGTGCGAGGTTACATTTTGTAAAAAAAGAGATTCTAGTACTAGAGAACATTGATTTTACCTAACTCTAGTGAGAAGAATTCTATGAAACTTACAAAATTAGCTGCCTCTGCGATCGCTATTGCTTCCATTGTCCTCTCAGCAGGAATTGCTTCTGCTCAAACAGCCGGTACAAACGGCAATTACATCGGTGCTGGGATTGCAGTTGGTGCAACCAGTGGCGGACAAGGAAACGATGAATCACAAATTGGTGGCAATATCCAAGGACGTTACGCCGTTCCGAAGACACCTGTTTCACTGCGCGGTTCTGTGCTGTATGGTGGTGATGCTGCTGCAATTATGCCCATCGTGACTTACGATGCGGCGATCGCCAAAAATACTAACGTTTACTTCGGTGGTGGTTATTCTTTTGTAACTGACGAAGGTCAAAAAACCCCACTGGGCAATCAGAATTCACCTGTAGTCACCCTTGGTATTGAATCAGAAGTTAGCAACAATGTCATTGCTTATGGTGATACTAAATGGGGTATTGATGCCTACAGAAATAGTGATGCTGATGCCGTTAGCTTTCAAGCTGGATTAGGCTATCGGTTCTAGTTATTACGAGCCAGGAAACAGCTTATTCGTAACCTTAAGTAATGATGTTTACCAGCCGTAATAGGAATTATTTCTGTCATGTCTGAGTATTGATACTCAGACATGACCCATTTTTTTAATCATTTTTATTTATGATTATGATAACCAATTATATTTGGCTATCATCAATAGTTTCTCTTAAAGTTAAATAACCAATTTTAAATATGCATAAAAGATATTACTCATGGAAAAGATTAATCCCATTCCAGAAATACTGGGTGAAACAACTGATGTAGAATCTTGGCTAATTCGGTCTGGGCTAAGATTTTCAGACTTAGATAACGATGCCGCCAGTATAGCAATCCGTAAGCAATGGCGAGAATATCAAGCCGCAGTTCAAAGATGCTGTGCAGTCTTACACCAGCCACCATCACGTGTTCAACTAAGCGGCGACTATGCCAACCTGAGAATACCTGGTGGTGCATCAACCATAAAACTTACTCATTGACAGTAAAGAATAAATATAAATGTTTTGAAAAACCACATCTATCGTAGGGATAATATCCTGCGAGAAGTTGGTTTGCGTTTACATAAATTGCCCTGACCACACACTAATCAAAAATAGCTTCTCGCGCTTGGTCATCAGTTCAAATGTACTGCCATACCGCTCCTGGAGGGAATCTAAGAGGGAGCCGTCATTTATGGTGTAACTGGTGAAATATCCCACGGGCTTACTCATTGATACAATCTCCATAGAATTATTTGTTGTTTGGCGATCGCTTTCCAATCGACAGGGACGGTAGGCGATCGCATGAATCAATTACTTATTCCTCTGACTCTGGCTCCTCCTTTTCGCCAATGACGATTTCCAAGGTGTTGATCACAGACTGGTAATCAACGATCGGAAATTCCACATTGTCAACGTCTCTTATGACTACCACCGTGTTATCGGGGTAGTGTTTCAGGTTTGTAATCAGTTCTAAAACTGTGGTTGTCATTTGGGTTCCTGGGTTAAGTGTGCAGACATGAGACATCAAACATCACCGCGCGGTTAACTCGTAACCGCACTCAGTTCTTGGTGATAAAGGGTGGTTCCGTGCAAGGTGGCGCGGGTGCTTGCTCCATAAACAGTAAACCAAAAAGTTTTTCTGCAAAGAGCGATCGCTGAAATACTCATATTTTTTGATACACTGATATCATCACCATAGCTATTTTGGCAGTAATAGCAGGAGCGCAAGGTTGGGAAGACATCGAGGAGTATGGACTCAATAAACAAGAATGGTTGGAAACGTTTCTAGAACTACCATTCGGAATACCCAGTCCAGATACTTCTTAGTTGAGTATTTGAGAAAATTAACCCCAAAGAATTTGAGCAATGTTTTCGGCAGTGGGTTCAATCATTGATTGAGAAATTGGGAGTAGAAGTAGTAGCCATAGATGGTAAAACTCATAGAGGCTCCTATGACCGAGAATCAAGGTTAAAAGCATTACACACTGTCAGTGCAAGGTCTACGTGAACACCGTTTAGTCTTGGGACAAACAAAGGTGAGTGAAAAATCCAATGAAATCACCGCAATTCCAGCACTGTTAGAAATGCTAGACATATCTGGCTGCATCATCACAATTGATGCGATGGGTACACAGAAATCGATTGCTCAGAAAATCATTGCGGCTGGTTCTGATTACATTTTAAGCCTGAAAGATAATCACCCTACGCTGCACCAACAAGTAAAAAATTGGTTTGAAATAGCACAATCTCTTGGGTTTAAAGATGTTGATGTGAATATTAGTCAACGGGTAGAAAAAGCGAAAAGTTTGTGGGGAAGGTTTCCTTCCACAAAACTTTTCAAGACAGGGCATCACCGAATCGAAAATCGTCAGGTTTACACCGTGCCAGTGTCAAAACTTCCTGGACTTCATGAACAAAATTTGTGGGCTGGTCTGACAACAGTAGTTATGGTAATACGTTCGATTCAGCATTGGAATCAGACTACTCAGGAGGTGCAATTTTACATTACTAGTCTCGGCAGCCATGCTCACAAGATTGGTAGTGCCATTCGACAACACTGGGGTATTGAAAATTCTGTTCATTGGACATTAGATGTCACTTTCAATGAGGATGGATCTCGAATTCGTTCTCTGCACAGTCCACAGAATTTTGCTTTACTACGTCGTATTGCCCTCAATGCCTTAGAGCGAGAATCATCTTTCCACCGCAGTATTCGCCAAAAGTCACGCCGAGCCGCGATGAATGATCGCTATATGGTTTCTGTTTTGGCGGCGGCTCTTCCAAACTCAACACGGGAGCTAGAATCCACCTGTCAATAGGATTTGAGATGCGCTAACCCTGCGCTAGTTACCACCGTTCTAAAGAAGTTCGAGGTTTTTTGTCCGAGGTAAATCTTGGGTTGTCATCTGAACAATGGAAAATACATTGTGTTCGC
>NZ_JBALBW010000050.1:0-25877 GCF_036919895.1 Nostoc sp.
TCTCCTTTCTCTAAAAAAATAGTTATTTTGTACTACATTTTGATTTTCAAAATGGGGTTAATACTCTATTTATTTCAAAATGAGAATTGCTGCTAATGGCATCGGTGGCTATGCTTCAGGCACAGTCGCAGGTATACTTACACGTCGCTATCACGGATTACTTGTGGCAGCATTGAAACCACCGCTGATGAGAACTGTGTTACTGGCTAAGTTAGATGAAACGGCTCTGTATGACGGACGCAATTATTCCCTTGGAAGCAACGTTTGGAATGGTGGAGCCGTTAATCCGCATGGCTATAGGCACATAGAATCATTTGAGTTAGAAGGGACAATTCCAACATGGCGATTTGCTTGTGCGGATGCTTTGTTGGAAAAACGTGTATGGATGCAACCTGGGAGTAATACCACTTATGTTCAATATTACCTGCATCGTGCTACCCAACCGCTAGTCCTGAAGCTGAAAGCACTGGTGAATTATCGCGATTATCACGGGAACACAGATGGAAGAGGCTGGCAGATGAACATTGATGCCATTGAGCATGGTATCCGTGTTACCGCTTTTGAGGGAGCAACACCGCTATATCTATTGAGCGATCGCTCTCATGCTTCACCCGCCCATGAGTGGTACTATGGATTTGACTTAGCCAGGGAACGCGATCGCGGACTGAGCGATCGCGAAGATCATCTACATGCAGCGACCTTTGACACTACCCTCCAGCCTGGTGAATCACTTACCTTTGTCGCCAGCACCGAGAGGCATCCAGAGTTAAATGGCAACATAACCTTAGACTTACGTCGCTCCTCTGACCAAAAGCTACTCGGATTCTGGAAAGATAACCAAGCTCCAGACTGGGTACAGCAACTAGTCTTAGCTGCTGACCAGTTTATCGTCAGTCGTCCCCTACCTGATGAACCCAACGGTAAAACAATCATTGCTGGTTATCATTGGTTTAGCGACTGGGGGCGGGATACCATGATTAGCCTACCCGGTTTAACAATCTCCGTTGGTCGTCCAGAACTTGCACGACCAGTTTTGCGTACTTTTGCCCGCTACGTAAACCAAGGTATGTTGCCTAACCGCTTTCCAGATGTCGGTGAAGCACCAGAATATAATACCGTAGATGCAACTCTCTGGTATTTTGAAGCGATTCGCGCCTACTATGAGGCAACAAAAGACGACGAATTGCTAACTGAACTATTTCCGGTGCTAGCAGAGATTATTGATTGGCACCGCCAAGGAACGCGTTACAACATCCACCTTGACCCGAATGATGGTCTACTTTATGCGGGTGAAACAGGTGTGCAACTCACCTGGATGGATGCCAAAGTTGGTGATTGGGTAGTTACACCCCGCATTGGCAAACCCATAGAAGTCAATGCCCTATGGTGTAATTCTTTGGGAACTATGGCTAGCTTGGCACGCAAGTTAGGTAAGCCATACCAAGAATATGAGCAACTGCAAGAACTGGCAATCACAGGATTCCAGCGTTTTTGGAATGATGCCGTTGGGTACTGCTACGACGTTCTAGACGGGACTGAAGGACACGACGATTCATTGCGACCAAACCAGATATTTGCTGTATCCTTACCACAAAGCCCCCTGACTCCAGTTCAACAACGGGGTGTAGTGGAATCTTGTGGGCGATCGCTTCTGACTTCCCATGGTCTACGCAGTCTTGACCCCAACCATCCAAAGTATCAAGGTCACTATGGAGGAGATGGACTTCAGCGAGATAGTGTTTATCACCAGGGAACAGTTTGGGGCTGGCTGATTGGGCCATTTGTTTTAGCCCATCTACGTGTTTTCAACGATCCAGCCAAAGCTCGGAGTTTACTTGAGCCAATGGCTAATCATCTACGCGCTCACGGCATAGGTAGTCTCAGTGAGATTTTTGATGGCAATGAGCCACTCAGCCCACGGGGTTGTATTGCTCAAGCCTGGACGGTGGCAGAAGTGCTTCGCGCCTGGATAGCAACAGAACCGACCACAGAGAATTCTGAGTTTTAAGTTTTGCATTAATCCAAAATCAGCATACAAGCCTTGTGCCATTCGATTCTTAATCCAAAATCCAAAATCCAAAATCGCCATGACTCAAGAAGAAGTAAGATTAGCAGCAGACCTTATTAACTTACAATTCTTGATCGTCGGCTAACCTGGTATTTAAAAGTCTTTAAAGCAAGTTTTACGGTTTATTTAATCCACATTCCTAATCGACAATTCTATTATTGCCAAACTTAGAGTTTGTTTATAAAATATATCTTAAGTTTTAGACTACATTAATGCAGTATAAAACAACATTAACATCGGTGTGTTAAGGGGCAAATATTCGTGAATTAGTCTATTAATTACACCTCCCATTGCGCCTAAAGCACCCTACTTAAATTGAATGTTTATTTTCTGAATTACCTCTAAATAAGGAACAAATATAGCAATCTGTTACCCAAAGCCCCTAAATTATATGGATAAATATCTACCGCATAGGTTAGCAGGTATTTACTCTAATGAGAGCAAATTTGAATGCGCTATCCTAATTTTAGGATCATCTTTGCATCCAGTAGGATTCGTATGTAATAGTAATTGAAAAGTAATTAAAAGTCAATGACAATGGCCAGAAAAAATGCTGCTAATTTAACGATTCAGTTGTCGCTGGAGGAGAAAATCATTTTGGAGGAATATTGTGATAAGATGCAGCGAACAAAGAGCGATGTAATTCGAGAGATGGTACGCTCACTTAAAAAATATTTAGAAGGCAGCTGAAATTTGTCGATAAGTTTGGAAACTCATATTTAGAAAGTAAGCTTTCACATATTTTATTTTTCCGAGCGAAATTCGCCAGATAGGGAATTCAGTCCAGGCCGGCCACAACATCATGTCAATAAGCAAAGTATATTATCAACAAAGTTGAACTAATATCATTAAATATTGCTTATTGCGAAAATCTTAGGCGTTGGCGTAGCCCGCAGCAGGCATCGCTAAGAGCCATGTCTCAAATTGAGAAACAAATCAACAGATTAACCAATTCAAATCGCTTTAATCCGCCAAGTACCTACAAAAGTCATACCGATGAAGAGCTATCGCCATAACACATCAAGGATGTAGTTCTGTGTTCAGCGACATCAATATTATGATTATCTAAACGTTAACGTTGACACTCTCCAGTGTTCTATGATTTTGATGGAGGTTTTAGGGAGAGAGACGGGAGATAACCCCAATTCTCAATCCCCAATTCCCAATTCCCAATTCCATAGGAATATAGCGTGTCAATAACAGAACATAAAATCAATGTAGATTCACTGG
Source organism: Nostoc sp. (assembly GCF_036919895.1). Lineage (GTDB taxonomy): Bacteria > Cyanobacteriota > Cyanobacteriia > Cyanobacteriales > Nostocaceae > Nostoc. The sequence goes on from NZ_JBALBW010000050.1 coordinate 3,299, forward strand.
AATGGTTTTATCGAGAATCTTCACCAATCGGCAGAACTGATTTAGCACCTGTGTTGTTGCTACACGGGTTGGTTTCACAAAGTTACAGTTGGCGTAATATTATACCTGCTTTAGGGAATCAAGGGACAAGAGCGATCGCTCCAGATTGGATTGGTTACGGCTTTTCTGCAAAACCAGAAAAACGAGATTTCGCTTACACACCCGATGCTTTTATCACAGCTTTAGAAGCATTTGTCAAAGCACTAGAACTTGAATATTTTTCTTTAGTTGTCCAAGGTTTTTTAGGTTCTGTAGGACTACAATATGCCTTGCGTCATCCAGAACAGATTGCCAATTTAGCTATCCTGAATACACCAATATCAACTGCTGCCAAATTACCCTGGAAAATTAAACAAATGGGTTTACCTTTGGCAGGTGAGGTAATGACCCAAGACCCCTTATTAGTTGACCGGACGCTAGAAGGTGGTAGCCGTTATCGCATCGGAGATAAAGATTTAGATATTTATCGAAAACCATTTTTGAAAACTTCGTCATCTGGGCGGAGTCTTTTATCAAGTATTCGCAATTTACAGCTAGATTCAGCAATGACAGAAATCGAATCGGGCTTTAAAGAATGGCAACAGCCAATTCTGATTCAATGGGGGATGATTGACCCTTGGTTATCTGTGGATATCGCCCAAAATTTTACAGATTCTGCACCAAATGCCGAATTAATCAAACTTAATAACGTCGGACATTATCCTCAAGAACACTACCACGAGACGATTTTGGAAGACCTTTTACCCTTTGTGCGTCGTAAAGATGCTCATTGACAATATACTTTTGGCAAAAATCGATATTATAAAAATGAAGCCATAGAAAAACACCAAGGATTTATCTGTGGTAAAGAAATAATTCTGGGTTTTTGCCAGACTTATTATGTTATTCTAGGCTGCATTTGTGAAATTTTTAGTACCACTAAAAATGGATCGCAGCCACAAGTAAAGGGGATTGGTATTCATGGCTTATTCATGGTTTAAAGCATTTCATATTGTCGGATTTGTAGTTTGGTTTGCCGGTTTGTTCTACTTAGTACGTCTTTTTATCTATCACGTTGAAGCGAACCTTGAACCTGAACCAGCACGAACGATACTGAAAAATCAGTATCAAATTATGGAAAAGCGCCTCTACCACATCATTACTAACCCTGGAATGTTTGTGACGATCGCAATGGCTATCGGTTTATTAAGCACTGAACCGGATATTTTAAAAGAGGGTTGGTTACATATAAAACTGCTATTTGTTGCTATTTTAATTTGCTATCATCATTACTGCGCTCGACTCATGAAGAAGTTAGCAGTAGATGAATGCGGTTGGAATGGTCAGCAATTACGCGCTTTAAATGAAGCACCTACTGTTATGTTAGTAGCGATCGTATTACTAGCTGTATTTAAGAATAATTTACCTACAGATATCGCTGCCTGGGGTATTTTTGCCATGATTATTTTGATGGCAGTTACTATTCAACTTTACGCCAAAAAACGCAGGCAAGATAAAGAGAAGCTAACGGCACAGATAGGACAAGTTCCACAAGAACAAAGTTAGACAAAATTGCTTTCTAAGAGGACTTTTCAAACAACCTCTAATACCAGCTATGCATTGGTTGTCAAGTTAGTGAAAGTTCATAGTTTCTAGATACCCGATTTCTTAAATAAGTTGGGTATCTAACTTTTCGTGAGTGACTTATCGCTCACTAAAAAACTTTAGTAGTTCTGAGTAAGTGGTATCTCCCCTAGTCTTTCCAGAAGCGATCGCTCCATAACTTCACTGACAAATTTATTACCTTGCAAGTTGAGGTGAATATGATCGTGATACAAACCTTGCGGGTTAGTAGTTGAGTTGAATATCGGTAAAAAGTCTATATAGTTAATTTCCTGAGTTTTGGTAAAATCAATCAAGCGTTGGCGGGCTTTAATTTCGTAATCGCGGGGGCCTGGTTCACCAATTTCTCGCAGTAAGGGAGTCATGACTAGTAGAAATTGGCTGTTGCTTTGGCGAGTCAGGGTTTGAATTTTGCCGATCGCCTCCAAATTAATTCCCACGCGATCGCCTGCTTCATTCTGCACCGCTTTCATTTCGGGAATTGGCTTCTGCTTGACGATATAACGCTGCCACACTTCCGCTAATGCTAGGGGAGGCTTACTATCGGGATAGTTGCGATCGCGTCCTACTGGTAAAGACGTGGGAGGAGTCGCAAACAAATCATCGGTATTAATTAATAACACTACTATTTGCGCGTTGAAGTTGCTAAACTTCTCTAAATAAGCTAACTCGTTCCTTGGCCCCCAAGAGTTAGCTGAAGCATTTAACACTTCTACTTCCTGATAATTACTATGAGTTGATGATGCCAGAGAACGCATCATTATCGCGGATATTGTATTAGTCTGATCTGTCCACCAGCCACCATTAGCAATAGAATCCCCTAACAGTAAAATTCGCAGCCCAGAAGGTGCAGGTATCTTATCGATCGAACTACCTCGCATAGAATACTCATTAATTTCAATGCGATTACCAAAACGGCGGGTACGTTGGTTAGGAGCCAATAAATAACCAATCCGCTCATCCCCAATGTAAACTAGGGGATTACCAAAGCCAAAGAGCGATCGCAATCCGATCTCGACTACCACAAACAATCCCAAAACCACCGCCAAAATTACAATCAGCGCCACTTTCACTTACCCACACCCTCTAATACCGAGTTACTTTTCAACGATAGTAACTGACGCATTGGGAATTGGGAATTGGTTATCCTCACTTTGTCTCCCTACTCCCCAGGCATCTGACTAAGCGGATTAATATCTATTGGAATATGTTTCATAAACTTTGAAAACAGCAATTACATGGCTATTAACTGTTTATCTAATAGTTTGTTAAAGTTTTGATATACTTTATCTACTTTTGTGTAAGAGTATAGCATGTGTTTTCTAGTGATATAATTTTATATTACAGGTATTACTATAGCTAGAGTTTTTATCAATTAATTAATTCCGCAAAACTTTTTTGGGGGTAAGGTAGGATGATAAAAATAGCCACACGTAAGTATTTAGGCAAACAAAATGTCTATGACATTGGGGTTGAGCGCGACCATAATTTTGGGATAAAAAATGGCTTTATCGCTTCTAATTGTTTCAATAAATCTCATTCAACGGCCTATGGTTATGTAACTTATCAGACAGCATATTTAAAAGCTAATTACCCATTGGAATATATGGCGGCACTGTTAACGGCTAACAGTGGCGATACCGATAAGGTACAGAGATATATTACTAACTGTACAAATATGGGTATTTCCATAGATCCACCAGATATTAATCGTTCTGGCGTTGATTTTACACCGACATTAGGAAAGATTCTGTTTGGATTTTCGGCGGTGCGTAACGTGGGACAGAATGCGATCGCCTGCATTTTGGAGGCGAGAAACGAGACAGGAGAGTTTAAATCCCTCGCTGATTTTTGCGATCGCGTGGATTTACGTGCTGTTAACCGCCGGACTCTAGAATCGCTGATTTACTGTGGAGCCTTTGACAAAATTGAATCCAACCGCCAACAGTTAATTAACGACTCAGAATTAGTGTATGATTGGGCACAATCTCGCGCTAAAGACAGAGCTAGTGGTCAAGGGAATCTCTTGGATTTATTAGGTGATGGATTTTCTTCGACTCAGAATAAAAGAGCAAATAATGCCTTTGAAACTGCTCCTAAATCTAAACCTGTAACAGATTTACCCCCACAGAAAAAGTTGCAGATGGAGAAAGAGTTATTAGGTTTTTATGTATCAGATCACCCGTTGAAATCCTTGCGGCAAATAGCACCACTTTTGACACCGATTAACCTTTCGCAACTGGGAGAGCAAAGAGAAGACACAAGACTTTGTGCAGTTGTCATGTTGAATAATGTCAAAAAAGTGGTTACAAAAAAAGGCGATCAGATGGCAATTTTGCAAATAGAAGACCTAACTACACAATCAGAAGCTGTAGTTTTTCCCAAAACTTATGAACGCATTAGTTCCCTACTCGTAGTTGACACCAGATTGATTATTTGGGGAAAAGTAGATCGACGCGACGAGCAAACTCAATTTATTCTTGAAGATGCAGAACCAGTGGAAACAGTACAAATGGTAATGGTGGAGTTAAATCCTCAGCAAGCAGGTGATATGGATAAACTACATCGCTTGAAAACAATTTTGCAAGAACATTCAGTAGACAAAGAAAAAGCAAAAATGCCAGTGATTGGAATTATCCAAACTGAAAATTCTCGGAAATTTGTTCGCTTGGGTTGGCAATTTTGCGTACAAGATTCTAGAATAACTGTTCAAGCTTTGCAAAATGCCAGTTTTCCTGCTCATATAAAATCACTGACTGGTAGCTAGCGCCAGAAGTGAAAAATCTATCAATACTAAAAAGCAGCTTAAAAATTATTTTTACTGAACTGTCAACAGTAAAATGCCTTAAGTATTCAGCATTTAAACCGTTTTTTTAGTTACTTATGCGGATGATGATTTCAATGAGGGAATGGTATCTTTTTATGCTAAGACCCTTGATGCTGCGATTGGGGGAAGGAGTTAAAAATTGATGATCGTAAACGAGCTACATAAATTTGTTTCATACTGTAAAAAAATTCAACCCCAAACTCACGATGACATCCAAAAGTTTTTTGAAGGAGTGATCTTATTCCCTTATGATAAAGAACTTCTATTGCAAGCCTATTTATTTCTGAATATTAAAGACTTGTTTCCCTCGTGCGCTGAATTGCTGTTATTTGAAAAATCTCCAATTTCGGATTATACAGATTTAGGGAAGTGTGATTTTGTCTACCGGACTTTTAAAGGGAGTCTGTTTTTAATTGAAACTAAGTTTATTGATACAGAAGCAACAGGAGCAACAGAAAGAAAAAGAAGAAATAAACACAGAAATAAGGTATTTGAGCAAGTTATAACCTTAAAAGGTCGATTTAGTGAATACTGGAATATGAGGTTAGATCAATTAGAATGTGGGGTTTTCACGACAGATGCAGAAGTCGCTTGGCGAGGAAGTAGCGTGAACGTCACATCTAAATCAATATCTATAGATCATCTTGAAAAATGGCGAAGAAGTTATCACACTAGTGAAAAAAGTTATGAAGTAAGCAAAATAGTAATGCAAAAACCGAATTAGTTTTCGGAATGCAAGTGAGTTTTTTGCAGTTTATGTTTTTAACTTTTGTTGAAACTTCAATCTTTAGCAATTTCAATGATATCGAGCATGAATATTTTGAATTCCTCTATGTGGTAAAACAATTATCTAGTTGTTAGCTTCACTAGCGATCGCCAACATTAGTATTCAGGAAAACCATCTGTAAAAATAATTTCGTGTTTTTCCAGCCATAAGTATTCTTTGACCCGGAAAATATGTCAGATTACTGGAATAAGTACCAAACGTCTGACAGGAAAATCATACTAATGAGAACTTGGGCTACTATTGCTGTGCTAGCTTCTTCTTGGCTAATATTTGGGGTTATATGTTCTGAGCCGATCGCTGCTACTTCTGCTATAGCACAAAATGCCAGACCATTTCCTACGCCAACAAGTCTGAAAAAGATTATTGTCAGCAACGCTGAGTTTGGGCTAAAGAGAGTTGACACCAAAGGTAACGTTACCATTTTCCGCACAACAAGAGTGCCGCTTCAGGAAGGAAACGCCTACGGATGGCGGATTAAACTCAAAGACTATCAAGGTGAAGTGAAATGGCGCGAAGTCTTGCATTTACCAAAACCTCCAGAAACTTGGGGTACAGATAACGGTGAAAATTTCTCTATATCAGCAGATGGTACTACATCTGTGACACGGCGTACAGAATCGGCTCCAGACGGTGTGATTGGGAATTTTTGGACGATCGCTCCTGGCGATCCACTTGGTAAGTATAGAATCGATGTCTATATTGATGACCGTTTGATCGGTACTTTCGAGTTTGAAGTTATTGCAGTCAAGTAGATGTAATATTAGAGGCTCGATCTAATTCCCTCCTTTTTAAGGAGGGTTAGGGAGGAAAAGTAAGCCAGCCCCATAGGAATCAAGCTTTGGGCTGTATATCCTGGCAAAGCATTGATGTTTATCGAAATTGTAGGTTCAGATTCAAAAATACCGCTAAATTTAGAAGCGGTTCTAATAATTGCCACAATGAAAGATAAAATTAGCAGAATTAGCAATCCATTACAGTAAATTGTTTTATTAGATATGTGCATCTGAGTAAATTGTGAGTAATTACAGATATTAAATAAACAACTTCTACTATGGCGGTTACAATAGAAGCACCTGACGCAAAGAAGTATCATAAAAATAGAAGCTTGATTCTTGTTGGGTGGCGATCGTGAATACAGAGGAATTCTTACGATTAATCGAAAAACAGCGCTCATGTCCTCAGACACTGCCAAAAGGGCTGCAAGCAATGTGGTATGACAACAAAGGTGATTGGAGCAAAGCTCATGAAATAGTTCAAAATGCCAGCGATGCCGATAGCGCCTGGGTTCATGCTTACCTGCACCGCAAAGAAGGCGATTTGAACAATGCCCATTTTTGGTATCAGCGTAGTGGTCAGCCAGAGTTTCTAGGAGAACTAAACCAGGAATGGGAACAAATAACTTCTGTATTGCTAAGAAAGGTCAACGTGACCCATGAATGCTGAAGAATTAAAACGGCGTTTTGCCGCAGGAGAAAGATATTTTCCAGCCGTCAACTTGATTAGGAACAAGCTGATTGGAGCCTATTTGCCCGGAATTAGTTTATGGGGATCTGACTTGAGTGGAGCGAACCTAGCTAAAGCTAAACTCTGGGGAGCAGATTTGAGTAGAACTAACTTAGCTAAAGCGAATTTGACCAGAGCTAATTTGAGCGGTGTCAAACTGAATGAAGCAAATCTCCGGGGAGCCAAACTTAACTATGCCAAGTTGTATGGAGCAAATCTGACTGGCGCTTACTACGACGAAAGCACGCGGTTTCCTAGAGGTTTTGATCCCGTCAGTAGAAATATGCAGAAGGTGTGAGGTAGGCTAATAAATACCAAACAAAACGGCATAAAAATGCTTACTGTTGCTAAATCAAAGCAGATTGCCATCGCAATCTTTTCTTTCACCCTCCTTGTTTACAGCCAAGTTGCATCAGCCGCCTTAACTTTACCCCTACGCAGCAAAAAGGGAATGGTGGTTTCAGCCCATCCTCTAGCGAGTGAAGCGGGAATTTTAATGTTACGTAAAGGTGGTAATGCAGTAGATGCAGCCGTAGCCACAACTTTTGCCATCTCTGTAGTTGAGCCTTTTTCGGCGGGAATCGGCGGCGGCGGATTTTTGCTGATGCACTCTGAGAAAACTGGCGATATCAAAGCGTTGGATTTCCGCGAACGCGCACCCCTGAAAGCTACAAAAAATATGTATCTGGATGCAGCAGGTAAAGTGCGTCCCAATGCAAGTATCAATGGTTATTTGGCAGTAGCGACACCAGGAACCGTAGCGGGACTTTATGAAGTGCATCGTCGCTATGGTAAACTTTCTTGGCAAGAGGTAATGAAACCTGCGATCGCACTTGCTAAAGATGGCTTTATTCTTGGCAATGTGCTAACTCAGCACCTCAACCAGCGCCAGCAACAGCTTCTCAAGAGTCCAGCCGCGCGGGAAATTTTTACTCGCAACGGCCAATTTTACCAACCAGGAGAGAAACTGGTGCAGCGTGATTTGGCACGCACCTTAACAGCAATTTCTGAAAATCCCCAAAGTTTTTACACCGGAAGTATTGCTCAAGCGATCGCTTCTGATATGGTAAAAAATGGTGGTTTAATTACTCTAGAAGACCTGAAAGCTTACAAACCAATCTGGCGGACTCCTGTTTGTGGGAATTTTCGGAAAGCTAAAATCTGCTCAATGCCACCACCATCATCGGGAGGCGTTCACCTATTGCAGATTTTAAATATTATTGGTGACACTGATTTAAAATCTTTAGGATGGCATCATCCCGACGCTATCCACTTAATGGTAGAAGCAATGAAGATTGCTTACGCCGATCGCTCAGAATATTTAGGCGATCCTGATTTTATCAAAGTTCCTGTACAAGAACTGATTAGTCCAGCTTACGCCAAAAAACGCCGTCAAGAAATTAATATGCAACTGGCTAAACCCTCGACCGAGGTCAAGCCAGTAGATAGAAAGACACTACAACGTTTTAGTCAGGCTAATAATCAAATTTTAGGAGAAAATATCATTCCATTATCCGCTCGGTCTCTAAAACTGCACGCGACGCGGTATGAATCTCCTGAAACGAGTCATCTGACTGTTGTAGATGGAGAACACAACGCCGTAAGTCTGACTTTCACAGTTAACCTCATTTTTGGTGCTGGTGTGGTGACACCGGGAACTGGAATTGTCCTGAACAATGAAATGGATGATTTTGCTGCTGCGCCAGGAGTGCCTAATGCTTTTGGTTTAGTTGGTAACGATGCCAACAGCATTGCACCCCGTAAAACTCCTTTATCCAGCATGACTCCCACTATCGTCACAGAAAATGGTCATTTTCGGATGGCAGCAGGTGCGCCCGGTGGTAGCACCATCATCACCCAGGTTTTGCAAACGATCCTGAATGTGCTGGAATACAACATGGATGTTGGTGCAGCTGTTTCTGTTCCACGCATACATCATCAATGGCTTCCCGATGAGTTGCGGGTTGAATCTTGGAGCTTGGATGCTCTGACTATGCAAGACTTACGCCGTCGGGGGCATAAAATTAAGGAAACTACTCCTTGGGGTAATGGTAACGCGATCGCTGTTACATCTGATGGAACTTTAGAAGGCGCGGCAGATCCTCGCGGTGAAGGTTCCCCCAGAGGTTTGTGAGCGAGTCAGGGACTGGGAAGACGCAGGAACGCAGAGAAGAACCAATGACAAATGACCAATAACTATTGATTTTGAATTGTTGACTCTACGTAACTACTACTGCCGAACTCATTTGCCCGTGCGCTAGGTACTAGTGTCCAACCTGCTTTGAGAAGTTTTTGATAAGTTGCCCAACCTTTAGAACCACCTGGTATTTGATAATCGGGGACTGTGAAATGTCCAAAAGCTGTGTAGGGTCGCCAAGGCTGATTGGGTTCTGTCTGCAAATACAAAATTTTCTCCCCATCACCACCAGACTTAGATAACCAGCACATTTGTCGATGCATTGCAAACTCCTTTGCTTTTAGCTAAAACTAACGCACATTACCAGGCTTTTGTCAAGTAAATTCTCAGCCTTGTGGGCTATTTTTGGGCAGAAAGATAAACAGCTTTGTCTCACCTTATTTAATCGGGTGAGATTTTTCTCATGTTATCCGCGTTTTTTGCGATCGTGTGTAACAATAACTACTGTTTTTACTAAGCTTTGTAATCAGGATTTAGAAATTCTATCCGGGTTACTTGATTGACCTCTCCCCCAGCCCCCCTCCAAGGCGAAGAGGGCCTGGGGGGTTAGGTCTGTGTGCAAATTGAGAGGGTGCGATCGCACTTCACTACTTCACTGATCCCAAATAAGGACATCAGGCAATTTTTAGTATAAATTAATTGCATATATTTTATCTGATTCTTGAACAAGACCTGAGTATAAGCCCTATATGTAAGGCTTTAAACTCTCATACTAGTGTCAAAAATCAAATCGGATTTATACTGATTATTACTGAGTTTTGTATCATGAACAAGAATGTAGCATTACGTAAAACTGACCAAGGCTGGAAATTTATTGATGAGTCTGAATTAGAAACTTTTGTTTGGGATAATTTAGAAGAAATATTTGAACTCAAGCCCTTAACGCGCCAATTATCTATCAAAGGAGAAATTTGTGACATCTTAGCAATAGGAGAAAATAATCAACTAACTATTATTGAACTGAAAAATACAGAAGATAGATATGTGATTAATCAACTCACACGCTATTATGACAATTTATTAGAAGAACAACCTTTGAAAACTAATATTAACTATGATGAACAAATTCGGCTGTTAGCCATCTGTCCTAGTTTTCATCGCCATAATCTAATTGATGAAAAACACAGTAGATTAAATTTTAATTTATTTACTTTTTTCATTGCGTATGAAAATGATGAATTTTATTTTCATTTATCTCATATTCATAACAAATTAGAAAGAAAAATTATAAAAATCAATTATCAAGAAGTTATTCTCCAAAATCAAGAAAATGATAATATTCCTGAGCCACCAAGATTATTATTAGATTGGTTGGGTTCTTTAACAAATACAGAAATAGAAAATTTCACGAGAATTAGACATCAGATATTAAGTTTTGATCATAGACTAGAAGAACAAATAGTGAATAAAAGTATTATCTATGCGAGTAAATATGGCAAGGATAAGATGAGGCAATGTGCAGAGTTGTGTTTTGACAAAAAATCGAAGGAAATACTATTATTTTTATGGTTAATTATCCCCAAACGCCAAAATAAAACTATTGTCAGAATGCAAATTGATACAATGGATGAATATTTAACATATTGGCGATATATTCCTTTAAAACAAGGAAGTATATCTTGGGATCAATTAAGATATCTTAGTATTAACCATACTTTTTATAGTGTTCCAGGAAATTCAAAGAACCTTCTTTATCTCAAAAGTTTCAATTCAATGGTTAAAGAACTAGAGCCAGACAATATTACTCATGTTAAAAGTGGACAGCTAATCTTTAAAAAATCAGCGAATGAGGAGATAATTGTTGATGACATTAAACATATTATTAATAGAGCATTAAAAGTATGGTTAGAAAGAATTAGTTAAAATAAGTTGAGTTTTAGGTTGGTTTGAATGCAGTAAAATACAATATTATGTATTTGCCTTAAATAAATAAAAATCATGTAACTCATCTATTGAAACGGGAGATTTATAGATATTACTTTCAGACTCATAAACAATTTCAAGAGATTCAATTGCTTCTTTCAGTTTTTTAACTGTATCCTCTTGCGTCTTTCCCTGCCCGACAACACCATTTTCCAAACATAAAGCTACCCAATAGCCAGAAATTTGTCTAATTACAACGGTGTAAAAATTCATTTATTCCTCCAAATTAATAACTATTTTTTAAGGTTTCTTCTAATGTAAAAGGAGATTCTTTAGGAAAAAAATTTAATTTAATCCCTGTTTCATCAGATGCTTTGAGACGAGCTTTTTCATAACAATCTTCAAATACTTCTGCAAGCAGAGGTTGCAAACTGGGACTATCTTCTAATAATGTTTCAATACAGATACGTTGTTCAGAAATGGTACTGCGCCAACTTTCACTACGTTTTTCTGGTTGATATTGCCATTTCAGTAAGTGCATCAATAGTACAATTAATCGATTTTTTAACTCGCGTTTTTCACTCCTCCCCATGCTTTCAATTTCTTCAATTAGATTAGGTATATCTATTTCATTAAAATTATTTTCTTTTAAATGATGGGCAATTGTTTGTGTCCACAAGTAAAAGTCTTGTTCATAAAGATTTTTTTCGTTGAGAAAAGATGGACTGTTCATTAATATTCCTCTTGGAAACGCTAAAAATTAGGTGGGCATAACACCCACCTAATTAAACTATACTAACAAAGCCTGTTCTTCTTTAGAAATCACGCGCCCTTCATCCTCAAAACCAGCAATTTGATCGAAATTCAAATACCGATACAAATCATCGGCAAAAGGCTCAATTCTACTCGCCACAATATCCAAATATTCCTGCACTGTCGGAAGCCGCCCCAGCAGCGCACAAACTGCGGCTAATTCTGCTGAACCAAGATACACTCGCGCATCTTTACCCATGCGATTATTGAAGTTGCGCGTTGAGGTTGAAAACACTGTTGTGCCATCAGCAACTCTTGCCTGATTACCCATACACAAACTACATCCTGGCATTTCTGTCCGCGCACCCGCAGCCCCAAATACGCTGTATACACCTTCTTCTTTTAATTGGTGTTCATCCATGCGGGTTGGTGGTGCTATCCACAGGCGAGTTTTCACTTCACCTGCACCTTCTAAAACTTTGGCTGTTGCCCGATAATGACCGATATTCGTCATACAAGAACCTACGAATACTTCTTGTACTGGATCATTAGCAACTTCCGATAATAATTTAACATTATCGGGGTCATTGGGAGCCGCAACAATTGGTTCTTTGATTTCATTCAAATCGATTTCAATTATTTCGGCATACTCAGCATCAGCATCGCCTTCTAATAACACGGGGTTTGCTAACCATTCTTCCATTTTTGCCACACGGCGCAACATGGTACGCTCATCGTGATAGCCCCGTGCTATCATATTTTTCAGCAGTGCTACGTTAGAACGCAGATATTCCGAAATTGTCTCTACACTCAGCTTAATTGTACATCCGGCACAAGAACGCTCGGCACTAGCATCGGTGAGTTCAAAGGCTTGTTCAACTTTTAAATCTGGCAAACCTTCTATTTCCAAAATTCGCCCGGAGAAAACATTTTTCTTATTCTGCTTCTCTGCTGTCAGCAAACCTTTTTGAATTGCCACATAAGGAATAGCATTTACAACATCCCGCAGGGTGACACCTGGTTGCAATTCACCTTTGAATCTTACCAAAACTGACTCTGGCATATCTAAAGGCATGACACCCAAAGCCGCCGCAAAGGCTACTAATCCAGAACCGGCGGGGAAGGAAATTCCCAAGGGGAAGCGGGTGTGAGAGTCGCCGCCAGTTCCCACGGTGTCGGGTAGCAGCATCCGGTTTAACCAAGAATGGATGATACCATCACCGGGACGGAGGGCGACACCGCCACGAGAAGCAAAGAAATCGGGGAGTTCGTGATGGGTTTTGATGTCTACTGGTTTGGGATAAGCAGCAGTGTGGCAGAAGCTTTGGATTACTAAGTCTGCACTGAAACCAAGACAGGCGAGTTCTGTCAATTCGTCGCGGGTCATGGGGCCTGTGGTATCCTGGGAACCTACGGTAGTAATGATGGGTTCGCAAGATGTGCCGGGACGCACACCAGGTAATCCGCAAGCTTTACCGACCATTTTTTGTGCTAGGGTGTAGCCTTTGCCTGTATCAAAGGCTTGCTGGGGACGGGTGAAAACGGTGCTGGGTTCTAAACCAAGTGCAAGACGAGTTTTGTCGGTGAGGGTACGTCCAATAAGTAAGGGGATGCGTCCACCTGCGCGAACTTCATCGAGGATGGTATCAGGTTTAAGGTCAAAGGTGGAAATGACTTCACCTGCTTCGTTTGTGATTTCGCCTTTGTAGGGATGGATGGTAATTACCATGCCAGTTTCTAGTTTGGTGACATCGCACTGAATAGGCAAAGCACCGGCATCTTCTGCTGTGTTAAAGAAGATTGGCGCGATCGCACCACCTAAAACATAACCCCCAGCGCGTTTGTTTGGCACAAAAGGGATATCATTTCCTGTATGCCACAATACGGAGTTAATGGCAGATTTTCGCGAGGAACCAGTACCAACTACATCCCCTACGTAAGCTACAGGATGCCCTTTTTTCTTTAGTTCGGCAATGGTTGCCACACTTCCCGGTTGCCGTGACTCTAACATCACTAAGGCGTGTAAGGGAATATCTGGGCGAGTCGTAGCACTTTGGGCGGGGGATAAATCGTCGGTATTGGTTTCGCCAGGAACTTTAAAAACGGTGACAGTAATCGCTTCTGGTACTGTGGGGCGAACGGTAAACCATTCAGCTTCCGCCCAAGAGTCAATTACTAGTTTGGCGAAAGGATTGGTTTTAGATAACTCTAAAACATCGTGGTAAGCGTCATACACCAAAAGAATTTTGCTTAAGGCGTTGGCGGCATAAGCGGCGATGGGTTCTTTTCCTTGTCCGCCCATTACCAGAGGTGTTTCGGATGAGTCGGAGACGGATACAGTGGGCAATTGCAGCAAATCAATTAAAGATTGGACATTGTAACCACCAATCATTGTCCCTAGCAATTGCACCGCTTCTATGGGCGCAATCAACGGACAGGTGATTTCCTTTTTGGCGATGGCAGTGAGAAATCCAGCTTTGACATAAGCTGCTGGATCGACACCAGGAGAAACGCGATCGCTCAATAAATGCAATAATATATCCTCTTGACCCTTTGGCGGATTTTTCAGTAATTCACATAATTCTGAGGTTTGCTTCGCATCTAATGGTAAGGGGGGAATACCGAGTGCTGCCCTTTCAGCAACGTGTTTACGATATGATTCCAGCATTTTTATGTTCTCCATTGGGATTTTATCCCTTTAATTATGAAATATTTTTAGGCAATACTTGGCTATCAAAGTTTAGCTTACTTTTATAGCTGAAAGCTTTAGGAGTAATCTGTTGACTGCAATTTTTTTATACTGAAACTTTAGTGTTTGAAAAGTATTGAGCAAATAGAATTCGCTACTACACAAATAAAGTCCACCTCCGTGGACTAAGAGAGAATTAAGACTTTTTAACCGGGGAGAAAATGTACTCCTGATAACCAACCGTCTTTTTGCATAATTCCAAAGCTAGATAATCTAGTTTCAGAACCGTAGGGGCAATTCATGAATTGCCCCTACATTTCTTAATGCGTAAGTACTATTCCCGCATTTCTCACAAGCTTGAGGGCAGAGGGGCAGAGAGAGGGGAAAGAACTTGGTATTTGAACTCTCCCCTGCTCCCCTGCTCCCCTGCTCAAGAGTACAAGGTTTGAGAGATGTGGTGAGAAATCCGGGTATTGTAGTTTGGTGCTATTAGCTTTAGATTCCCGTTGCAGAAAAGCCTTGACTTCTAATAGTTTGAGAATACAGTCGCAGATTTCATCGTTAGAAGCTGGATTGCGGAAGAGTCCTATTATTACAGAATGTTCAGCAAATCCTCCTAACAAAGCGAGTATTTGTAAATTGGAGTTTTGCTGTTTGGCAGGAGTGAATAAAACATCTATTTATTTAATCTCTCTTGCAATTTTTCTGATGCTCTGACTTCAATCTACTCGGATTTTGGGACTGAATCAAAAATCTGTAAATTATCTGTAGGGTCACTTTTCACTTTCTTAGTTCATCGATTGTTCAAAAGGGTTAATAGTCTTAGCTGAATCTGTAATTAGCCGAATTTTAATCTCATGGTAAAACTCCTCTTGAAGTAGCTCTACTTTAGATTGAGCCGAAAGTAGTAGTAGCGCCCAGAAAACGCTAACTAAATGACTGTGTTTAGACTCATGTCCAGACCCATTTTGGTTGATAAGCTTTGTCTCAGTCCACAACTCTACAAGTTGTTCTAAATTCAACCAATTTCGCTCTGAATTTAGCCCCCTTGATGATAAATTCAACACTTGTTCAAGTTCTCCAGCTACTTCCGTCAGATTTTCCTGGTGAGCTAACTCCAGCGCCTCCCGCATACTTTGGACGCTAGGCAACCGTCTGGGACGAATAGGCTTGCTAACTTTTTCTACCAGTTTTAGCTGGTTCGCCATAATCTGCAATTGCTTAATTAATTCTTGCAGAGTCACCCGGCGCTTTGGTGGTGGCATTGCCGATGCCCGACGACGCAATTGCCGTTCTAATGGTAGACGATGACCCTGATGTGATATTCCGTCTTCATCTTCCATTAGGGCATCATCTAATACACCATCTTGAGCATCTCCTACTGTTGATAATTCCATCAATGTATTGGCTTTGAACAATACCAGCATTGATGCTGACAAAAATGCCTGTCCAGATTGAGACAAATCCGCTTCATAGCCTCTTCCGATTGACTCTGGTGCCATCAGTTCCAAGTAACGGTCAATCACCTCAATCACTTGGACATCCCAAGGGTCTATTTCTCCTTGTTCGGCTTGGTAAATCAGGTGTGTGATTGTTTCTAATAGCTCGGAAGCTTCCATCAACAGGTTCTAAGTTAATTAATGAGAATCAAAAGACCTTAACTTCAACAGTAAACTCATTGACTATAGGCAAAGCATCTGCTTTAGACATTTGCTTGCACTTTTTTTAATCAGGAATTGCCTGCTGGCAGTATCCTCTGAAATTTGTAATCAATCACCATTGTGAATTGTGAGATCGGAATGTGCAACTTTTGGGATTTGGGATTGGAAATGGGAAGAGGACAAGAGAATTAGGGACAAGGGGAAATACTTGTAGTTCCCAGATTATTTGTCTCCTTAATCCCTGCTTACCAGCCATTTCAATCTTGGGGTGGGTCATGAGTAATAGTAACAGTTGATACAAAGTCACTCGGCTTAACGCTTTTGATCGCATCGAAAGTGCCTTTAATAGTACCAGCGATGGGAACAGCAACAAGCGTCCCTAACAACCCAGCAATCTCAAATCCCATCAAAATAGCCACAAAAATCCAAATAGGATTCAGCCCAATAAAGTTGCCGAGTAACCTGGGAGCTAATAGGTTATCTTTAAGCTGTTGCATGAGAATTGCCGCTATGGCAACTTGAACTGCTAACCACCAATTTTGCAGTAGTACTAAAATCGTCACCAGACCAATGCCAAGAGATGCCCCAATAAAGGGAATAAGTTCCGATATCCCAATTAGTATGGCAAACAACAGGGCAAAAGGAACTTTCATCACTAAGAAAATTGGTGTCAGGGTTAGCACCATAAACAGTCCTAACAACAACTGGCTGAGAAAGAAGTTCTGGAAATTTAGGCGCAAGGATGTGGTAAGGGGTTCTCCAATATTAGAGGGTAAAAGATTGACTAGACCATACCAAACGCGATCGCCGTATAAAAGCATATAAAATGCAAGCACAATGACTAACACTAAGTCAAGTAATCCTGACAGCAATGTTCCAGCAAATCCCACTGCACCAGAAGCTAGTTGTTGCACCAGATTCTGAATATTGGCATTGATTTGACTGCTTACAACCCTGAGATCAACTGGCAAACGTCGTTGTTTTGCTAGCATCTCAAACTGCTCTAAGTTTGCTTGACTAGCGCCTAACCAATCAGGGATCTTATTTAACAGTTGGATTGTTTGGTCAACGATCAACGGCACTAGAGTAACACCTAGAATCCCGACTAGGGTAAGCGTTGCAAGTAAGACTACGATCACCGCCTGAGTGCGCGTGATTTGGGCACGTTCAAAGAACTTAACCGGGTAATTGAGTAGAAAAGCCAAAATCGCCGCAATACTCAAGACGGTAAGGGGATGCTGGAAGTAGCGACAAAGCACGGATAGTAGCCAGACATTAAGAGCGATAATTGGACCGCTCAGACCATAAATTAACAGGCGTTTAAGGGAGGCCGAACGGCGCATTTCATGCAACCTATTTTAGATATTGCTGAGATGATTTGTAAAATTATTAATGGCACTAATTATTTATCATCATAGTTTTTTTTAACAAAGAGATATATATAAAAGCATAAGTGTATATGAATAGTAAGGAAGTAAATAAAAATGGACAAAACCATAGCTGACCTCCGCAAAGACTACACCTTGGAAGGTTTAAGCGAACTCGAAGTAGACCTCAATCCTTTTATCCAATTTAAAAAATGGTTCGTTCAGGCTTTAGCAGGGCAACTCCCCGAACCTAATGCTATGACCATTGCTACCGTTACACCAGATGGTAAGCCCTCGGCGAGAATGGTGCTGCTAAAGGATTTTGATGAACGCGGCTTTGCTTTTTTCACCAACTACAACAGCCGCAAAGGACAAGAACTGGCAGAAAATCCTCTGGCGGCTTTAGTCTTTTGGTGGGCAGAACTAGAACGTCAAGTTCGGATTTGTGGGTATGTAGAAAAAGTTTCCAAAACTGAGTCAGACCAGTATTTTGATACTCGCCCTGCTAACAGTCGCCTGGGTGCGTGGGTATCTAATCAAAGTGAGGTGATAGAAAGCCGAGAAGTCTTGGAGCGACGTTTGCAGGAGTTATACAGTAAATATGAAAATCAAGAGATCCCCCGACCGCCTCATTGGGGAGGCTTACGGGTGATCCCCACAGAAATTGAGTTTTGGCAAGGACGCTCTAGCCGCTTACACGATCGCTTATTCTATAGCCGTTTAGATAATGGCACTTGGAAAATTGAGCGGTTATCACCCTGAAGAAGAGGCAGGGGACAAGGGACAAGGAGAATAACTATAACTCAATGCCCAATTACCAATGAGCGATCGCATCTTGAATTGCTGACCGTGCTTCTGCTAAAGATTGGGCACGGGCATCACCCTCGTTGAGTCTGTTGGCGTTAATAAATTGAATATCTGTAACTCCAATAAAGCCGAAAATCGTCCGTAGGTAGGGTTCTTGGAAATCATAAGCAACGGCAGGGGAGGTCGGGCTAAAGTCACCACCACGGGCTGTAATGATAACTGCCTTTTTACCTTCGACTAACCCTTTAAAACCTTGAGCATCTAGGGCAACAGTCCGGTTAATACGAACAATTTGATCGATGTAAGCCTTAAAAGTGGAAGGGATATTGAAGTTGTACATTGGCACTCCAAAGATGTAGCGATCGGCTGCCAAAAACTCATCAACCAGTTCGTCAGAAATTCTGATTGCCTCAGCTAATTCTGGGGTATGGGTTTCTGGTGGTGAAAATGCCGCCGCAATCCAAGCTTCATCAACGTGAGGAACTGGGTGATGCCCTAAATCTCGATAGGCGATCGCATCTTCAGGATGTACTGCCCTCCAAGCACTGACGAATTCTTTAGATAGTTCTCGTGAGTGCGATCGTTCACCACGTGGGCTGGAATCAATATGTAGAATATTTACCACCAAATATC
Organism: Nostoc sp.; assembly: GCF_036919895.1. Taxonomy (GTDB): domain Bacteria; phylum Cyanobacteriota; class Cyanobacteriia; order Cyanobacteriales; family Nostocaceae; genus Nostoc. Next base: position 22,027 of record NZ_JBALBW010000050.1, read on the forward strand.
TCCTGATTAGCTAGTATTTACTGCTTTTACATTTTTTGGATCTAAATTTCAAAGCATTACATCAGATACTAAAAGTAACTAGTTACTAAAGTAAAGTAGTTACCATAAAGTAACTATTGAAAATTTTTGATTAACATACATAATTAATGTCTGTCTGTAAAATCAAAAATTCTTTTATCAGAAAATAATTCAGGAGTTATAATCTATAATTTAGAATTCCATATCTGTACTCATTTCAGGCGAATAAATTGGTTTAATCTTTCTCATTAATTATCTTGTTGCACACCGTTTACTACTGGCTTCACATCAGAAAATGGATCGGTGCCACCACCCCAGTTAAAATCACTAATTCGGATGCTGAAGCCACCTAACTGCAACACCGGATTGTAACGCAAGGTGATGCCATAGGTGCGACGGCTATATTCCAAAATGTAGTCAGTGCTTGTCTCTCTACCTGTATCCAAGTTAACAGATGTTTGAAAGCCTAAGCGAAAAGGCCCGTAGATTTGCTGTGATATCCCAGCGCTTAACACCTTGTTATCAACGGAGCGATCGAACAAAAAGGGAGATAATCCGTTGTTTAAGCCTTGAGAGTAACTAACATTAAAGGCGGTATAGTCTAAAAAAGGTCGAGAAAAATGACCGATTTGCCCAACTAAGCCAATTGTACCAGTTAGGGTGCTTTGGTTATCACCATTGGTGTAATAACTGCTAGTGCCTGTAAGACCAGCGATCGCTTGCAAGTAAGGAACAACAGGTCTAGCCGTGTATCGTAATCCCTGGCTGGAAGTGGGTGGTAATGGTTTTCCTTGCCATAGCAATAGCCCTCTACTGAGGGAAGCACTGGCTTGGAAACGACCTAGTGAGATGCGATCGTTTTCGCGGATTGGTTCTAGCAAGTCTTGGCGATCGGTATTGGCATCGATATACTGAGCGCCTGCTTGATAAGTGAGGTTGATGCCACTTTTGCCTAAAGGAATTACAGGAGAGGTAATCACGCCGCCCAAACTGCTCTGGACAGTTTGAAAGCCGAGAGTACCGTTGTAGAGCCGATCCCGGTAATTATATTGCACATTTAACACATGGGGAAGGCGATCGCCTACTATCTGGCGCAATCCCAAATTTATTCGCAAATTGTCTTCCACCTTGTTTAAGTTAAAACTAGTTAACTGACCAGTTCCCTCAATTACGGCTCGTGGACTCAAAACAGAATTTATCTTTGTCTTTACAGCAAAGAGTGCGCCTAAATCACCCGTGCCTTCTTGCACAGCCCTTTGTAGTAGCAACTGAGGCGTAATCGTCCAGCTTGTCTTCTCTGTATCAATCAGTGGAAAGCCACGCTCAATATACAAACCATCCCGATCTTCTCCATCATAGCCGGGGGAAACTATCGCAGGTGTAACGTCCCGCTCCCGGCGGTCAATAGTCCGCTCATTCAACGGAATTGGTAAGGAGACGCTTTGATCCAATACCAAACGCTGCTTCTGTGTCCTAATCCGGTCTACCAAGGGTGATTCTCGCGTCAGAGTTACTGTATCTGCACGCAACTCTAGTTCTGGTGGCGAAAAAGGATCGTTGGTGATGCGAACATCCCTTGCTTGCCAACCTTGGGGATAGAAGTCAATATGTTCAGCTTCAAACCTGAGTCGATTGACTGCACCCCCTGCTTTCGGGGGTGGGATGTTGCTAGCATCGGACTGACCACCAAATGCCACATCAATCTGTCCAGGGCTGCTCACACCCGAAAGGGGCTGATTGGCTCTAATGCGATCGCTCGGTGGACGTTTTGGCACTCCACCAGCAGTGACATTTGTGGGTGAGAAAGCTAAATCTGTTTGTGCTGAGGGTACATAAATTTCTCCTCTACCATTTAGCAGTTCCCCACTATCTTGAACAAAGTTATAGGTAAAGCGTTGTCCACGCAGTATCTGATCGCCCCGTGTTAAAGTTACGTTGCCTTCCCCCGCAGCAATCAAGTTGTCCAAATTGACTTGCAAGCGATCGGCATCTACCACCGCTCCATCAAATCGCACTACTACATTACCTACAGCTGTAATAATTCGCCGTTGCTCGTCATACTCTTGCCGATCTGAAGTGACTTCTACAATTCTCGGTTTGGCTGGCGGTGTGCTAGTAGGCGCTTTTGGCTGATTGGTGGTATTTACTTTTGGTGTAGGGGTTACTGTTTGAGCTTGTTGTTCGACTTGGGAACTGAATTCTACAGTGAGCGGTGTTGAGAGTTGCTTTGTCGGGTTACGAGACTGAAATTTTATAAAATGTTTTACTGATTCAGAACTTGGTGCAAGATCGGCAGCAGATACGGAGATATTGTTGTTTTTTGGAGACTGTGGCGCAGTAATAATATCACTTTGCTGTTTTAGCTGGGTTAACTTCTCAGCTAAAGTTTCCGCCTTGGATGTGACTAACTTGTTGTTCGTAACACTTGGGGCAATTTGAAGGGGAAGGGGAGATTGGGCAACCAGGGGATTTGGGGAAACTCCATAGCTAAATCGTGGAGAGTCCAAAAAGTTTTGTTTTTCTCCAGCAACATAGTTGGGATTTAGCGTAGACGCGGAGCGGCTTGTCGTCAGACATCGCTCACTAAGTTTTTGAGAAGGTTCGCATCTTATATCTAGAGAAGCCTCCGCTCCAACTTTTATTGGCAATGCAGTAGCTTCTCTTTCCTTCTCCCGTTTGCGTAACGCCGCTCTGAGGAGAAGTTCCGAGCGCCGAACGTCGCTGCTTGAACTTTTCTTTGTGTCTTCTTTATCTTGGTTATTAGAGGTTTTAACCTCCTGCGTGGGATAGCCAACAACCAGTGATTGCCCCAAAAGTCCAGCACTTCCAGAGCCAGTAATGGGGGAAATTTCTGGTGGAAAGGTTTCTGGTGGATGGGGTACAGAAGGAGTTTCCACAACTACCAAGTCATCCTGAGTTGAGTTTGTCGGAGTTGGCAATTGCGAATGACTCTTGTTGTCATCCGCAATTGCCAACTCAGCCAAATCTTTGGACTGCTTGGATTTGTCTGTCTTTTCCTGTATTCCAGTTTCTCCAACTGAAAGAAACTTTGTATGACGAGCAGATACGGTGGGATTTACAGGTTGTAAAGATTCGAGGATAGGAGGCGGATTGGGTGGCAGAACTGGATGAAGCATAAGTGAGCAAAATCGGGCTAACAAACAGCCAAATGACGGACGGAAGGATAAACTATACATTCTGCCTTCCGACTGTCGCCTTCTGCTACCTACAGCAAGCTACCTGGAGAAAGAAACTTACTAAATTTCGCTTAGTAAGTTTCCGTGGCGTTTAGTATTTTCCGCCTTCCAAAGTCGCGGATGATTTATCGCCCTTTTACTCTAAGTCCCGACGGCCGGGGTTACGAGCAGGATCGTTCGACAAAAATCCGAAGATGAAGATAGTAACGAAGAAGGCAACAACAATATAAACAGCGATTTTTAAAGTCAGCATAGAAATATCTCCAAGGGGTAAAACAAAGAAAGCTTTTCTTTGAGGATCTGCCATGCAGAAAAGATAGCTACTTTATATTACCCAAATCTCGCCCCTTTTTTAGAGGACTCTAGGGATTGGGGATTGGGGACTGGGGATTGGCAGTATCTACCTTACAGTTATTGAGAATGGTGCAAGATGTCAACTGTCTGACTTTTTGATGACCCTAAGAAATAACTCAGATATTAGTTTACTCTTGTGACGTTCGCTGACGGTAAAAGTTTCTAAAAAAAAGGGTAGAGGCATAAGTTACAGGTTAGAAGAAATAATTCTCCTTGTCCCCAGTCCCCAGTCCCCAGTCCCCAGTCCCCAGTCCCCAGTCCCCAGTCCCCAGTACCCAGTCC
>NZ_JBALBW010000051.1:0-6788 GCF_036919895.1 Nostoc sp.
CTGATTGTGGTTTTTGAGTTGTCGTTGTGAGAGACAATAACTCTACTACATCGGCCCTCTCTCCTCATCCTCTTATTTTGGCTAAGGTATTGCACAAGAAGAAGGGTTTTCTCTCAACTTCCAGGATTTTGTTGTGACAGTTCAGACAACAGAAGAAGAGGTATCTTTAGGTACTGGTTTGCAAGGAAAATCTCAAGGTGAACTGATTGATTTACGAAGTGTGACACAATCAGTAACAGCTGAGTTTGCAGTCAACAGAGAAGCGTCTTACAACAACTTTGTCGGCTTCTATCGAGTGGCTGATGAAAATGGTGGTATTGATACTAATGGTGATGGCAAAGCAGATATTCTCGTTGGACAGGCTGGTTACGCCGAAGCTGCTGTGCGTGGGCGCGTTGCAGGTATTGACTTGGCGGTGGACAACCAAGGGACTGCAAATTACACTGGCACCTTCGGGCCGAATTCTTTGTTTGCACCATTTATTATTGTGGATGGTAAACCCGATGCTATTCTCAAGGGTAAGGATAATAAGAAGGTTTACTTCTCATTCTTGGGTGCTAACTCAGATAAGGTAGATCACATTCGATTGTTAGGAAATAACACCTTTGGTTTTGAGGATCTACCAAATGGTGGTGACAAAGATTACAACGATGTGATAGTTCAGGTAAAATTGAGTGTCAGTGCTACTGTCTGATATTAAACGCAAATAATTAGTTAGCAAAATCAAACAACCTCGTCCCGGTTGCGGGGTGGGGTTGTTTTGTGTGTGGCGATTAAATAGACTCCCGATTAATTAAACTAGTAAATTTACTGAAGGCAGTTATTGTCTTTACTTCATAAATTTAATAGTTGATTCATCTAGGATTATAAAATCTTCACCTTTACTTTTCCAGTTAATTTTTATGAAATTAAGCTACAAAAAAAGTGATGGAGAATTCTTTCATAAATCGGGTATAGCGCTGTTTATCAAGGAAACCTCACTGTCTTTCACCATAAGTGATATTGTCAATCCCCATACTCAAGAATTTGTAAAAAATAATTCAGAAATTTAAAGTTTTTCATTACATAATTCTTAATTAGGGTATTTACTTAGGAAAGCATCTGTGATACTTTCAAGTTGGTTATCATAAATTGAAATATGCAACGCTAAATTTAACAACCGCGTTTATCTGTATTAGTTTGAGAATAAGTATCCATCTTGCATATTTGCAATGCTAAATATTGATTTTAAATTTGTATAAATTATGTGCCGTTAACCAAGTGATAACTTGTCCTCGATCCATTTAGACTATACTTTATTTTGAAAAACGCATAACAATCCTAACCATCTGATATAAATACAGGTCTGTAATTAGACGAACTCACCTCTGTAATTTTACATATTTAGGCACCTGGATTTCACAGAAGTCTTACCACTGCTGGCATAAAAGCAGACACTGCCACTGTTAGTAAAAGAGATACTCCCTAATATTTTCAACTTAATTCCTCATTTTGATTTGTTTTATATGACTTATATAAAGAACACTTTTGTCGAATTTATCACCACCCTAGAAGGGTTCGATCGCTTACCCGAAGGAGCGATCGCTAATCTATCAGACCAACTGCAAGCATTTCGCTATCGGATCGGTCAGAAAATCATCGGTAAAGAAAGTCTCCCGGAACGCATCACGATCATTTATGAGGGACAAGTGCGCCTCTTGGGATACGATCCCCAGACGCAAATGCCAATCACCCTAAAATTGCTACAACCGGGAGAAATTGTCGGCGAAGTTGGTTTGTTGCGCGATGTCGCCTGTGAAACTGCGATCGCCTCCACCGAAGTAGTATGTTTAACCTTGAGTGCATCGGCATATTTTAGTTTTCTCGCTTCATACCCAGCTTTTGCCGAAGCCCGCAAGAACCGCAGTTATTTGATTGAAGTTTTCGATATTCTTTGTTCCTACTGGCAAAAGCAAGCGATCGCTACCTTAAATCTCAGAGAAGTCACAGAAAACGCCTTACCACAGGCGAAAGTCCATTACCTGACACCAGGAAAAACAGCATTAAACCAACTGGATAGCGAAAGCGTCTGGTTTTTAAGTGGCGGTAGCACAGTAGCGAATTTCTCACCTGGCGATCGCCTAGAATCAGAAGATGACAGAGACAAAATTCAGGTTATCGGTCAAAACCCCGCCCGCTTAGTTGGTATACATCCGTCAAATTTGATATTGCAAGACAGCCATGAGATAGAACTTGCAGTAACAGAAACCAGAGTAGATAGAGATAGCGCCGACGACCTAGATATTATTCCCTACGCATCAGACGAAATAGTTCCCCAGACAGCCCCCCAGACCTCACAGAGTTCGTCAAAACAAAAATACCCATTTTTTAGTGGTAAAGGAGAACTAAATACAGCCTTCGCCTGCTTCCAAATGGTCGCCAAGCACCTAGAAATGCCATTTCGTCGAGAAGTAGTTCGCCGCATTTTAACCGAGCAAGTCAAACGTCAGGGGACTATATCCTTTCAAGTGACTGCTTACCTGGCAGAATTAATCGGACTTAAGGCGCAATTAATAGAAATACCAATTGCATCAGTGACACGCATACCAACACCAGCATTGATTCGCTATGGTGATAACTTTGCAGTTTTATATGCCACCGATGCAAATACGATGGTTGTGGGTGTCCCATCCAAAGGAATTGTCCGCTGTAAACCGGCTCAATTAGTTGAACAATTAGATGTCGATCCAACCAACTTTCCACCCCAAACTAGAGTATTACTACTCACTGCTACCAACCAAACACCCCAAGAACGTTTTAGTTTAAGGTGGTTTCTACCCTATTTGTCAAAGCACCGCCGAGTGTTAATAGAGGTCTTTATTGCCTCCTTCTTCGTGCAGTTAGCAGCATTGGCAAATCCTCTGGTAGTTCAGTTAATCATCGACAAAGTAATCACTCAAAATAGTATTGGCACACTACATATTTTGGGGATTTTGTTATTAGTAGTTGGGATATTTGAAGCAGTCCTGACAACCTTAAGAACCTACTTATTTGTCGATACCACTAACCGGATTGATATGGGCTTAGGGTCGCAAATTATCGACCACTTACTACGTTTACCCCTGCGCTACTTTGAACGCCGACCAGTGGGAGAACTTTCAACCCGCATCAACGAATTAGAAAATATTCGCCAATTCTTGACGGGTACTGCCTTAACAGTAGGGTTAGATGCTCTATTTTCGGTGGTCTATATCGGTGTGATGCTGATTTACAGTTGGCCACTTACCTTAGTAGCTTTAAGCACGATTCCAGTGTTTATCGTCATCACCTTAATTGCTTCTCCCACCATTAGCAGACAGTTACGTGCCAAAGCCGAACGCAACGCCGAAACTCAATCTTATTTAGTAGAGGTGATGTCAGGAATTCAAACCGTAAAAGCCCAAAATATTGAATTGCGATCGCGGTTTTCTTGGCAAGAGCGTTACGCTCGGTTTGTCGCCGCTGGTTTTAAAACAGTTGTAACTTCCACCCTCGCTAACTCCACCAGCAACTTTCTCAACAAACTCAGCAGTTTACTAGTTTTGTGGGTAGGAGCTTATTTGGTACTGAAACAAGAATTAACTTTAGGCGAACTAATTGCCTTTAGGATTATATCTGGTTACGTCACCAGCCCAATATTACGTTTAGCTCAACTTTGGCAAAGCTTCCAAGAAACAGCCTTATCTCTGGAACGTTTAAGCGATATTGTCGATACGCCACAAGAAGGAGAAACAGACCGCTACAATATCCCCTTACCGACAATTAAGGGAGCCGTAAAATACGAAAATGTTTCCTTCCGATTTGGGACGAGTGGGCCTCTGCAACTTTCCAACGTCAACCTCGAATTCGAGCCAGGGAAATTTATCGGCATCGTCGGCCAAAGTGGATCTGGTAAAAGTACAATGATGAAATTACTGCTGAGACTTTATGAAACCGAGTCCGGCAGAATTTTGATTGATGGTTATGATATTGCCAAAGTAGAACTTTATTCACTGCGACGACAAATAGGCGTAGTTCCCCAAGAAACGTTGTTGTTTGACGGTAGCGTTCAAGAAAATATTGCTCTGACGAATCCCGATGCGACAACCGAAGAAATTATCGAAGCGGCTCAGGTTGCCTGCGCCCACGAGTTTATCATGAACTTGCCCAATGGTTACAACACACGGGTGGGAGAAAGGGGTTCTGCACTTTCAGGTGGACAAAGACAAAGAATTGCGATCGCTCGCTCTGTTTTACAACGACCAAAATTATTAGTTTTAGATGAAGCCACCAGCGCCCTAGATTATCCCACAGAACGGCAAATATGTCTCAATTTAGCCAAAGCATTTAAGGGGGATACAGTATTTTTTATTACCCACCGATTAAACACCGTGAGTAATGCAGACATGATTGTTGTGATGGATAATAGCAGGGTTATAGAACAAGGTAGCCATCAAGAACTAATGGCTACGAAAGGTCATTATTTTTACCTATATCAGCAACAAGATGTGAACTTATAATTAGTCATTGCTGGGGGCATGGCATCAAAGGATTTTCAGTTTGACCAATATCCCATAGATGTAGCAATAATAGTAGGTGGGTATATTAAAATCAAGCTTTTCGGCATCAGTAAACATTGCACATTCTACAAAAAATCCAAAATCCAAAATCATTATGACTCAACTTAATGGGAATCACCTCAACGGCAATCAGAAAAACGGTAATCAGAAAAATGGAGTCAAGCAAGATTCACCGGTACTTACAAAACAACAGAAAGCTGCTCAAGAGTCTTTAATTAACTCAAGTAGTCAGGAATTTGAGCAATCAATTGTCTTACGCCAATCTCCAGTTTGGTCACGGACAATCATGATTACTCTGATTGGGTTAGCCTGTTTTGGAATTGCTTGGGCTTATTTTGCAAAAATTGAGCAAGTAGTGCCAGCAACAGGGCAATTAAAGCCGGAAGGGACAGTTAAAGAAGTCCAGGCTCCTGTTAGTGGAGTAGTGAAAACAGTTAATGTTAAAGATGGACAAGCAGTAAAAGCAGGAGATTTGTTACTGACTTTTGATTCTATCGCTTCAGTTGCTGAATTAAATTCTTTGAATAAAATTCGCGTTGCCTTAATTAAAGAAAACCAGATTTATCGTCGATTGATGAGTGCAAGTACTGCCACAGGAACAGAACTGTTATATTTGCGCGGTAATTTACCACAAGAAACTACTTTCCTGCTGAAAAGTCGGGCAGCAATAGTAGCAGAAAATGACTTATTACGGACTCAATTAAGAAATTCTGGCAAAGATTCTACGCTAGGAATTGATGAGCAACAACGTCTACAAGTTGCCAAGAAAGAATTAGATTCTCGGTCTGCTGCGGCGCAATTGGAAGTGGAAAAAACCAGGAAGCAACTTAGTCAAAATCAATTTAAACTGGAAGATAGTAAATCAAGTTTAGCTATTCAAGAGGGGATTTTAGCGAAACTGAAGATATTAGCAGAAGAAGGTGGTATTTCTCAACTTCAGTATCTCAATCAGCAACAAGAAGTCCAAAACCGCACGGCGGAAGTAGCACAACTAGGTGAAGAAGCAAAACGCCTCCAGTTTGATATCGAAAAAGGACAACAAGAGTTAAGTAATACGGTGGCTGTTTCTGATAAAAACGTTTTGGATAAGATCGCTGATAACAAACAGCGGATTGCTGCAATCGATAGCCAATTCATGAAAGTTATCTTAGATAATGAACAGCGTTTGGCAGATGTCAATAGTAAAATATCTCAATCACAGTTAAACGTTAAATATCAAGAACTTCGTGCGCCTGTCGCCGGAACAGTTTTCGATTTACAAGCAAAAAACCCTGGATTTGTGGCTACTCCGACGACAAAACTACTGCAAATTGTCCCGAATGAAAAGTACATAGCTGAAGTTTTTATCACTAACAAAGATATCGGTTTTGTGCGAAAAGGTATGAAGGTAGATATCAGAATTGACTCCTTTCCTTACAGCGAATTTGGCGATATCAAAGGGGAAGTGATGGGGATAGGTTCAGATGCATTACCGCCAGACCAAACACATCAGTTTTATCGGTTTCCGGCAAAGCTGCATTTGGATAAACAATCTTTAGTAATTAAGGGTAAAAATGTGAATTTGCAATCAGGTATGTCAATCAGTGCCAATATCAAAGTACGCGAAGAACGAACTGTAATTAGTTTATTCACTGAGTTGTTTACCAAGCAAATTGATACTCTTAAAGAAGTACGTTAATTTGTCAAGAAGAATGTTGAGGATTATTTAATCCAGCAAAACGAACCTATATTGCTTGGCAGCCGACGGCTGCCACAAAGCTTCACGCGCATCTGGACGCAGAGCTATAAAATTTTGTAGAACTGCGATCGCATCAAGTGCAGTTTCTTCTCTTGAATGTTGCGGCGATACTTTATTGGTGTTCTAGAGTCAAGCAAAATTGGAACTCAAGTAACTAGGGTAGCTTTCACCTCACCAGTCTGGGTATTACGACTTACTTGCAGGACGGTATCCATTACATCTGCACCCATCCGAGCAGCTAATTCCGGGCAGGGTTTACTGGCATGGGTGTTAACTTGAATATTATCTTTTTTCTCCAAGCTGACCTCTTGTCGCCCATATTTCAGGACAGTTGACATCCAAACTAATTCGTCCATAAACTTTTCCATACGGCGAATGTAGGGGTAAATATAGCGAAGCTGTCACCAGGGGCAAGATAGCCTGAAAGTATTGTGGAGTCTGGGTTTGATAAAAAAGAGTAGATCATTGGATTT
>NZ_JBALBW010000052.1:0-74951 GCF_036919895.1 Nostoc sp.
TTTTCTCCCGCAGGTCTACTGAGTAGGGTTTCATCTGATTTTTTACTTTTATCTTCTCAACTACTGTACCAAACCGTTACACAAAGTGCTGTATTACCGGAAATTATTAGCTTACTGTGACTCCCCTAGTCCAGATAAAGCCTAAGAGCTTCTAGCACCGCCTCTCGATCGAATTTTGCTAATGTGAAATATTAAGCTCTTGTTCAAAGAGGTAGTCCGGGAATTAGAAAACTTGCTAGAGTGAACAGAGTTAGCCTTAATGTCTAATCGCCAAAACCTATACATCTCATGGATTTTGCTAATATTGCATCCCAGTTGAACGCTGGAACGATTTTACCAGAGGGGATTGTTATTCTCACCCTCTTGGGGGTTTTGATTGTTGATTTGATTTTGGGGCGTACATCCGCACGCTGGATTGGATATCTAGCGATCGCAGGTTTACTTGCTTCGATTGTCGCCCTATATTTTCAATGGGACAATCCTAATCCCATCTCTTTTACCGGTGGCTTTAATGGTGATGACCTGAGTATCGTCTTTCGCGGCATCATTGCCTTGTCTGCGGCTGTCACTATACTGATGTCAATTCGCTACGTCGAGCAAAGCGGCACTCCTTTAGCCGAATTCATCGCTATTTTGCTGAGTGCTACTCTTGGAGGGATGTTTTTATCCGGGGCTAGTGAGTTGGTGATGATTTTCATCTCCCTAGAAACCCTGAGTATTTCCTCGTACTTGCTAACAGGTTATACCAAGCGTGACCCCCGCTCCAATGAAGCGGCGCTGAAATACTTGTTAATTGGAGCTTCCAGTACAGCAATATTCTTGTACGGTGTATCACTGCTGTATGGATTATCTGGAGGACAAACTGAACTAAGTGCGATCGCAAATGGCATTGCCACAGCAAAAGTGGGACAATCTTTAGGTTTAGTGATTGCCTTAGTTTTTGCGATCGCAGGGATTGGCTTTAAAATCTCTGCCGCACCTTTCCACCAGTGGACACCAGATGTTTACGAAGGCGCTCCCACCCCAGTCATCGCCTTTTTATCTGTCGGTTCCAAAGCAGCTGGGTTTGCCTTAGCCATCCGCTTACTGACAACAGCCTTCCCCCTTGTTGCTGACGAGTGGAGGTTTGTCTTCACTGCTCTAGCCGTTCTGAGCATGATTTTGGGTAACGTAGTCGCCCTAGCTCAAACCAGCATGAAACGAATGCTAGCTTATTCATCCATTGCCCAAGCTGGGTTTGTGATGATTGGCTTGATTGCTGGGACACAAGCAGGGTATGCCAGTATGATATTTTACCTACTGGTTTACTTGTTCATGAACCTGTGTGGCTTTACCTGCATCATCCTGTTCTCACTGCGGACAGGAACCGACCAGATTGCCGAATACTCTGGTTTATATCAAAAAGACCCACTCCTAACACTGGCGTTGAGTATCGCCCTGCTTTCCTTGGGTGGTATTCCACCATTGGCTGGGTTTTTCGGCAAGATTTACCTATTCTGGGCTGGTTGGCAAGCAGGACTTTATTGGTTAGTCTTGCTGGGCTTAGTTACCAGCGTCGTCTCCATCTACTACTATATTCGCGTAGTTAAGATGATGGTAGTCAAAGAACCCCATGAAATGTCCGACGCGGTGAAGAATTATCCACAAGTACGTTGGGATTTGCCTGGGCTAAGACCCTTGCAAGTCGGGTTGGTGGTAACATTAATTGCTACTTCCATAGCAGGAATTTTGTCGAATCCACTGTTTACATTGGCGAACAATTCCATCTCCAATACCGCATTTTTGCAAGCAACAATCAACAGTAATGTCAAAGCACAAAATCTACTGCTTTTGCCAAAGTTAGATTCGGTTAGTCAGTCTCAACCCTCAGTTGATTCTACCGCTAAGATTTAACCGAGTCTCAGTACAACTTTGTCATCAAAGAAACGCCTGTTTGCTGATTAGCAGACAGGCGTTTGTCATACAGCAGTTTTTTTGCATAAAGTACAAAGCTACAGGTTTGGAGGCAGGAGATATAAATTATTTATATCTGATTTTGAGTCATACGTTTTGTATCTCAGTTAATCACAAGCCATTGTATTTTTTTATCATCTTACTGTATGAAGATGTGCTTATAGAACTTTACTAAAATAAAGCGCAACCTTATATAAGATTGCTATAACTTAAACTTTATGAGGCTGAGTTAATAGGTATCTTGATAACAAATTCTGCGCCTTTCCCTGGAACAGAAAAACAGCTAAGTTGTCCGCCATGTTTTTCAACTATAATCTGATAGCTTACAGATAGTCCTAGTCCCGTGCCTTTACCCACAGGTTTAGTAGTGAAAAACGGATCGAATACCTTTGAGTGAACTTGTTCATTTATTCCCAAACCATTATCAGCAATACTAATCCCTATCCATTTTTCATCGATTACCTCAGTTTTGATTTTAATTTGGGGATGATTATTTATCTGCTTTTGATTGTCAGTTACTTGTGAATTGGCTGCCAACGTCTCCAGTGTATCAATAGCATTAGCAAGAATATTCATGAATACTTGGTTAAGTTGACCAGGATAGCAAATTACATTGGGTAGTTGACTATATTTTTTGATAACTTGAATTTCTGGATACTCATGCCTAGCTTGCAGTCGATGCTCCAAAATCATTAAAGCACTATCAATTCCTTCGTGAATATTAACTTCCTTAAGTTCGGCTTCATCGAGTCTGGAAAAGTTACGTAGCGATTTAACAATTTCCTGAATTCGCTCTGTTCCCACTGTCATTGACTGAAAGAGTTTAGCTATATCTTGAATCAGAAACTCTAAGTCTATTTCTTCTAGTTCCTCTTGGATTTCGGGAGTATTTGGACAAACTTGTTGATAAATTTGCACCAATTTCAGTAAATCATGAGTGTATTTATGGGCGTGGTGAAGGTTCCCATAAATAAAACTCACGGGGTTATTAATTTCATGAGCAATACCAGCGATCATCTGTCCTAAACTAGACATTTTCTCGGCTTGGATAAGCTGAGTTTGGGTAAGTTGTAGTTCCTTTAGTGTTTCTTGCAAAGCATTGGTACGCTCCTCAACCCGAATTTCTAGCTCTTGATTAGCTTCCTTGAGTGCTTCCTCTGCTTCTTTACGTCTTTGCACTTCTCTTGCTAACTCATCAATTTTCTGGTTTAGAAGAAGAAAATTATTGCTGGCTAAATTTCTATTTTCTAAGCGTAAGAGAATTAAAGCTGAAGATCCAGGAGACCAAGGTTGAATAACGGCTCCTTGGCTACGACATATTAATGTTTGTCCATCATTATTTCGTAAAGTCAAAGAGCCAATAACCATTGCTCTACTACTTGAACAAGCTTGCAGATACTTAACAACATCCTCAGTAGACTGAGTTACAAGTTCAAATAGCATTCTTCCTGGCAGTTCTTGACGGCGTAACCCCAGCATCTCTGCTACTGGTTGATTGGTAGCTAACAACTGACCGTCTCCACTCACCAGGAGTAAAGGTTCTGGTAAAACTCTGGCAAATTCAAGAAATTGTTCAGGAGTCATAAGGCTTCCAATTTCATGGTTCGATTCTAATTTACATATCTGCACTCAAGCTTGTATATTAGGGTTGTTTTAACAATGAAGAGTTTACACAGATTCTAGTCCTCTAAAGTATTCTCTACCTTCTGCATCTTCTGCCTCTTCTGTAAATTTTAAGTAAACAATCACTCTACATCCAGAAGCACCCTGTGCTATGGTCTCTTGCAATTCTACTTTCGCATATCCCAGATTATTAGCTGCGATCGTCCCAAAAACGTTTGAAGTTATCATACACATGGCAGGGCGATCTAGAACTTTTTCCCCAAAAGGGCAGATGCGGTTGCCAAAGACAATTTTTTCATCATCCTGCTCAATAATATAAAAATCGCCTTGAATTCGTTTTTTTAAATCAATCAAGACATCAGCGACCTGCTTACGGGAAAGTTTAGAGACTTCCAGGGCGGATTTGTAATCTTGGTCAAGCTGTTTAGCCATCCTTTCACCAACTACACTAATAAATCCAGAAGCTTCTTCTAAGCCAACTACATCCTGCAAAGTGCCAGATAATTCTCTGATTAGTGTACGTAAAAATATATCGCGTTCTAAAGAAAGATTAAGCGTAGCTATCGAATGATTAAGTGCATTAGTCATAAATTTTAAGGGTACAATCTTGGAACTACAGTTATAGAGTTCCCCAAAATACCCATAAAGTAACTGCTTGATATCTTTCTTAAGAGAATTTCGTGTTTGCTTATATTTCCAAGAAGTTGCGATCGCTATCAAAATTGCTGAATCTTGTCGTTGCAACAGTTCCTGGTCTTGAAATTGAATCTTTTTTAAATAAAATTAATTTTAAAAATTGATGGATTTACTATTTTAAGAGATGGGAATGCTGATGATGAACTCAGAACCTTCTCCTAACACAGATTTTACTTCTAGAGTTCCCCTATGTTTTTGAACAATTATTTGATAAGCAATTGATAATCCTAATCCTGTTCCTTTTCCCACAGGTTTTGTTGTAAATAAATGGTCAAACATTTTTTTCTGGATGTCAGCCGATATTCCTACGCCATTATCTTGAATCCTAATCAATGCGTGATTTATATCTTCAATTTTGGCACTAGCAGTATGAATGGTAATTTGATTAGGATGTTTTTTAATTTCATCAAAACTCAATCCATAATTAGATTCTTCTAAAGCATCAATTGCATTTGCCAACAGATTCATAAATACCTGATTGAGTTGTCCTGGAAAGCATTGTAAAGGAGGAAGCTCACCATAATTTTGAACTACTTGAATAGCAGGACGAATATTATTATCTTTCAAACGGTGCTTGAGAATAATGAGAGTGTTATTAATACCTTCATGAAGGTTAAATAAAACTTTATATTCTGTATCTGCTCTAGAGAAATTTCGCAAGCTGTTGCTAATATTAGAAATACGATCGGTGCCTTCCTTCATTGATGAAATAAGCTTAGGTAAATCCTCACATATATATTCTATATCCATCACTTTGATTGTCTCTTGAATTTCTTGAGATGTTTCAGGATAAGTTTGCTGATAGAGATCGATCAGATGTAACAAATTTTGAATGTACTCTTGAGCCGGAGTCAGATTACCTGCTATAAAACCAACTGGGTTGTTAATTTCATGAGCTACATCTGCAACAAGACTTCCTAAACTAGACATTTTATTCTGCATTATCTGAAGATTAAGAAGCATCATCTCTAATTCATTACTTCTTTCTTCTAAATTATTTTGATATTCCTTTAATTCAGCAATTACTTTCCTGAGCAAATATTCTTTTTTTTCATTTGTCTCTTCTAATTTTACCCGATCTGCCTCAGAACGCTCTAATTGCTTTTGGATAATTCTATTCGCTTTTTTTAGTTCCTTAATTTCTTTTTGGTAATCCACAATTTCCATCAGCTTTTACCGAGTTCCCAAAATTAAAGTTACAAAAGTTTCATTGTGAAATTGTGTCTGGCTAATTTTATCTATAGGAGCAATTTCTCCATAAGAATAAAATCCACAGCCAGGTAAATGGTAGTCCAAACAGAGTTTTGTATTCTGGTACTCTTCTTTTGCTCTCGTACCAAGTATTTGCCGACGAGCTACACATGAAAAAAATAAAACAGCACTTGGCTCTACACCTAGATAATTATCTAAGGCATTCATGAATGATGCTTTGGAAGCTGCCAAAATATCTTCATAACCTGCTTCTGCAATTTGAATCACAGCTCCATCTGGAATATCTGCAAAAAAGGTGATACTACCAGATTCTTGATTGTAAGCAATAGGCGCTCTTATATAAAAGTTGTCTCCATTGTGAGCAAATACTGCTAGAGGATATTCCATTGAAGGAGGAAGTAAACCTAGATAATGATGATAAAAATCTAAAGCTGGCTTACCATCTATTTCATAGAGTATGTTCTTATCTACCTTAGTCACTTGGCTTGTTTGACCGATGGGATGCCAACCACTTGCAACACCGTGAGAAAACAATATTGTGCCGGAAAAAAGCAGAATTGGTACAGAATCACTTAATACTTCTGTTTGAAAAAATTGATATGTATTTTGATATCTGGACTGATCGCCTGCTAAACCACCAAATATCGGTACATCTTGACCAAGAGCTAACTTTAAGCCATTCAATATAGATACACCACTAGTTGTAAGACTCTCTGGATGAGTTAAACATAGCTTTGGAGTTGCATTACTTTTTGCTTTGGCTTGCTCTACAGCTTGTTTAGTTACAGTAATTGGATCGCCTGAAACATTGCGTCCAACTCCTGCATAAATTTCAACTTCATCTGAGCAAAACAACATTAAGGTAATTGAGTCTTGTTGAAACTCTAAGACTGAAGAAATTTCTCCATCTGTTGTTCCACCAATCAACTCAATTCCCGGAAAAGCCTGATAAATTTGCTGCAAAATCAGAGAATGTTCAAAGTCAATCGCACAAAAAAGAACCCCAGCTTTTGGTATATCTCCTGTAAGGGAACCGACACATTGCTGAATAACTTCTTCAACTGCCGATAGAGAATCTGGATCGTTGCTGTGACCTACTACTGTTTTAAACATAAAGATTCCTATAACGCCACTGAGTATGATTATGAAATGGGAAGTTTAACGATAAACTCTGAACCTTGTCCTTGTGCTGAATTTACCTCTAGAGTTCCTCCATGTTTTTCGACAACAATTTGACGAGCAATTGATAATCCTAATCCTGTACCTTGACCCACAGGCTTGGTGGTGAATAAATGGTCAAAGATTTTTTCCTGAACATCAGGCGACATTCCCACCCCATTATCTTTAATCCGAATTAAAATATGATTATTGTTTTCAGTGAGAGTGGTTTGAATCAAAATTTGATTAGTATTTGCTTCAATCTAAATATAAGTTCGTCCTATATTAGACTCCTCTAAAGCATCAATAGCATTGGCTAATAAATTCATAAATACCTGATTTAATTGTCCGATAAAGCATTCTAAATCTGGCAAATTATCGTAATCTCTAATGATTTGAATTTCGGGTCGACCCTCAGATGCTTTTAAGCGGTGTTTGAGAATCATGATTGTGCTATCGATGCCATCATGAATGTTGCAAGAAACTTTGCGATCGCTATCTGCGCGAGAAAAGGTTCTCAGACTAGTACTAATATTACGAATGCGCTGAACACCCTCTTTCATTGAGGAAATTAAGTTAGGTAGATCGGAAAGCATATACTTCAAATCTATCGCTGCAATTTCCTCTTGAATTTCTGGAACTGGATTAGGATAGTGCTGCTGATAGAGATCAATAAGGTTAATCATGTTTTGGAAATATACTGAAGCATGTCCGAGATTGCCATGAATAAAACCAACTGGATTATTAATCTCATGAGCAACTCCTGCTACTAATTGACCAAGGGCAGACATTTTTTCTGTCTGTACAAGCTGAAGTTGAGACTCTTGTAGGTCTTTTAATACCCTAGACAACGCTGCTGTCCTTTCTGCAACTCGTTTCTCTAAAGTTTTTGTGAGATTTCGTAATTGCAAATGGGTTTTAATTCTAGCTAATAATTCTTCTTCATGAAAGGGTTTAGTGATGTAATCAACTGCTCCTATACTTAGACCCTTTACTTTACTATCAGTATCAGAATTGGCTGTCATAAAAATTACTGGAATATCACAAGTAGCTAAGTTTTTTTTCAGTCTTTGACAAGTTTCAAATCCATCCAATCCCGGCATCATTACATCTAACAGAATTAAATCGGGTAGTCTATCTTCGGCCTGCTTTATTGCCCTATTTCCATCATTTTCTGTAGCGACTTTAAAGCCAACATTGGTTAATATGTTAAAGACAATTTCTAGATTTGTAGTAGTATCATCCACCACTAAAATCAAACTATCTTCTGGCAGATTAAGTATTTGTAAATATGGCTTGGAATTCATATATTTAAATTAAGTTAAGTTAATTCCTTGTTTATTGTTTACTATTGCCCTGCGATCGCAGCTAAGTCACCTCTACTTTTTTTCGCAGACGGACTGACAATTTTTTTCTCTGACAATCCTATAGTTCCCAAAAAGTCTGATAACAGCAACATTCTCACACCAAATTGCTCTATACGACCATAGGAGCGATCGCTCCAACATAGCCATCAACTACAAATCTGCACTTTCACTAGAGTTGAAGATCCTCTTTCATGAAGGCGATCGCTCTAAAATTAGTTATTATTACCCTTGTCTTTTTATAAATGTAGTGCTAAAGTTACATTGTTGATCCCCATCAGTTAACCTTTTCAGTTAGTCAACCATATTTCTTTTTCCTGGAGACACACAGAAGTGGCTACTTTTATTTTTTAATAAAAGTATGTAGATAACTGTTGAAATATTTATATGTGTTTACATACTACTATGTAGTGGTGTAAATGAAACTTGTGCATTTTAAATATATAATTTTTTTAAAAGTTTTCAAAGACTCTTTAAAGAATAATATCGAGCTACTGTCTGTGTGGTAGGGCAACCCATTTTTTTGGTACTTTAAACTAATACATTGTTATGAATCAATTACTTTGTCCTGGTTTGTACTGTCCATTTCCATCTCAGACTAATAAGTATGTTGATGTTCTAGAAGAGTACTCTCTTGAATGGGTACTTCGCTTCAAACTCTTGCCAAATGAATCATCTTATCAGCGTTTTTGCAAGTCTAAATTTTTTTTATTAGCTGCATCTGCTTATCCTTACAGCAATATTGAAGAACTGAAGATTGCACATGACTGGCTGAGTTGGGTGTTTATTTGGGACGATCAATGCGATCTATCAGAGTTAAAAAACAAACCTGAAGTATTAAATAATTTTCACCAAAGATATTTGGAAATACTTAATGGTGCAGAACTTACGAGCCAGGATACACTATTTAGTCATGCATTAATTGACTTACGACAACGAACTATCCAAAGAGCTAGCATAAAATGGTTCAATTATTTTATCAGCTACTTGGAAGACTACTTTTGTGGGTGTGTTCAGGAAGCAACCAACCGCGCCAAGGGAATTGTACCTGATGTGGACACTTATATTATGATACGTAGATCAAGCGTAGGAGTTTATGCTGTTCTCGCATTAGCGGAATTTTGTAATCAGTTTATGATTCCTGATATTTCAAGAAACCACTCCCTTGTGAAAAAGCTGGAACTAATTACAACTGATATTATTGCCTGGTCTAACGATATCTTTTCAGTATCCAGAGAAATAGCTAGCGGTGATGTTCACAATTTAATATTTGTCTTGCATTATCACAATAAAATTTCTATAGAAGAAGCAATAGATCAGGTGACAAATATCCATAATGAAGCAGTACATTCATTAATCAGAACAGAATCATTTCTTCCAGATTACAGGGAAGAATTAGATGTTGAAATTACCAAATATATATCAGGAATGCATAGTTGGATTCGTGGTAATGTCGATTGGTGTTACCAGTCCTCTCGCTATCAAAATTTAGAGAGGCTGGAGTTAATAGAATTCAAATAATCAGATTTAACCTAAATTGACTAGCTAAAGTTAGTTAAGCAGTGAAATTGTAATATTAACTAGCATCATTTCAATTTGTATTTAATAAATATTTCATCTCCTGCGTATAAAAAATAGTAGGAAGAATAAATCGCCATTAACTCACCATAATTTCAAAAAAAATAGATGCAACTACCTAATCCTCTCAAAAGTCCCTCTTTAGTACAAAAGCTTCATTGGGTTAGTGACCCAATAGGCTATATGGAAAATGCAGCCCAGCAATATCCTGATATTTTTACTGGTGAAATAGTTGGTTTTGGCGATACAGTGGTCTTTGTGAATCAACCCCAAGCAATTCAGGAAATTTTAACTAACGATCGCAAAAAGTTTACAGCCGTGGGCGAACTCAACGGAATTTTAAAGCCTCTTCTAGGGGATTATTCAGTTCTGATGCTGGAGGGCGATCGCCACAAACGCCAACGACAACTCGTGACACCCTCTTTTCATGGAGAGCGGATGCAAGCCTACGGTCAGCTAATCTGTAATGCTTCTGAAAAAATCTTTAGTCAGTTACCACTAAATAAGCCATTTTTTGCTCGTGACCTCACAAAAGAAATATCTCTGCAAGTTATTTTACAGGCTATCTTTGGCTTTTATGAAGGAGAAAAAATTCAAAAACTTAGGCAACTATTGCCATCCTTCTTACAGCTTTTTGAGTCGCCTCTTACCTCTAGTTTATTTCTTTTCTCGTTCTTGCAACAAGATTTAGGAGTTTGGAGTCCTTGGGGAAAGTTCCTGCGCATTCGAGAGAAAATTGATCAATTTCTCTACACTGAAATTGTTGAGTGTAAGCAACAACGCGATCCAAAACGCACCGATATTCTCTCTTTGCTTATATCATGTCGGGATGAAGCAGGTCAACCGATGACAGATCAAGAGTTGCGCGATCAGTTAATAACCCTAATACTTGCTGGCTATGATACTACTGCAACGGCAATGGCTTGGGGATTGTACTGGATTCACAAAAAGCCTTTAGTCCGTGAAAAACTGCTCCAAGAACTGGATACTCTAGGTGATTCTCCAGATCCTATAAGCATTTCCCGACTACCATATCTCACAGCTATCTGTAATGAAACCCTGCGAATTTACCCCGTCACCATGTTTTCGTTTCCCAGAGTAGTGCAAGAACCCCTGGAATTATTGGGACATCCTTTAGATGCTGGAACTATACTGATTCCCAGTATTTATCTCACTCATCATCGAGAGGATTTATATCCCCAATCTAAGGAATTTAAACCAGAGCGCTTTATTGAACATCAATTTTCTCCCTATGAATTCCTACCCTTTGGCGGTGGTGTCCGTCGTTGTATGGGCGAAGCTTTGGCTTTATTTGAAATTAAGCTAGCATTAGCAACCATTGTGTCACACTATGACTTGATGCTAGTTAATCGGCGGCCAGAACAACCTCAGCGTCGAGGTTTTAACCTTGCTCCAAGTAGTGGAGTCAAAATGGTAATGATAGGATAACGTGCGTGTCAAGAGTCTTTAATTAATATGACAACTACACCCGTATCTTAATAGATTTTCAAGTTAAATTGATGGATCAGCAAGTTTGTAGTAAGCACTTTAGTGCTTACTACAAACTTGCTTGAAATATTTTTGCTTACCTACTGAGTCTAGATATCTGACTGTTGCATCGGGATCTCAATCACGAACTCAGTCCCCTTTCCTGATGTGGAATCGCAGGTTAAAGTACCTTTGTGTTTGTCCACAATAATCTGATAGCTAATGGACAGTCCTAACCCTGTGCCACTTCCTACCGACTTGGTAGTAAAAAATGGGTCAAATATTTTCTGCTGTACCGCTTTTGTCATACCAGAACCATTATCGGCAATCCGAATTATCGCCGTATTAGAATCTGTTAGTTCAGTAAAGATGCGAATTTGCCCGACAAAATCAGAAGCTAATAATGCATCTAGATCATTTATTCTTTGTTCTTTGTCATTTACCAATAATGAATGACTAATTACAAATGAATCTTCTAAAGCATCGATTGCATTACTCAGGATATTCATAAACACCTGATTGAGTTGACCAGGATAACAAATAACTTCCGGTAATTTCCCATATTGTTTGATAACTTCAATTTCAGGAAAATTGCTATTTTCCTGAATTCGGTGTTGCAAAATCATTAAGGTACTGTCTATCCCATCATGAATATCTACAGGTTTCATCTCAGATTCATCTAAGCGAGAAAAGTTGCGTAAGCCCAAAATAATATTTCGGATACGCGAACTCCCCACCTTCATTGAAGTGAGAATCTTTAGCAAATCTTCTGCTAGAAAATATATATCAATTTCCTCAAGTTTTTCTTCAATTAAAGGTGAAGGATGGGGATATTCTTGTTGATAAACAATTACCAAATTAAGCAAATCTTGGACATACTCACTAGCATGACTAATGTTGCCATGAATAAAGTTAATCGGGTTATTGATTTCATGAGCAATCCCCGCTACCATTTCTCCTAGAGAAGACATTTTTTCACTTTGAATCAATTGAATTTGGGTACGCTGTAATTCCTGGAGAGTTTCTTGTAAACAGTGATTTTTGTCGTTGAGTTCCTGAGTTCTTTCCTGGACTTTCTCTTCTAAGGTATGGTTATATTCCTCTAAGCTTTCCTTAGCTTGTGCCAAATTTTTGTAGAGAATAGCATTCTCTAGAGATATTGCTGCTTGAGTAGTAAGGAGTTTGAGAACTTCTACGCGATCGTGGGTAAAGGCTCCTGTGGTCAGCTGATTTTCTAGGTAAAGAATCCCAATCAATTTACCTTGATTTAGAAGAGGTATAGACAATAAACTCTTAGGCTCTTCACTAATAATATAGTTGTCACCTGCTAGAAAAGAAACAGCCATTGCATCATCAATAACTAAGATTTCTCTGGAGCGCTTAACATAGTTAATCAAAGTGATGGGAACATCGTAGCTTGACTCAAGGGAAGTGGATGGAAACTCAGTGTAGGTATGCTCAAAATTGGAACTTGAACAAATAGCCGTGACAGTTAATGCTAAGTTATTCCCTTCGCTCAAAACTAAAGCGCATTTAGAAGCTCCCGCATTCTCCATAACAACTTCCATCAAAGTAGAAAGTAGTCGCTCAAGCTCGATTTCTCCAGATAGTGCTTGAGAAGCTTTAATGAATGCGGCTAAATCCAGAGAATCAGAAATACTTGTCTTCGAGCCAATAACAGTTTGTTGATTACTCAGGGTAGATAGAGATGATATAGATGTGTGATTGAAAGAAGTGCTTTCCTCGCTGGAATTGATACTCACTTTTTCTTGCTGGAATATAGGAGCAAGCAATTGAGGATAGTATTTTGCCAAATCATCAACTTTGGCTAATGCTCCCCAACGAATATAACTATAGTAAGCATCTGTGATATAGGTTTGGGCAATCTTATGTTTACCCCATTCTAAATAAAATTTGGCGGCGAGTTCTTGAGCGAGGGCTTCTTCATTAATGTACTCATGTTCTTTAGCAAGAAAGATAGCGCGATCGTAAAATTCCATTGCTTCAAGATATTGACCACCAATCCGATACCTTTCTGCCTCTACAAGATAATATTTGTGTAAATAATTCATTGGAGCATGATGTGCCCAATGCTGCATTTTTTGCTGATTCTCTTGAACCTTATTCAGAATACACTTTTGTTCATCACCCGATGCATCAGGGTATACAGCCAGTCGTACTAGTGAATCATACAAGTAGAAAATAGGAGTAACCTGCTGTCCTATTCCACCTTGTAAATACTTTTCTGCTAAAGTAGCATTCTGTAAGGCTAAAGGATATTGCCGAAATAGGTAACAGAGATGTAGTTTGCTTACATATAAATAGAAAATTCCCATGACATCATTAGTATCATGGTAAAGTGGCAACATCTTTTTTTCATCGTAAGCTTCACCAATTAAATAACAGGGATCTACTGCATTTCCTATTAAGTTCAAGACGCTCTGTTGATGGAGCGTAATCCAGTTAAATACTGTTTTTTGGTTAATTTGTCTGATGACATTACTGTAATTTGCCATCTCACTTTCTAACCCTGTGAGGACTTCACCAATGAAATATGAAGAATAGGAATAAGAGTGAAGATAATAAGCTGCATATTCTAAATCTCCTATTTCTAGTGCGGCATAGTAACCTTCCATTAAAGGTTTTAATACTTTCCTAGTATGTTCCTTCCAATGCCTAATAGTTGTGTTAAATACTAGCAGAATTTTAGCTTGAACACCTTTAGCATTCAGCTTATCTGCCAAACTACTAGATAGTTTGCCAAATTGATAGCCAGACTCAATATCTCCTACTAAACTGCTGAGTATTAACCCGTAATTACCATAGCCCAAAGGAGAGGAAGGAGCATTGCCGTGTTTGAGCGATAAATCGATTGTTTTCAGAACAATGAGCGGAAAAAGTTCAGGAGCAACTGCATAGGTAAGAGGGTTTACAGTTGATAATATACGCATTATTGCTAGAGGTTGGGCTTCTATCATTTTTGGCAGATTAATTAAGTCCTCAATGGGTCTTTCATTGAGATTCAACGTTAATTCTGCCATTGCTAACTGAATATCAGATTGACTTGGATGTTCAGGAAACTTGACTCCTAAAAGATTCAAAAAAGTTAGACCAGTATTTACAGCCTCTAGTGATTGGTTTCGCGCCCCATAAGCCTGAATTTTGATTTCATAAACTTTTACTTTTTCTAGCAGTGTTTCACTTTCCAACACTACCTCTGCTAATTCCTCCATCTGTTCAAAATTGCCAGCCAGGTATGCTGATTCTGTCGCAGTCTCATATAAAGCTAGGGTAAGACCATGTTTTGTCTCCCAACTATCATCTGTCAGCAGTTGGATACCAGTAGTTAAATAATTAAGAGCAGCCGGATAAGCTGTTGATGCTAAAGCTTTACGTCCAGCAATTAGATTCATCTGGGCTAGTTCATCTCGTTTAGTTTGAGGGGAGATGAATTCTACTGCGATATTAAACTGATTGACAAGCTCAAAAATCTTTTCTTCCTGTTCTGCAACCGGAATATTGTTCAATAACAGTAGCCCAATTTTTAAGTGAATTGGCTTTTTTTGTTCTTCAGGAATCAAAGAATAAGCGGCTTGCTGAACTCGATCGTGTACGAATTTATATTTAGGTAGCTGTAAATTAGAACTTGAAAATTGTGTAGATTCTATTCCATGAACAGTAAATTCTTGATTAGTATTTTCTTTTGCAAAAATATTGTAATTCTCAGCCTGTGGTAAAACTAATCCATCAAGTAATGCTTGCCATAAGTCTGATGCTGTATCTATTACAGATTTTTCATTGACGATCGCTAGACTCTTTAAGTCAAATTGATTACCGATACAGGCAGCAAGCTTCAGAACTCTTTGGGTATTTATTGGTAATTTTTCTATTTGCAGGGCAATAAATTCCACTACATCATCTGTGAGAGCTAATTCTTTGACTTTAGAAATATCATACTGCCAATAACCGGCATCAAAGTTTAATCCGATTAGCCCCTCATCATATAAAGACTTAAGGAATTGGACACAAAAGAATGGGTTGCCTTTCGTTTTAGCAAACACCATTTGGGTCAGAGGAACTGCAACTACTTCAGGACAATGCAGAGTATCAACAATGAGATGATTTAAATCACCCTGATTTAAGGGTGCTAGGGTGATTGTATTAATAGCTGCTCCTGATTTCTCAATCTCCTTTAATATAAAATAAAGCGGATCTACCTTGAAAACTTCATTGTCTCGATAGGAACCAATTAACAATAACCCTCCCGGATTTTCATGCATCCGTTCTGTCTCTTCTGAAAGAGAAGACAATCTGCTCTCACACATTAACAACTGAATTAATTTCAAAGAGGCTGTATCTGCCCATTGCAAGTCATCGAGAAAAATAACTAGAGGATGTTCTTTAGTTGTGAAGATTCGGATGAATTTTTCAAACAATAAATTGAAGCGATTTTGGGCAGCAATACCAGAGAGTTCTGTAACCGGAGGTTGCTTACCAATAATCTGTTCAAGTTCAGGAATTACATCGATAATTACCTGGGTCTGTGTACCCAATTCCAGCAGAATTTTGGCTTTCCATTGTTGAATTTGGGCATCAGTCTCTGAGAGTAGTTGCCCGATTAAGTCTCGAAAAGCTTGCACCAATCCTGATAAGGGAATGTCACGTTGAAACTGGTCAAATTTTCCTTTGATGAAGTAACTACGCTGCCGGACAATCGGTTTGTGGACTTCATTAACCACAGCAGTTTTGCCAATGCCAGAGAAACCCGCAACTAATATCATTTCTGTTGCCCCTTCTGTCACACGCTTAAAAGCAGCGAGTAGGGTTTCAACTTCAGCTTGGCGACCATAGAGTTTTTCAGGGATTACAAAACGGTCTGAGATGTCCCTCACACCTAGTTTAAAAGGAGCAATATCTCCTATATCTTGCCACTGGTTTTGGCACACCTCCAAGTCATGCTTTAACCCCAAAGCACTCTGATAGCGGTCTTCGGCATTTTTTGCCATCAGTTTACTGATAATTTCAGACAAAATTGCCGGAATCTTAGAGTTAATCCGGCTGGCTTTTAGGGATTGTTTGGCGATATGAGAGTAAACCAACTCCATCGGATCTTTAGTGGTGAAGGGTAACTGTCCGGTGAGGAGTTGAAAGAAGGTAACACCAAGGGAATAAAAATCAGTCCGATAGTCGATACCTCGGTTCATCCTTCCTGTTTGTTCTGGAGAAATGTAAGCCAAAGTCCCTTCTAGGATATTGGGATTAGTGAGAAATTGAATTTCTCTTGGTAGGAGAGTAGCAATACTAAAATCGATGATTTTTATTTCATCTGTGGTAGGGTTTATTAAGATATTTGCAGGCTTGATATCTTTGTGAATGATGCGATCGCGATGCAGTCCTTCAAGGGTAGAAGCAATTTTAATAGCAATGGGGAAAAACTCATTGAGGGAAAGACAATTTTCCTCCTTCTCCTTGTTCTCTAGTCGCCAATCTTGTAGAGAAATGCCACCAAAATCTTCCATCACTAGGACGTAGCTATTACGGTAGCTTTCTAAGCTATAGGTTTTCACTATCCCAGAAAGATCGAGGCTTTTGGTAATGATATATTGATTGCGGAACTGGGCTATTTCCGCGAACGTAGGATATTCGTTCCGCATTAACTTGAGAATGACTGGTTTTTGGTCTTGTTCTCTAATGCCCCGATAAACTAGGGTTTTACTGCCGGAGTAAATTTGCTCGGTGATGCGATAGCCAGGAAACGCATATAATGTATCTAATACTACTAACATCGTAGACTATGCTCATAATTCTTGTTTCTATGGTTTAGTATTCCCGTGTGAAGGCTATCATTATCATGAAATAATAATTTTGTCTGTTTATTTTGTATTAATGAAAATAGTTTTTACCTAAATATCTGCTCTTGAACTATGTAATTATGAACAGGATAATTTGGGTATAAAGACATAAGCTTACCAAGCACATAGTTACTAAGTTTATCTGGTAAATATTTGCTTTTACTGCTTTTTTCTGTGAGCCAGCTATCAATACGGTTCGGATAAGATCCCCTCGCCTACGGCGACCCCCTTAAAAAGGGGGTAAAGATTAGAAAAAGCGCCCCTTTTAAGGGGGGTTGGGGGGATATTCGAGAGACGAACACCTTAACCAAACCGTGTTGGGCTAACTATGAAGTTGTGATGTAGATTTTGGATATAGCAAATTAAACAATAAAAAAGCCTGCCGTTCTTCTTAGGTTAAGAGCAAACTGCGGCAGGTTTAGTTGGTTTAAGACTACTTTGTTAGAGTGTAAACATCTTCTCCTACGAAGATGCTGCGCGAATAGAGAATTCAAAATTCAAAAATTATAAAGGCGCAGATAATTGCTAGTTATTTTTTCCTGTTTTTGAATTTTGTTGTCAACGATGATTTGTCAACATAAGTGTTTTTGAACTAACTATTTTTACCCGCTTTTAATCGGACACCCGTTATGAAAAACAGGGTGTTTTCGACTGCGATAATAATAATGAGTACAAATGCTACTTGATTTTTTGTTTAATAAAAGTCACAACCTGACTTAGCTGTTTCTTCAAGCCATCGATTTCAGCTTGCATTTTGACAATTTTCTCGTTCAAGGCATTAATTTCTGCCTCAGAGACTCCTGCGGTAGTAGGGGTTGCGTTGCTTGCCGCCGTAGGCATCGCAGTATTTGCAGCAGTAGGAGTTGCTAACGTCGCAGTGTTTGCGACGCTAGGGGCTGCTACTGTAGCAGTTGCAACACTAGAGGTTGTAACTGTGCTATTTTTAACAGCAACCCCCGCTCCGACTGCAACTAATTCTGGGCGTGGCTGTTTCGCCTTGGTCATCGCTAACTTAATTGCGTTAATTAGTTGCTTTTGATCGAAAGGCTTGCCCAGAAATTCAAAGTATTCAAAGGGTTCTGTGATTTTCTCAGTTACTTCTTCCTTGCGACCAGACATGATCACCAAAGGAATTTTCCTTAATTCCGGATCGGCTTGAACTTTCTGGAAAACCTCCCAGCCACTCATTTTAGGCAACAGGAAATCCAGCATAATCAGGCTGAGTTTTTCCTGAAGGATAAAATTTAGTCCTTCTAAACCGTCTTTTGCTTCCAGTACCTCAAAATTGCCCGGAGGCAACATTTCTCGTACTTTTACCCTGACAACTGTAGTGTCATCGATAACTAAAATCTTGTTGCTTGCCACGACTGTTTGCTCTAACAGAAACTTTAAGTGTAAATAGCGGCTTTGCCGATTGTCCTTGAGAATCCTCCCACTATATACAAAATTTCTAGCAATTGGGGGATAGTATATTTCGGTATAAATGACATTGTTATAGGTGTTTTACAAAACCCTTGCTTACTGTTTTTTCGATTTATGTCATGGTGATATTTAAGGCTTTAGCTTTGATTTGAGGCATAAAGGACACGGAGACACGGTGATTTCATTCAGAGTGTTCCCGCATTTCCCGCTTGCTGCGTCTATTCTTATCTATCATTTGTTAATTGACACAACACTCCTCTAATATCCGTATCTTGCTTGGATATCTATGATTTCGTCACAACAAGCTGAACTAAAGTCTGAAATTGCAGCAATGCCTAGCTGGTTACGTCGCCCTATCGGTAAAGCCAGTGAAATCTCTACCGTACAACGCATTATTAAACAGCGCCAAATTCACACAATTTGTGAAGAAGGGCGCTGTCCTAACCGGGGAGAGTGCTATGCCCAGAAAACTGCAACTTTCTTGCTAATGGGGCCTACCTGCACACGCTCTTGTGCTTTTTGTCAAGTAGATAAAGCTCATGCACCGATGCCTCTTGATTTAGAGGAACCCCAAAAGGTAGCACAAGCAGTACAGCTTTTGGGATTGCGTTATGTGGTGCTGACTTCTGTTGCCCGTGATGACTTGCCCGATGGGGGCGCAAGGCATTTTGTGGAGACGATCGCTACTATCCGCCAATTAAACCCAGAAACTCAAATTGAAGTGCTGACCCCTGATTTTTGGGGTGGTGCTGGTGTTGGGGAATCAGGTCAACACCAACGGATAGCGATGATTGTAAGAGCTAAACCAGCGTGTTTCAATCACAATATCGAGACAGTGCGGCGGTTAACTGGGCCAGTACGCCGGGGAGCTAAATACGATCGCTCGCTTCTGGTACTGGCTATGGTTAAAGAAATCGATTCGACAATTCCCACCAAATCAGGTTTGATGCTGGGACACGGAGAAACACTTGATGAAGTCATTGAAGCAATGGCTGATTTAAGGGCTGTGGGATGCGATCGCTTGACTATTGGGCAGTATATGCGTCCAACTCTTGAACATCTCCCAGTCAAAAAATATTGGACTCCAGAGGAATTCGATCAACTCGGCAGATTAGCATGGAAAATGGGATTTAATCATGTCCGTTCTGGGCCTCTGGTTCGCAGTTCCTATCATGCTGGAGAAGAGGAGAGGGAGCAGGGAGCAGGGAGCAGGGAGTAGAGGGGAAAGAGGTAATTTTAATTCTCTCCCTTACCCCCTGCGCCCTACCCCTTTGCCTCTTCCAATCCTCAATTCCCAAATTCACACAAATATTCTTAAAGAATTTGGGTTTTTGGTACGCCAGTTTGGTATTTCTTAAAAAGTCATGACATTAGGAGAATCGCATTATGACCGCTAAAGCTAAGACTTCCGCAGTTGCCGACAGTGGAGCTAAACCTCCCTACGCCTATCGCACAGGCTGGGCAATATTCTTGTTAGCTATCAATTTCCTGGTAGCAGCCTGGTATTTCCACATTATTGAATAGTTAGAAGTGGAATGGTGCTGCTCAAATCGTTCCTTTGAATAAACCTTTGGGACGAATGAGCAGCACCAAAATCATGATTAACAGTGCTACACCCTGTTTATACTGTGAACCCAGCCAGGGCGTGCTGACTTCTTGGACGATGCCAATGATAAAAGCTGCTGCGATCGCACCGTAAGGGTTGCCAATCCCCCCAAGAATCACTGAGGCAAATAACGGTAGAATTAAGAACCACCCCATATTGGGACGCACGGCTGTAATTAACCCATACATACTGCCGCCTAATGACGTAAGAGTGCCAGCAATTAACCAAGTCCAGAAAATTACTCGGTCAACATTGATACCTGAAACCCTAGCTAAGTCTAGATCGTCAGCAACTGCTCGCATCGCCTTACCAATTTTGGTATTTTGCAGCAAGTAATGCAGCGCCAAAATTGCTAGCACCGCTAACCCCAATACCAATAATTGATTTTGCGGTACTTTTAAGCCAAAGATGTCTAAAGCTGTGGTAACAGGCAAATTATAATTTTGGTTCTTGCCACCCCAGATTAAAATAATGCCATTGCGAAGAAATAAGGCAAGTCCGATAGAAATAATAATTAGCGTAGTGGAAGTAGCACGGATAGAGCGCATCCTAGACCACAATAACTTTTCCGATAAGAGCATTGCTGCTACTGTTCCTACCGCTGCCAGGATCATTGACAGCCAAATATTAACTCCAATACTATTGATCAGCCAAGTGAGATAGGCTCCTAAAGTGAGAAAGTCACCATGAGCAAAGTTCGATAACCGTAAAATTCCATAAGTAAGAGTGAGTCCGACTGCGGCTAGAGCAATAATGCTTCCTACCGCAATTCCATTGACGATTAGTTGGGCGAATTGTATATCCATAATTCTTAAGTTGCGGTTTAAAAATTTTAGGTCAGTGGTTCATATAATAATTTTTTTGGACTAGCTGCTAAACTCGACATCATAAGTTATGGTTTATAACAACATAAGTTATGGTTTATAAATAAAAAAGAATTGTCCGCTAATATACATAAAAATCCTTTTTGGATTTTTATGTGAAGCTAAACTTGTTCAGCGGTCTAGTTGACCATGCAGCAGTACTCAAGCTTACCAGACCACAACTCACAGATAGATGCAACGCCAAAACTTTTGACAACAATTCAGCAACTTCGCGCCAAGTTGTGGCTGGAGAGCAGCTTGAACCAGTTGCAAAGTCGCCTTAATCATTACCTGCTTTCTGCTTGTAACAATGTCCTACAGGCAGAAGCCGCAGAAGCAGAAATTCTCCAAGCTGTGGTTAACGAGATTAGCAGTGTAATGAACAGCGGTAATCTGGCGCTTACAGATTATGCCGTCGGCATCGCTCTATTTCAACCACAAGAAACTGTTGCCACAGTTTGTTATGTTTCTCGTTCTCCATCCCCAAACTCACAACCTTTATTTCTGGAAGTGCTGACAGCAGAAAAAAAGCTGCTGTTAAGATTGCAAGAGGTTATAGAAATCGAAGATTTGCAACAGCTTGAGAATCAACAGCCACCGAATGCTTGGCGGTTAGCTGATGATTCTGGTAGCGTTATGGGCTGGCTAATTATCGCCGCAGCGCCCCTAAGCTTTAATCGCGATCCACTCATAGAATCACAAGCTCAACTCAGATCGGAATTAATGGGCAGGTCTGCCAACTACTGTACAACAGCCTTGTCACAACTTAGATATATCCAATTTTGGCAGCAACAATATCAACAGTTAAGTAACTCTAATCAAGAATTGGAGCGCACCAATCAACTCAAAAATCAGTTTCTGGCAAACACCAGCCACGAAATTCGCACACCACTTGGTTCCATTCTTGGGTTTACCCATCTGCTTTTAACTCCAGGGTATGAACCAACTAAAGAACGTCAGCAAGAGTATTTAAATATTATTGAGTCTAGCGGCAAGCACTTGCTAGCTCTAATTAATGATATTTTGGATCTCTCTAAAATTGAAGCAAATCAGCTAGAGGTACAATGCGAGATAGTAGATGTGCGATTGCTGTGTAAAAATGTTTTGGCAATGGTGAAAGAGAAAGCCGCTAGTAAGGGTTTAAAACTGCGTCTAGAAATTGACCCCGATATTACAACCCTAGTAGCTGACTCTTTGCGACTCAAGCAAATGCTGTTGAATTTACTCTTCAATGCCTTAAAGTTCACCAGCAAAGGAAGTGTTGGCTTACAGGTTGTTCCCGAAGGTGTATCTGTACATTTTACAGTTTGGGATACTGGCACTGGCATTTCTCAAGAAGACCAGACTCAACTATTTGAACCCTATTTCCAAATTGCCAAGGCTGTCGCTGGTGGTGCTGAAGGTACTGGTTTGGGTTTAGCAGTGACTCGCAAACTTGCCCAAATTCACGGTGGTTCTGTGAAAGTTGAATCTGAAGTAGATAGAGGCTCCCGTTTTACTCTTGTGCTTCCCCTTAAGCAAGAGGCAAAAGTGGGAATCGATAAGAGAGATGATGAAGCAAAATATTCCTCATCTTCTCTCCCTTTCACCCCTAGTTCTTCCATAGATATTTTACTGATAGAAAATGACTTACCCAATGCTGATTTGATGCAAATTTATCTCCAAAAATTGGGATATCGGGTCACTTGGGTCAAGAATGCTGCCGAAATGTGGGAAGCTCTAACACAGCTAGACCTAGCAGTGATTTTAATGGATGTTTTTCTGGCAGATGAAAATGGTCTTAACTTGGTGCAACAACTGCGAGAACACGAGCAGTATCACACGATTCCGGTAATTGTTCAAACAGCAATGGCGATGAAAGGCGATCGCGAAACCTGTCTAGCAGCTGGAGCAAATGACTATATTTCTAAACCGATT
This sequence comes from Nostoc sp., assembly GCF_036919895.1. Classification (GTDB taxonomy): domain Bacteria; phylum Cyanobacteriota; class Cyanobacteriia; order Cyanobacteriales; family Nostocaceae; genus Nostoc. Next base: position 22,733 of record NZ_JBALBW010000052.1, read on the forward strand.
GATTTACCACTTTTAGCCAGTCTGGTAGCCAAGTACAGCAACCCGCCAATATAGGAGGCAGGGAGCAGGGAGACAAGGGGAATAACCAATGACCAATGACCAATGCCCAATGACTACAATAGAAATTGTTGGGTGCTGTAGGGTTTAGGCAGGATTGGGAAATGATGCTGACAGAAAAATTTGAGCAATTAAAAGCCTTATTTCAAGAGATGGAGCAGGCGTTGATTGCCTACTCTGGGGGTGTTGATAGCACTTTGGTTGCCAAAATTGCTTATGATGCCTTGGGCGATCGCGCTCTGGCTGTCACGGCTGTTTCTCCTTCGCTGTTGCCAGAAGAGTTGGAAGATGCCAAAGTTCAAGCCGCAACTATTGGGATTCCTCATAAAATCGTCCAGACTCACGAGATGGAAAATCCTAATTACACTTCCAACCCGGTTAATCGCTGTTATTTTTGCAAAAGTGAGTTGCACGACACTCTCAAACCTTTAGCTTTGCAGTTGGGTTATCCCTACGTAGTAGATGGCGTAAATGCCGATGATTTGCATGATTATCGCCCAGGAATTCAGGCAGCGAAAGAAAGAGGGGCGAGATCGCCTTTAGCAGAAGTGGGTGTCACTAAAGTTGAAGTTCGCCAACTTTCGCAACAACTCGGTTTACCTTGGTGGGATAAACCCGCTCAACCTTGCCTTAGTTCCCGCTTTCCTTATGGTGAGGAGATTACTGTCGCTAAGTTGCAACGAGTTGGGAGAGCAGAAATTTTCTTAAGAAAGCTGGGTTGGCAGAATTTGCGCGTGCGATCGGAAGGGGATACAGCACGCATTGAATTATCACCAGAGCAAATTAAAGATTTTGTGTTAACAACAGATTTACAAAAAGTAGTTTCTGTATTTCAGGATTTCGGATTTCTTTACGTAACTCTGGATTTGGAAGGTTATCGTAGCGGTAAGTTGAATCAGGTTTTGAATCGGGAAGCCTTGGGCGTTAAATTATAAAATTTTGGTTCTATAGAGATCCAGTTTATATTTCTATACCTTCTACAGAAACTAGAAAGCAGCCGTTAATCCTCCAGGCATTATCCGGCTGTTTTTCCATAAAATATAAAGCTCTAAAGGGAACTCCATCGGGGGAAAGTAGTAGCACTGGCTGAGTTATGTTTCCCTGGATGGCTGTTATCTTCTCAAAAAAGACAGAACGAGGACGGTATACTGCTGGGTAGCTTATCTTCACCATCTGCATAAAATTTTCTGGTGTGCCAAATTGCGCCTGAATTCCCGGACTGGCGAAGGCAAAAGCGCCTTCGGCATCATCCTTCTTCAAGGCGGCCAATTGGTGTTCAATTAGAGAACGGATGGCGATCGCATCGTTGTCGGTAACTTCCATAAATCTAAAAGTAGCGATCGCTCAATCTTCACGCTTAGTCACCTTGTATTCTATCTGCTGTAGTGCAGAGCGCCATACATCATAACCCTCTTGCGACAGATGTAAACCATCTGTAGTCAACTCTGGGCGCATATTGCCTTCCATATCTGTAAACCAGCTATAAATATTTAGGTAATAAGCGCCTTCTTGTTTGGCAATCTGGGCCAGTTGGACATTAATGTGACGAATATGACTATTATTGAGATGTTTTCGGAGGCGAGTCGGCAAAAGTGATTGGACAATTATCTGACTTTGTGGATGAGCCTGGCGTAAGCGATGGACAATCCGGCGATAATTACGCAAAAGTGTGTCATCGTTCGTGCCTTTTCGTAAATCGTTAATCCCCGTCATAACATAAATTACATCTGGTCTAGTTGCCGAAAATGCCGTCAACCTTTTTAAAACACCACTAGAAGTATCTCCAGATATGCCTTGATTCAGCCACAATGTCCCAACTGGTAGTTTTTCTTTGGGGAACCACATAGTCAAAGAATCACCAACTAAGATACTTAGATGATTTGTACCTTGACCTTGAGCGATCGCTCTAGCTTCTAAAGCTAATAAACTTTTCCAGTCATCATAAGTTAGTTGACGCTTCCTGATCGACTCCCACAAAGATTGCAAATTATCACTATTTACGCGCGTATAAATCTGACCTGTTTTCAGAGCCGCCAATCTTTGGTAGTAAAGTTGATTACCAGATGTCAATGAAATACCCGTTGCTTGGGCGCTGGGGTTGGCTAATGATTCTGTTGAGGCTGGTAATCCTTCACTACTTAGTTCGGGTACGCTAGAGACATTTTTCTCGTCTACCGTCGGCTGTGAATTTTTTAGGGGTTGGAACGCTTGCCCACTGAGTTCTGGTAAGGAGAGATCAACACTGGGGATGATTTGTCTACTTACTATTACCTGCGAGCCTTGTTTTAAATCCCACAGGAATCTAGAACTTTCTGGCAGGACAATTGACAAATGTGGAAGAGCCGATGCCGGTATTGCTAATCCTGTTAACAAGCCTGCTGCCAACAGATAAGGGTCCCTCATCGCTTTCTCTCTCCTCTACTCACTCTTTTCCCTATCACAACATTAATTGCCTGCATTCAGGAAAATTTTACTTCGGTTAAGTTATTATTCTTATTTACACTGTATAGTTCTGTAAAGTGTGTTGAGGAGATTATCTTAGACAATTTACGATCTCTTTAAAGTACAGTTTTTTCGGTGGTATACAAGTCTGATTTGCGAGAATACTGATACTGAAAGTACTATTTTTACAAAATAACTATTTCGTAGAACTTAGTCGTCACAAATATTATAAGTGTGTATAACTTTGGAGATTATATCATAGGATTATCTGCCCTTCATGAGCAAGCGAAAGATTATGTTAGTTTCAAAGCTTGAAACATGACTGTATTCAACTGCTGAACTTGACTTGCTCCTAATTTACCTATTCTTCTGGTGATTAGTCTACGCTCTATGGTAGTTATTCGAGTCACCCTAACTTTAGAAGCAACCCGTAATCCAGTACTAGTAAAATCTGGATCTGAAGGTTCTAAAATGAACTATTCTGGACTCAAACTACTTATATTTTGAGATGAAATAAAACATAAAGTGACATCATCCCCTATAGTGTCTATCCATAAAACTAAACCAGGGCGTAGCTTTGTTGCACTCAAGTCTGTAAATGGAAATGGAACCAAGACGATATCACCTTTTTGGAGAGACATTAAATAGGTTCTCCGTCGTCAAGTGAGTATATGTCTGGTTCATTTTCAAGAAAGTTAAAGGCTCCTCCAGTTTGAGCAAGTAGAATTAGATCGCGAGTTGAAGCCTCTGATGAATCGAAAAACAGTTTTTCTTCCAAAAGAAAGCGATCTTCATCAGAGAGAGAGAGGATAACTTGTATTAGAGATTCTACGAGTTTAATATTCACTATTGATAAATTAACAACCAAGGGTTGTAAAGGTAGCTTCTATTTCTGCGATTTGCAGTTATTCCATATTGCTGCCTATCACTAAGTTAATTTTAGGAGATCGCAGTCTACCTTTTGTGTTTTGATAGAAAGCTCAAAAATTCTTCTACTACTGCCATTGGTTGGTTGTAGCACTTCTCCGCAGGGTAGTGTTCAACGCAAAGAATTCCTGATTTTTTAAACCAAGCATCCTTTTCTTTATCCTTCTCATACCTGTCTAGATGAAAAGAAATCTCTAATATTCCGAATGTTCCGTCTAAACACACTAAAAAATCTACTTCTCGGTGATCTTCATAAATATTACCTGTTTCATGCCTGACAGCTAGAGGTAGTGGAAAGAACAAGACACCTTTAACTTCTAGCTCTTGTGCAATCCTAATTTCAGACTGTGACGCAAATTTAATCTCATTGTAAATGATCGGCTCTTTACCTTTTCGAGCAAAAGCTTTCTCTGTAATAAGTCCTTGATTCAACTCTTTTGATTTGGCTATTAGAAATTTAATAGTCTTCTGCCAATTCTCTTCTACCTCTAGTAACTTAACTTTGTAGTAGATGGGAAATTTAGCCATATCATTCCAAATATGACCAGCAGCAATGGATACAAAATAATGTCTCAAAGTTTGTTGAATTTCGTCACTATTTGAGACTATTAACCTGAGATTAAGTGGCAAATATATTATAAGACCTGAAATATCCCTATCATATTGATACCATTTAACATCAAATTCTAATTCAGCATCAACAATAATTGCTGCATAGTCGTTCCAGTAATCATTAATTAAAGCTTGAACCCAAGTTCGATGTAATTTTTCTAACAATTCTGAATCTTGCATCAGAAAATATTTCCAAACATACAAATTAATTAATACATACTATATCCCTAACCTCATCCAGTTACAAAATTGATTTCACAAAAAATCCCCCACCTTGCGGCAGGGGATTTTTATTACTTATCTACAAAACTAGCAGCCGAATTAACCGAACTTACCAGCAGTAGAAGCAATCAAGAATGCTGCGTAAGTCACGATGTAGCCAACAGTGAAGTGAGCTAGACCAACTACACGAGCTTGAACAATGGACAGAGCCACGGGCTTGTCCTTCCAGCGAACCAAGTTAGCTAGAGGAGTGCGTTCGTGTGCCCAAACAAGGGTTTCAATCAACTCTTGCCAGTAACCTCTCCAGGAGATTAAGAACATGAAGCCAGTAGCCCAAACTAGGTGTCCAAACAAGAACATCCAAGCCCAGACAGACAGGTTATTCACGCCGTAAGGGTTGTAACCGTTAATCAACTGAGCAGAGTTAGCCCAGAGGTAATCGCGGAACCAGCCCATGAGATATGTAGAGTTCTCATTGAACTGAGCAACGTTGCCTTGCCAAATACCAAGATGTTTCCAATGCCAGTAGAACGTAACCCAACCCAGGGTGTTCAGCATCCAGAAGGTAGCGAGGTAGAAGGAATCCCATGCTGAGATGTCGCAAGTACCGCCACGACCGGGGCCGTCGCAAGGGAAGGCATAGCCGAAGTCCTTTTTATCGGGCATCAGCTTAGAACCACGGGCATCCAAAGCACCTTTGACTAAGATCAAGGTGGTGGTGTGCAGACCTAGAGCGATCGCATGGTGTACCAAGAAGTCGCCAGGGCCAATGGTCAAGAACAGGGAGTTAGTACCAGCATTAATGGCATCTAACCAACCTGGCAACCAAACGTTAGCGTAGTTAGGCCATGCTGTGTAAGCAATACTATCAGGGTTAGATAGCAATGTATCTAAACCGTACAGTACTTTACCATTTGCAGCTTGGACAAATTGAGCAAATACTGGCTCAATCAAGATTTGCTTTTCAGGTGTACCGAAAGCAACAACTACGTCGTTGTGTACGTACAGACCAAGGGTGTGGAAGCCTAAGAAGAGAGATACCCAGCTGAGGTGGGAAATAATCGCTTCTTTGTGCTTCAGCACGCGGTCAAGAACGTTACCCTTATTTTGTTCTGGATCGTAATCACGTACCCAGAAGATTGCACCGTGAGCAAAAGCACCAAGCATCAGGAATCCAGCAATATACTGGTGATGCGTGTACAAAGCTGCCTGAGTTGTGTAGTCCTTCGCAATAAATGCGTAGGAAGGCATGGAGTACATGTGCTGCGCTACTAGGGAAGTAACAACACCTAGCGCTGCTAAGTGCCAACCCAATTGGAAGTGCAGGGAGTTGTTGTAGGTGTCGTAAATACCTTGGTGAGGTAGGTTAAACGGCCCTTCAACTGGAATACCAAAGAAACTCTTGGCATTCAATGCTTCTTTGAGACTGTGACCAATCCCAAAGTTTGTCCGGTACATGTGACCAGCGACAATAAATAGGACTGCGATCGCTAAATGGTGGTGAGCGATGTCAGTCAACCACAAAGCTTCTGTCTGAGGATGGAAACCACCCAAGAAAGTCAGAATTGCAGTTCCTGCACCTTGGGATGTACCAAATACATGTCCGGTGGTGTCAGGGTTTTGAGCGTAAACAGCCCAGTTGCCTGTAAAGAATGGTGTCAAACCGGCTGGGTGGGGTGGGGTATTCAAGAAGTTATCCCAACCTACGTGTTGACCGCGAGCTTCGGGGACAGCAACGTGAATTAAGTGACCAGCCCAAGCCAATGAACTAACACCAAACAAACCTGCTAAGTGGTGGTTAAGGCGATGTTCAGCGCTCTTAAACCATGCCAAGCTAGGACGGTACTTGGGTTGCAAGTGCAGCCAACCAGCAAACAACATTACAGCAGCGAATAACAGCAAGAATACTGAACCGTTGTACAGTTCGCCGTTATTCCGCATACCGATCGTATACCACCAATGGTAAAGACCAGAGTAGGTAATGTTTACCGGATTGCTAGCGCCCGCTTGGGTAAAAGCTTCGATCGCTGGTTTACCAAAGTGGGGGTCCCAAATCGCATGGGCGATGGGACGGATGTGAAGGGGATCTTTAATCCACTGTTCGAAGTTACCTTGCCAGGCCACGTGGAACAGGAGGCTGGATGCCCACAGGAAGATGATTGCCAAGTGACCGAAGTGAGTTGCGAAAATCTTTTGGTAAAGATTTTCTTCCGTCATGCCATCATGGGTTTCAAAATCGTTGCCTGTAGCGATCGCATACCATATCCGACGAGTCGTCGGGTCCTGTGCGAGATCCTGGCTAAATTTCGGAAATTTTGTCGCCATAGGTTTAATAAATCCTCTGACCTTTAGCCATCAAATATCAGCGTCTAGAGTCCTGAGTTCTGAGTCCTGAGTTCTGAGTTTTGACTCAGCACTCAGCACCCAGCACTCAATAACTGATTGCTACCCTACTGAAAGGATGTGTGCATGGAAGAATGCCCAAGTTGTGGCAATTCCTCCTAAGAGGTAATGAGCTACCCCAACAGCCCGACCCTGAATAATACTCAGAGCGCGAGGCTGGATTGCTGGAGCTACCTTCAGTTTGTTATGCGCCCAAACAATGGACTCAATCAGTTCTTGCCAGTAGCCGCGACCACTGAACAGGAACATCAAGCTGAATGCCCAGACAAAGTGAGCGCCTAAGAAGAGTAGACCATAGGCAGATAGCGCGCTGCCGTAGGAATTGATGACTTGTGTAGCTTGTGCCCACAAGAAGTCACGCAACCAACCGTTGATGGTAATAGCACTTTGGGCAAAGTTACCACCAGTGATGTGAGTCACAGTACCATCTGCATCTACGGTTCCCCACACATCTGATTGCATCTTCCAACTGAAGTGGAAAATTACAATTGATATGGAGTTGTACATCCAGAATAGTCCGAGGAATACGTGATCCCAACCAGACACTTGGCAAGTACCGCCACGACCAGGGCCGTCGCAAGGGAAGCGGAAGCCCAGGTTAGCTTTGTCTGGGATCAGACGAGAGCTACGGGCGTACAGCACACCTTTGAGCAGAATTAGGACGGTGACGTGAATGGTGAAAGCGTGAATGTGGTGAATCAGGAAATCCGCTGTACCCAAAGCAATGGGCATCATCGCCACTTTACCGCCAACAGCCAAGACACCGCCGCCAAAGGCATAGCTAACTGGTTCTAGGGCATTAGGTGCAGTTGTACCAGGAGCCAATGTGTGGATATTTTGTATCCACTGGGCAAATACCGGCTGCAATTGAATCCCTGTATCAGAGAACAAGTCTTGAGGGCGACCCAATGCGCGCATTGTGTCGTTGTGGATGTAAAGTCCAAAGCTATGGAAGCCAAGGAAAATAGACACCCAGTTCAGGTGAGAAATAATCGCGTCGCGGTGACGAATCACCCGATCCAGTACGTTGTTTTGGTTCACAACAGGATCGTAATCCCGCACCATGAAGATAGCAGCGTGAGCCGCTCCACCAACGATCAAGAAGCCACCGATCCACATGTGGTGTGTGAATATGCACAACTGCGTAGCGTAATCAGTTGCCAAGTATGGATAGGGGGGCATCGCGTACATGTGATGCGCGATGATGATGGTCAGTGAACCCAAGAAGGCTAGGTTAGTAGCCAATTGAGCGTGCCAGGATGTGGTCAGGTTTTCGTAGAGACCTTTGTGACCTTCACCAGTGAAAGGACCTTTGTGGTTTTCGAGGATCTCTTTAATGCTGTGACCAATACCCCAGTTGGTACGGTACTGATGACCAGCAACGATAAAGAGAACTGCGATCGCTAAATGGTGATGAGCAATGTCACTCATCCACAAGCCGCCTGTTACTGGGTTCAGACCGCCCTTGAAGGTAAGGATGTCAGCATACTGACCCCAGTTCAAGGTGAAGAAAGGTGCTAAACCAGCAGCAAAGCTGGGATACAACTCGGTCAACAAGTCTTTGTTCAAGATGAACTCGTGGGGCAAGGGGATGTCTTTGAGAGCAACACCTGCATCCAAAAGCTTGTTGGTCGGATTGGACACGTGGATTAAGTGACCTGCCCATCCCAAGGAACCACAACCTAGCAATACTTGCAAGTGGTGATTCAGCATCGACTCCACATTCTGGAACCATTCCAGTTTAGGAGCGCGTTTGTGGTAGTGGAACCAGCCGGCAAATAGGAATAAGCCTGCTAATACCAAGCCACCGATCGCAGTTACGTAAAGTTGGAAGGAGTTTGTAATCCCCCAACCACGCCATACTTGGAACAAACCAGAGGTGATTTGAATGCCGTGGAAACCACCGCCAACATCACCGTTTAAAATGTCTTGTCCGACAATCGGCCAAACGACTTGAGCGCTAGGCTTAACGTTCAACGGGTCACTTAGCCAAGCTTCGTAATTAGAAAACTTCGCGCCGTGGAAAATCATTCCGCTCAACCAAACCATCACTACGGCTAAATGGCCGAAGTGGGCTGAGAATATCTTGCGGGAAATGTCTTCTAAATCGCTTGTATGTGTATCGAAATCATGGGCGAGTGCGTGCAGGTTCCAAATCCATGTGGTGGTTTTGGGACCTCTGGCTAAGGATCTGTCAAAGTGTCCAGGTTGCGCCCATCTCTCGAATGAGGTTGGAACTGGATCGTTATCGACGATTACTCTTGCCTTTTTTTCCTCTCGCTCCGGAGGACTTATTGTCATTTGACCTCCTCTCTTGATAAGGAATGAGGAATCATGAATACCACAAAGTGAACCATTACCGCATACTCAGAATTTCACTGAAGCCGCGATGAAGACCCTATGTGGATAGTTGTTTCTCGTTGAATTATAGAGTCTTCACCTACACTTTGTTGGAGATATTTTAACAATAATTCAAACTTCGGGGAATATTGCTGAAATTACCGTCTAATCTGCCTTTTAACTTCAAAGTGTTTACCTAAAAGTCAATAGATTAACCATTTTAATTTACAAAGAATAACAATTGGGAAGTTTTATGATTTTGCTGTATGCACTTGGCTTACAGCTTTTACTGCTATTACTTATGAACATTTGTGTCATATTTCCATTTTCGTAAGTAAAAAGCTGTAAAAAGTATGACTTGTTTTAAAATTTACTGGAATAAGTAGGGGATGTGAGGCAGATTTCACCTTTTGGGCTATAGTGCCAGATGGACAGTTTGAGCGAAAATAATTTGTGCAATTGTCGAAGACTATCGCTGGGTGCAACGCATGAACTCGTGGCAGATAAGGGTGTTAGAGAAGCTCCTCCCTAAGAGGTTCCCGATTCTTAGGTGGATAATCACATTGGTGCTGGTATTAAGCTTGACCAGTTGCGGCGAGAAAGCCGATAGCCAGGAAGTATCAACTGGTTATAGAGAAGACACTTCACAGATTTCTCAAATTTCAAAGCAATTTTCCGAAGTATCCCCACCATCTGTTATCCAAGCACTGCGTCCAAGTTTGGAAGTTTATCAGCCACAAGTGGCAATTGTGACTCCTAGACCTGATGAAGTTTTCCAAGATAATAAAGTTACAGCCAGTTTTCAGGTTAAGGATCTACCAATATTTAAAGATCCACAATTACAACTGGGGCCACATCTCCATGTAATTCTGGATAATCAACCTTATATTCCTGTTTACGACCTGAATCAACCCTTGGTTTTGCCAGAGTTGTCTCCAGGTACTCATACCCTGCGCGTCTTTGCCTCTCGTCCTTGGCATGAAAGCTTTAAGAATGAAGGCGCTTATGCCGAGACAAAATTTCACGTCTTTACCAAAACTGACGACAATAATCCAGATCCTAAGTTACCCCTGCTAACTTACAGCCGTCCTCAAAGTAGCTACGGGGCAGAGCCAATTTTACTAGACTTTTATCTGACTAACGCTCCCCTACACCTCGTTGACAAGGAAAACACTAACGAAGGATTTAGTGATTGGCGTATCCGCGTCACAATTAATGGTGAAAGCTTTGTTTTCGATCGCTGGCAAGCAGTTTATCTGAAAGGCTTCCAAGCTGGGAAAAACTGGGTAAAGCTAGAATTTCTCGATAATCAGGGAAATCCTCTCAAAAATGTCTTCAATACCACAGTGCGAGTCATTGACTACGAGCCAAAGGGTAAAGATACTTTGTCGAAAATTGTTAGAGGAGAACTCACAGCAGATGAGGTAAGAGGCATTGTAGACCAGAATTATAAACTCACACCTACGCCTTCTGTTGAAAAAACACCCCAAATACAACCGAAGCTAGAAAAACAGCCCATTCCTGAAACTGAAGTTCCGAAAGAATCCAAAACACAACCAGAACAACCAAAGTTGGAAGTTCCAACGGCTGTACCATCTCCTACCTTATCCCCGACACCATCAGAAATAATTACGCCAACGGTAACGCCGACTCCTGAATCAACGCCCCTACCTGAAAAAGTTGCACCTCAGCCAACTAAACCTAAAGTTGACGGATTTTTTAACCGTCGGGCTGGTAAGACACCTATTCCACAAGTAACAGTTGCGCCATCTCCGAGTTTGCTACCCACGCTACCAGAGATTATTGAGCCTCCAGCACCAGAAATAATTACACCAACACCAGAATCACAGCCACAGGTAACACCAACTCCTGAATCAACGCCGCTACCTGAAAAAGTTACGCCTCAGCCAGCCAAATCTAGATTTGGCGAATTTTTTAAGCGTCGAACGAGCAAGACACCTACTCCACAAGTAACAGTTGCGCCATCTCCGAGTTTGCCACTTACGCCACCGGAGATTATCGAGTCTCCAACAGCAGAAACAATTACGCCAACTCCTGAATCAACGCCGTTACCTAAAATAAGCGTTCCCGAAGCAGAGAAACCAGAATCAACTAAAGACACTCAACTGCAACTCTTGCGCTAAAGCCTCAACAAATGCGATCGCACCGACAGGATTTCCGATATTATCCAACCCAGGACTGTAGCAAGCGATCGCTCCCTCACCTGGTACTATTGCTACAAGTCCACCACCAATCCCTGATTTCATCGGTAGACCAATCCTGATTGCAAACTCCGCCGAAGCTTCATAAAGTCCACAAGTTGACATTACAGCATTGACAATTCGGCGGTTTTGTGAATTTACTAAGCCATTTTCAAAAGCTAGAAGTTTTCCTAACAGGGCTAAGTCTTCAACTCGCCCAGATATGCAGCATATTTGCTCGTAGGTGTCAAGTGCTGTTTGAATATTTTCTAGATGACCTGTTTCGCTAAGATAATTTGCGATCGCTTGATTGGCTGTTGAACGGGTTAATCGCACTGAAGCCAGCATTTCCTCATCTAACCTGAGTTGGCAACCTGCTAATTGGTTGAGCCATTGACAAAATAAAAGAGTGCGTTGATTTGCGTCCTTTCCTGGTAACTTATCAGCGAGAGTGATTGCCCCACTATTAATCATAGGGTTGCGAGGGTGGCCGCGATCGCTAACTAATTGTTCTAAAGAATTGAAGGCTGCATCCGATGGTTGCACGCCAACCCAAGCAAAAACTGTTTCTGCACCAAAATGTTCTAGCAGATAAAGTAGGGAAAAGGTCTTAATAACGCTCATTAGCGGGAATATACAAGCTGTATCCCCAAAACTGATAGTTTTCCCCGATTTACAGCAGATGTGGACTGCAAACCAGCCAGGATCGGCTTTAGCTAATTGGGGAATGCGATCGATAACTCGTCCCTGTTTAGGCTGGATTTTGGCTAGTTGCACCCACACTGATAACTCCGTAGTCGTTAGTTTATCAAGTTCTTTCAAAAATGATATCCGGTAAACACATTTCTAGTTTATGGGGTTTTTGAAACTGAGAATCTATTACAATAATAACGTTATGACTATAATGTTATAGTGAGAATGACCTTCCCAAAAAAGCAAATCTCTTGAGGATGAAGCCAGTGTCAGTAGAGCGATCGCCAAAACCAAAAAACGAACAACTCAAACCAGCAGAGGTTGATGAACCGTATGTATTGGATGAGGATCTTAGCTATCTCATGGGTAGAGTATTCGCAAAGAATCAGCGCAACTGCTACCAGGAACTTAGCGATCTTGAGATCACACCCCAGCAGTACGTTGTCATGGTGAAACTGTTGGAGAAAGGCGCAACTTCTCAGAACGAACTGGGGCTGTTAGTGGGAATGAAGCCCGTTACCATCCACGGAATCATTCGGATTCTTGCAGCCCGCGGATTGATCGAGACGCATCCGCACGAAAAGGATCGGCGACTGCATATCCACTCAGTTTCCGATGCCGGTAAAGAGATGGTCAATGAGCTAGTTAAGCGCGTGCAAAAAGTAGAAATCAAAAACTTTGCACCTCTTAATCCCACCGAGAAAGAGACATTACGGCACATTCTCAAGAAACTGCTTCCCCAGGATATGGATTCTCAAAGCACGATTGAATTTTTGACAAGGAAAAACCATGTCTAATCCTGCCCGAATTGATGTTCACCAACATATCGTTCCTCCTGATTACGCAAACTGGCTGACTCAGCACGGCATCAAGCCTGGAGGAGGTTCTCTTCCGAAATGGAGTGTAGAAGATGCAATCAACATGATGGATGAGCATGGCATTGCCACTGGAATCCTCTCAGTTTCTACTCCTGGTGTGCATTTGGGCAATGATGCCGAGGCGCGGGTTAAGGCTCGTGAAGTGAATGAATTTGCGGCTAAAGTAGTTAGCGCCCATCCCCATCGATTTGGATTCTTTGCCACCCTAACCTTACCTGATGTCGATGGTGCGATCGCCGAAGCAGTCTATGCAATGGAAGAATTGCACGCGGCTGGGGTAGTTCTGCTTGCAAATACCCACGGTCGCTACCTGGGAGAAAAGGACTTTGACCCACTTATGCAGGAGTTGAACCGCCGCCATGCTGTAGTCTTTGTCCATCCCTCAGAGCTACCAGGGCCAAGCGTACAAGGTGTACCGTCCTTCGCCGCCGATTTCTTGCTCGATACCACCCGCGCTGCGATTAATCTCATCGTGTCTGGGACAATGACCCGCTACACCAATCTGAAAGTGATTCTGTCCCATGCTGGGGGATTCATCCCTTACGCCGCCCATCGGATGGCTCCAGTCTGTTCCCCCGATGGCAACGTCGAAACTGGACTAGAAAACCTCCGCCGCTTTTACTTCGACACCGCCTTGTCTTCCAGTCCGACTGCATTGCCCAGTTTGCTAGCGTTTGCTGACCCTAGCCACATTCTTTACGGTAGTGACTCACCCTTCGCTCCTGTGCAAGCTGTAAGTCGCTTCACAGATGGACTTGATACCTACCCGCTCGACAATCAGCTACGTTCAGCGATTAATCGGATGAACGCCGAAACTCTGTTTCCACAGTTCGCCAACGTACTTACACCAATTTCAAATAGCTAAAAGCAGCAACTCAAAATACAAATGAATTAAGGAGATTATCAAAGATGACAAATAATAGCCATACAGTAGCTACCGTCCCCCTAGATGTGGATGTTGCGATCGTTGGAGCGGGTATCGGCGGACTAGCTACCGCCGTAGCATTGCGTCAGGCTGGCATCGAAGCCCATGTCTACGAACGAACCAAAGTCCTTAGAGAAATTGGTGGCGCGGTGATCATCCGCGAACCCAGTGTGCGGCTGTTGGAGGCATGGGGTGTCAGCGATCGCTTCCATACCGAGGCTGTGCAGACTAAGGTGATCGAATTGCGTGACAGCGAGGGCAAACCCATCGGTACGACCCCTGCCGACATGACCGGCGAAGGCAGGGCTTACTCCGTGCATCGGGCTGATGTCCATGCCCTGCTGCTGGAGGGTGTCGATCAGCAGCACATCCATCTCGGCATGGAAAGCGTCGAGGCTTTTGAAGATGGCGATCGCGGTGTTGTGCGCTTTGCAGATGGGCGGCAGGTTCGCGCCAAGGTCGTGATTGGAGCCGACGGCATCAAGTCTGTGGTTCGCAAGTTCATTCATAACGACGAGATGATCTTCTCGAAGCTGGTTATCCTCCGTGGACTCGCGTCTAGTTCTGCAATGCCTGAAGGGATGCCAAACGATCGGATGTACCTGTGGGGTCAAACTCCCAAGATGCTGACACTGCTACCTCTACGTGGGGGGGATGAGGTCGCGATGGACACCATTATGGTGCAGGACACCCCGCCGAAGGATCTTTGGACGACCGAGGTGCCAACGTCGGAACTACTCGATTTCTTCAAAGGCTTTGATTCTGCCATTATCAAGCTGATCGAAGCTGGGACGGTTCCGGTTCGGGCAAACCCAGTCTATGAACGCGAACCCATCGACACTTGGAGTACCGCACACATCACCCTGCTGGGCGACGCGGCTCACCCGATGGCACCACGCGCCGGTCAGGGCGCGAACCAGGCGATTCAGGATGCCGATGCTTTGGCACGGGCATTGAGCGGGGAAGGAATGACGAACGTTCCCGACGCACTGCGCCGCTACCATGAGGAACGGGCACCGATAACTAAAAAGATGCAACTCGCTTCGAGGTTATCACCCGAAATCCAGCCTCTGCCTGTAGGCAAGTGATTTGACACAGCTTTACCGCGTTGCTTGACGGAGAGAACGCTGACAAAGCCGCTTAAAACGGCAGCAGATAATAATGTTGCCGTTTTACCATTTCTTTGTAAAACTGCGCCAAATTTCCTTTGCTTCTTATTTCTTTCTTTGTGCCCTTTGCGTCCTTTGCGGTTCGTTCCTCATACTAGTTCGGCGCACCTTCATACATAACTAGTATTAGAGTTTCAAAGATAGATGAGGATTATCTCAACCTTAATCCGAATGGCACTAAGATATTAAATAGTCTTATTTACTCCTCTCATCTTCCCAGATTAGATATTAATGCTTTTCTTAGTCCCATTTCTTTATGCTTCCCCGTGTCAGAGCGCCAGAATTACCGCAAAATTACTCTTGGCTCAATACCGATAAACCTTTGTCTCTTAAGCAGTTCAAAGGTAGAGTCGTAATTTTAGACTTTTGGACATACTGCTGTATCAATTGTCTGCATATCCTGCCAAACCTCAAATATTTAGAACAGAAATATAAAGATAGCTTGACTGTTATCGGCGTTCACTCCGCTAAATTTGACAACGAGAAAGAAACAGAAAATATTCGCCAAGCCATCTTGCGTTACGACATAGAACACCCAGTTATAGTTGACAGCAATTTTCGACTTTGGGAAGAGTATGCTGTGCGTGCTTGGCCTACTTTAATAATTATCGATCCAGAAGGTTACGTAATTGGTCAAATAGCTGGAGAAGGAAACCGTGACACTTTAGACGAGTTGATTCAAAAGTTAATTCAGCAACATCAGGATAAAGGCACGATTAATTTTCAAGAACTTAGCTTGACTTTAGAAAAACAGCGTAAACCATTAATTACACCTCTAGCTTTTCCTGGTAAAGTCTTAGCTACCCAAGCGGGTTTATTCATTGCTGACTCTGGACATCATCGCCTGATTATGAGTAGCTTCGACGGCGAAATTCTGCATTTGATTGGTACTGGAAAATCTGGCTTAACCGATGGTGCTTTTAACGAAGCGCAGTTTTTTGCACCACAGGGAATGGCTTATGATACCGAAAATCAGATTCTTTATGTTGCTGATACAGAAAATCATACCCTGCGGCGAGTTGATTTGAAGCGTCAAGTTGTAGAAGCGATCGCAGGAACTGGTGAACAAAGCCGGAATATTCACCCTCATGGCGGTGCTGCTTTAGAAACCGCGCTAAATTCCCCTTGGGATTTAGTGAAAGTGGGAAATACGCTGTTTATTGCAATGGCTGGGCCGCATCAAATTTGGGAAATGGATTTAGAAACTAGCATCATTAAAACTTATGCTGGTACTGGTGCAGAAGCTTGCATTGATGGTTCACTTACCGAATCTGCTTTTGCTCAACCTAGCGGTATTAGCACTGATGGAGAAGAATTATATATTGCTGACAGTGAAGTTAGTTCAATTCGTGGTGTGGGAATTGTAGAACCTTACCAAGTGCGAACGGTTTGCGGTAGTGGGGGTTTATTTGGTTTTGGTGATGTAGATGGACAGGGTGAAGATGTCCGTTTGCAACATTGTTTAGGAGTAGAATTTGCTCAGAGTTTTCTGTGGGTGGCAGATACCTACAATCACAAAATTAAATTAGTTAGTCCTAGTGGCAATTGTCAAACAGTTTTAGGAGATGGTAGTGTTGGTTTACAAGATGGACAAGGTAAGAATAGCCGATTTTTTGAACCTTCGGGATTAAGTGCTATAGATTCATATCTATATATTGCTGATACTAATAATCATGCCATCCGCCGCGTAGATTTGAATACGTTTGAGGTGACGACTTTAGAATTTATTGGTTTATGTGCGCCAGATGTTTGTATTCCGTCTAATCTATAAAGTGATTACCTCACGCAAAAGCGTAAAGGAAAGCTCTGTGTCTCTGCGTGAGATTTAAAAGAGAAGTAATTAAATAGTGCTAAAGTTTTAAAGGGATGAATTCTAAATTTTTACTCTGAATTAGAAATTTATCTGCCTTAATACCTTTAGGTGTGTCAAATAGTAAATCTATAGAACGAGTTTCAGCTGGAGAGAAGGGTTTTCTTAGCAATTGAACATCATATTTGTACTCCCTCTCTTTAGAATCGTATTTGTTGCCTTTGGAGTCAACTAATTCTGAGAATGGAAGAATGAACCAGGCATCATCCTCTCGTTGTCTTTTGCCACTTGTGTTTTTAACCGTTACAGAAACCACTGTCCAAACTTCAGCCGCTTCGTATGTTTTGTACTCTCCTTTAATTTTCTGTCCTGCATACTTTACTCCTGTGACGTTAACTTCCCAACCTTTGCGATTAACTTTACCTTTGACTGCTTTTGAAACTGGTTCAATGTTAGTAGTATCGGCAGCATTTGCTTGAGATGAAGAAGGCTCTAATTTAGCTTCTGGCGACGGTGTACAGGCAGAATTCATCAGTAATAATGCTGCAAGAGATAAGTATTTAAGTTTATTCATGGTTGCACTCTGGTTGTATATCGAAACCTCTTTAAGCCTTTTGAGAGGTTCGTTATTATAATTCCCAAAAATTTACCAACATTAACAAATGATAAAATTTCATAAGCTGAACCACCTCTAATTTTTGAGAATAAGCCAAACCAGTCAAAGGTTACAGGCGAACTATAGCAATCCTATTTGATTTGCAAACACCGAGAGGCTAAGATCCCCGACTTCTTCAAGAAGTCGGGAATCTTTTTGTTCGTAACTTATTTATAATTGCTTTATAAACTATTCTTAACGGTTTGAATACCAGTATTTTCACTGGATTGATGTTGACAATTGCGGATTAAAATAGTTGATTAGTTTATATCATGCAGACAATTCATAATTTACATTGACTACTAGGATTAACATGAACAAGATATGCCAACTATTAGACTTTGATGCTGATGTTTTGTTATTTAATAAAGATACGTATATCGTTAGCAGATTCAAAGAATTGATATCTGAAAATTTTACACAGAAATTTTGTACAAGATTAACGGAACATCATACTGATTTCTCTGTTTCAGGACTTTTTAATAAGCTGTGTATAAACGAAGTTAATTTTAAAGTTGAAGATATCACATGGCAATCTTGTAGCGAAGGTATCAACTGTCAAGTTTTCAGAGTTGGATCTACAGGCTGGCAAGTAGGTAAACTCAGAATAAAAGTCTCTACAGAAATTATTTCTCCATTAGCTAAGAGGGAAGGTGCCAACATGAAGATTACTGTAGTGTTAGAATTTTATCCTGATAATCCTAATCAACCCGAATCGCCTTTAGATGATATTCGTAAAATGATACAAGCAGAAGCAACATGAATACTATCCTCCACATTACGAAACGCCAACAATGGGAAGACGCGAAAATACTCGGTAGCTATCGCGCTGATTCACTAGAGAGTGAAGGTTTTATACATTGTTCAAAGTCAACGCAAATACTCAAAGTTGCACATAGATTTTTTAATAACCAAAAAGAATTGGTAATACTGTTTATTGATTCTGAGAAAGTCCAAGCTGAAATTCGTTATGAAGAGGCTGAAATTGGCGAATTATTTCCTCACATTTATGGTGAGTTAAATGTTGATGCTGTGTATCAGGTGGTTGATTTTGAGGCTGGGGAAGATGGTTTATTTGAGTTGCCGCAAGAAGTTATAAATTTAGAAGAATAACGAACCGCCAAGGCGCAGAGAACGCAGAGAAAGAGATGAAAAGTCAAGGGTTTGATTCATAATGAAATTATTTAACAACTGATATCAGATGGTTACTCTTCAACTCAAACAAATTCGAGTTCCAGCAGGGCAAAGAATAATCCTGGAAGATGTGAGTTGGCAAGTATTTGAAGCAATCCTCAAGGAGTTAGGAGAACATCGCGCGAGTCGAGTAGCATACAGCGAAGGAACGCTAGAAATTATGGCTCCATTACCAGAACATGAACGAGCTAAGGTAATTATTGGAGACTTAGTGAAAGCCTTGCTAGATGAACTCGATCGAAATTGGGAATCTTTGGGTTCAACCACTTTTAAGCGAAAAGATACAAGTGCGGGTATTGAACCTGATGATTGTTTTTATATTCAAAACTATCAGCTAATGATCGGGAAAGACAAGATTGACTTAACAGTTGATCCTCCTCCTGATTTGGCGATTGAAATTGATGTCACCTCTAAAACCCAAATTAGTGCATATCAGGCTTTGAGAGTGCCTGAAATTTGGCGATATGAAAACAAAAATTTAGAAATTAGCTTGCTGCAAGGTGAGCAATATGTAAAGTCTCTCACAAGCGCCACATTTCCTAATTTTCCTATCATTGAACTAATTCCCCGATTTGTGGAAATGGCACGAACCACAGGAATGAGTTCAGCACTTAAGGGGTTTCGACAATGGGTAAGAAAACAGATAGAAGATAGTCAGGGTGAATAAAATTCGCGGCTATATAAACAAGTCTAAGGGATTCCGCGCTTTACTTAAAGAACGGGGAATAAATAATCTAGAGCAATTGTGACCGAATTTAATTTACAAATCCAAGAAAATAGCGATCGCAGCACCAACGCCAAGGGCGATCGCTTCTCTTCTCACGTAGAGGATGCAGCACTTAGCTTACTTCCCTCCAGTAATACGATACACTGCACCGACACTAAAGGCGATCGCATTGACCGTTTCCTTTCCCAAGAATTACCAGATTTATCCCGTTCGCGCATCCAACAGTTAATCGAACAGGGTAATGTCCAACTTAACGATAAAGTTTGCACTTCTAAGAAGATCAATGTCAAGCTAGGCGATCGCATCATTCTGGAAATACCAGAAGCACAACCCCTAGAACTGCTAGCAGAAGATATCCCTTTAGATATTCTCTACGAAGATGACCAATTACTCATTCTCAACAAACCCGCAGGTTTAGTTGTCCATCCCGCACCCGGTCATCCAGATGGCACACTGGTAAATGCTTTGTTGGCTCATTGTCCCAATTTACCAGGAATTGGCGGAGTCCAACGTCCGGGAATTGTCCATCGATTGGATAAGGATACAACGGGAGCGATCGCGATCGCAAAAACGGAAGTTGCCCATCATCATTTGCAAGCCCAACTCAAAGCTAAAACCGCACGCAGAGAATACTTGGGCGTGGTTTACGGTGCGCCAAAAGGTGAAAATGGCAAAATTGACTTACCCATTGGTCGCCATCCTCAAGACCGCAAAAAAATGGCTATTATGCCTGTTGAACAAGGCGGACGATCTGCCGTCACTCATTGGCAAGTACTAGAACGCCTCGGTAACTATACATTAATCCGCTTCCAACTAGAAACTGGACGCACCCATCAAATCCGCGTCCACAGCGCCAAAATGGGTCATCCTATTGTCGGCGATCCAGTTTATAGTTCTGGTCATTCAGTGGGCGTAAATTTGACCGGTCAAGCACTCCACGCTTGGCGACTAAGATTGCAGCATCCCATCTCTGGCGAGATGATTGAGGTGACAGCTACCCCTCCCACCCAATTTACAAAACTTTTGGAAATGCTAAAAAGACGAACTGTACTTTAAGCTCATCTACACCTAAAAGCAGCACTATTTTACAAACATTGGGTATTGATAAAAAACCATGTCCCATACCCATTAACAACTAGCGTGCATCAGACATGGGATAGAGTCTATTTCACTAGTTAAACCTAAATGAAACTCCTACATAACCCAAGACTTATGCACGCTATAAAACGATCAAAGCGATGTACTAGACAGCCTCTGACTAAAAATCGTTACTTAATTCCAGCTAACTGGCGATAAGGTACAGACTTTTCGATATCGATGTTGAATGACGAGATTCTTTGTGGTGTATTGCCTGTTGCATTGACACTTTGTGCCATAGACAAAAATAGAGCCGGATCGCCAGCCTTGGGCTTTTGCTCTTGTGGAAGGAATCTGCGTACTTCGACCTGCCAAATGATTTGGGGGAAACCCAGTTTGGTGCGGTGGTAATCTTCGTATCGCGGAGATTTGATGTTAAATGGCAACTCACCCGCAGATTGAGATGGTAGTATCCGACGGCGCTGATAAGGCACTGTGGAATATCCAAAGTTGCTCAGGTACTCTTCAGTGTTGAGAACTTCATCAACAAAGCCGACAATACCCTTGGTAGCGACCACAATTGACCAAGCGATTTTTTCGCGCTCGTTGTATGGGTCGCGTCCTAGAACGCGCTGAATTACTTGCTCAACAAAGCGATAATTATTGTTGAGATCGTAAAAGCTTTTCTTAAAGGTATTGGAAAGAACCAACCCACGAACAAAGTCCCGGACTGTAATTTGTCCATTACGGAGTTGAGACTCTAAATATGTTTCGCGATCGGCAGCAAAAGCATAAAAGAAAAGTTGACGATATGCTGCTTCAATCAGATCGCCTAAATCTGATGGAGACAGGATATTGTCTGTATTAAAAATCCTGGGCTGTTCATCACCCGGTACTTCATATCCAGCTACACGCTGGTTTTGACTTGAAGGTTCGTATTCTAACAGAGGAATTGCCATTCTAAAGCCTCCATGTTCTTAATTAAAGTTAACAACTTTAAATCACATATTAAGGGAGTAGTTGTATCAGAACCTCAGATTCTGATAAAATTTCACGAAACTTAACTAAGGGTGATTCTAAGTATTGGTAGGAAAAATGATTAGAGTGCTGGTTGTATTTAACCCCTAGCTAATCAATAAAAATCGTGCAATTTCCAGCTTAATAATTACTGCAAATGACTAAAAAACTTTATTCACATATTTCAGATTAGAAGATTGAGTTTCACTTTTTTTTACTGGAGCAATAAAATTTAACATTTAGCAAAAGAAATTAATGAAGGATTGGGGATTGGGGATTGGGGATTGGGTATTGGGTATTGGGTATTGGGTATTGGGTATTGGGTATTGGGTATTGGGTATTGGGAAAAGACTTACTGTAAATTCTCCCCTGCCCCCTGCCCCCTTCAATGACCTATCCAAAATTCCAGAGGATCTATGGTTGATTTACAGTAAGGCCAGCTACGCAAAGTTGCCTCCATCCCTGCCTCCCAGTAGGGTGGTTCTAATCCCAGTCCTAAACATAGATGAGACAAGATGCTAGCAAACTGCTGGTTGTGACCAAAGTCTCCTAGATGGGCATGGGCGTATTCGTGGACGACTACACCAAACCAGTCTTTAGGTGCAACTCGACCGACATCTACCAGAATAGTGATTGGATTTGTGAGAATGTTGCACAGCCCGTCTATACCAAAAGATTGAGCGATGGGGACTGCAAAAATTTGGATGTGGCGACGCTCTTGCGGACGAAAGCACTGATGACACACTTCTAAGTAGGTATTGATCTGAGCGTTTACAGTGTAAATATTTTCGCCAATCCAAGTACAAATGGGGATGCGATCGCGCAGGTTATCGAACACATTCACCATCCCCGGCTCTAGGGCAAGTCCCTGCACTTGATGCAGGTAATCTTGCCCACGAATAAAAGCATCGCTCTGCTTGAGATAATTCACCAGCCCAAAACTGAATAAAATTGTCTTTTTTCCAGAACATCCGGCCCTTGTCTTTCTGTTACCTGTTCTGTGTTGGCAACCTCAGCAGAACTTTCGATGCGGCTTTCACTACAAAACGATGCTGTACTGAAACCACCAAACCGTTTTACCGTACTGGTTCGCAGTCGCATATTGGGGCTGGCAAACCAGAATCTCTCAATGGAACTCATTATTTCATATTCGGTTGTCAACACTAGTCCATCTTCATCATCCATGTGAAAAAGACCGACTACAGGCACAATTTCGGCATAGCCTCTTTCGCGGAGTAATTTGCCGGCCCTTGGGTTATCGCCATCAGGCACGATCGCAAATATGGTTTTTCCCTGATGGTTATCTTCACCCTCTCTATCCCAAGCCATTGTGCCTAGCCAACGCACACGCGAGCCACCTACTGACAGGCTGGGGTCAATTTCATGATAATTGCACAGTTCAATGATTTCTGGATGATTGGCTTCCAGAGTTTCTACCTGTATATCCGATTCTCCCGTCTCTGAGCGCTTGAACGCCAGATGATGAGTTGCCCGTTGCGATCGCCACTTACCAGCACTTAGCTGAAAAAATTCCATTGCGTCTATCAATCTTCTGACTCCTACTTATGACTCCTGCGGATGATGTTTTACGAGTTTTTTCTTTTTAGAGTTATTGGTATACAAACATTCTAAACATTACAGCGATTAGCGATCGGCTTCAAGAAACTCCCTACAAAGGGTTGAGATGGAAATGTTATTACGCAATTGTAAACTTTTATGAGTCCGATTCTTTATAGCTTGACAATGTAGACAGGTTAATGGGTGAAATGCTAAACTAATAGAAAGCGATGTCTAGGACGGGCTACACCGAGGTCATCACATTAGCAGTACGAACAAATACCTTCGATTCAGTCAATCAGAGGAATGAATGATGGATTTTCCAGTCGAACTAACTTTAGAACAACAGTTTCGCTTAAAGAACTTGAAAGACCAGGTAAATAACTTGAGTCAGCAAGAGGCTCAGGAATTTTTATTAGAAGTTTTACGGCAGATGATGGTAAAAGATAATTTAGTTAAACATCTTCTAAAACAAGCTTGATTGAGTAATAAAGAATATTCTTTTCTTAAGACTTACGCAGTGGCAAAATTCCATTTGAATGCGTAAGTCTTAATTTTTTGGGTACTTTTACTTAGCTTTGCCGTTGGTGTAGCCTCTTGGATTGGAAGAGGTTGGGGAGGTAGAAGAGGAAGAGGAGAATTGGAAGATGATTATGAGTGAGAACCTGCAACAAGTCTTTCTCCTTGTCCCAAAGTCATTTTCCCTATGCCCAATACCCAAATTAAATATTACAGATTATTACTTTGTCTCTCATAGTAAAGACTAGGGTACTAACAATCCCCTATGTTTTTCTTTGGCTACTCGCAGTTAATTCTGATCGAGAACAGGCCAAAAATAATATCCGCCATTTGTGAATATTAAGGAGAACTCATGGTTCTTGATGCTTTTTCTAGAGCTGTAATTGCGGCTGATGCCAAAACCGCTGCTATCGGTGGTGCTGACTTAGCAGCCCTTAAGTCTTTCATTGCTGAAGGCAACAAGCGCCTTGATGCAGTGAATGCGATCGCCAGCAATGCTAGCTGTGCGGTTTCTGATGCGATCGCTGGGATTGCTTGTGAAAACACAGGTTTGCTTCAAGCTGGTGGTAACTTATACCCCACTCGCCGCATGGCTGCTTGCCTACGTGATGCTGAAATCGTTCTGCGCTATGTAACTTATGCGCTATTGGCTGGAGATTCTTCTGTATTAGACGATCGCGCTTTGAACGGTCTGAAAGAAACCTACACAGCTTTGGGCGTACCCACCGGATCTTCTGTACGAGCTTTCCAAATCCTGAAGGCTATCAGCGTCGCTCACATCACCAACACCAACACAGAAGCTAACGCTGGCAAAAGGTTCCGTAAACTGGAAACTCCTCAAGGCGACTGCTCTGCTTTAGCTGCTGAAGCTGCTAGCTACTTCGATCGCGTTATTTCTGCTCTGAGCTAATTGCTAATTCCTAACGGCTAAAGCCTATTAGTCAAGCCAACTGAAATTAAAACTCGATCAAATCTAATCTGGAGTATAAAAAGCAATGAAATCAGTTATCACTACGGTTATTGGAGCTGCTGATGCAGCAGGTCGTTTCCCAACCTCCTCCGATCTAGAATCCGTTCAAGGTAGTATTCAACGTGCTAGCGCTCGTCTAGAAGCTGCTGAAAAGCTCGCTGCTGGTATCGATAACGTAGCGAAAGAAGCTTATGATGCTGCCTTCAAGAAATATCCTTACTTGACCCAAGAAGGCGAAGCTGGCGCTACCCAAGTTAAGAAAGACAAGTGCCTCCGCGACATCAAGCACTACCTACGCTTGATCAACTACAGCTTAGTTGTGGGCGGTACTGGCCCTCTGGATGAGTGGGGTATTGCAGGCGCTCGTGAAGTTTATCGCTCTTTGGGTCTGCCTACTGCTCCCTATGTTACCGCGATGACTTACACCCGCGATCGCGCTTGCTCTCCTCGTGATATGTCTCCTCAAGCGTTGGTTGAGTTCCGCTCTCTCCTCGACTATGTAATCAACTCCCTTTCATAGTAATAGGGATTGACTAGACGTAGACGAGCGATCGTTATACTCTAAAACTCAGGGACTCTCAGTCTATTGCTTTGCCTGTATCTGGTTGAGTGATTGACCAAGAGTCCCTCAGTTGTTACTAATTCGTAATTCATGATTTCACTTGGGGGATTTCAACCAGAAAATTTTCTTTTATGACAATAGATTCATTATTTGAACAGTTGAAACACCCCAACCCCAATCTGCGGGAACGAGCCATGTGGGAACTGGCTGAAGTTCGGGATGAAAATACTATTCCTCGCTTGATGGGTATTTTGGATGAAGAGGATGTAACTTACCGTCGATCTGCGGTAAAAGCACTGGGTGCTATTGGTGTAGATGCTGTACCATCACTGGTAGATTCATTAATAAATAGCGAGAATGCAACTATTCGGGGTAGTTGTGCTAAGGCTTTGGCACAGGTTGCTGCGAACCATCCAGATGTTCCTTTTCCGGCTGAGGGCTTAGAGGGATTAAAAACTGCGCTCAACGATCAAAATGCTGTTGTTTATATCGCATCAGTAATGGCGCTAGGTGAAATTGGTTCTCCTGCCTTTGAGATTTTAGCTGAAGCTTTAAAAACAATAGATAATGTTGCAGTGGCTGTGGCGATCGTTAATGCATTCGGTTCGATGGGTGATATCCGAGGTGTAGAAGTGCTGACGGCATTGACAAATGATGAATCTGTTGATCCATACATTCGGGAATCAGCAGTGAGTGCTTTGCCCCGATTAGATCAGGTGATTAAATATAAAAGATAAAAGAGCGATCGCTCTTGAATGTAACTACCTTCATTAATCCCAGTACGACGGATACATTAGATGAACAGACTGGGTGTCACCTTGAAGTAATCTCCGAGTGCCTTAGCTTGTGATTTACTAATCGACCGCTTACCATTCACAATCTCTGATACTACACCACTTGACCCGATGATGTTCACCAAGTCAGCTTGACGGGTGTTACTAACTTGCATAATGTGTTGGAGAATTTCATGCGGTGCTGATTCATCCATTAGATAGTTATCTGTCTCATACGCTTCAATCAGCATTACTATCAGCTTATGCAGAGCTTTTTCTTCTGGAGTCCGATTCTTGCAAAACGTTAGACGCTCTGCCACAGCTAGGGCGCGATCGTATTCCTCTTCCGTCTCAATTACCTTGGGAGCAACTTCAGCTAGCAGACTACTATAAGCAACTTGGTCAAAAGTAAGGGTCATTTTTCCATTTACCTTTGTCATATTCGGCATGAGTCAGGAAATATTTGTAGTAAACCGTTTGGTTTTCATAGTCAATACCGACAATCAGGCGATAATCATTCCCTTTGATGTTAAAAACAGTGAAATTTCCAACTGCTTCAGCATCACGATAAATCTGACGAACGTCCTCCAAATTTTGCCATTCCACCTTCTTGACAGTTGCGTACCAGTCGTCGGTTTGCTTTTTGACATCGGGGTACTGGGCAGCATCAATGCGGAGGTTACGAATCGCAATTAGATGCATTTGTCTTTAGGTTCTTTGTTCATATCCATCAATCAACAAAAAACTAATTGCTAATTAAATACTCTCAAAATGAGAGAAAAATGTCAAGATGTAAACCTGCATCGCTTTATTGCCAAGCATCTTCCTCCAACTGTCTCTCAATTTGAGAAATCGCTAACTCGATCACCGCCTTAACTCCTGCTTCCTCTTCTTGGGTTAGTGCGGCTTGCAGGGGTTCTAAAGCAGTGCGATCGCCAATTTTCATCAATGCCAGAGCCGCCGCTTTTCGAGTTTCCCAATCAGCATGTTGCAGTAACTCCACGAAATTCGGAATCGCTGGTTGATAAGCTAGACTGCCCAAAGCAGATGCCGCTTCACACCGCACCATTGGGGATGAGTCTGTGAGGGCGTTTATCAGGATGTGAAATGCTCCTTCTTCAGTGCCTTCTTCAGCGATTTTTGCGATCGCACCCACCACCGCAGCCCGAACATCAGCCGAGTCTGAGTTAATTTCTCGATATAAATGCTCTTTCGCTTCTGCTCCAATAAATCCCAGCGCCCATACTGCATGACCTTTGGCACTTTCTGGATACTCGCTTGATGCTAAGATTTGCAGCAATGCTGGCACAGCTGCCTCACCGATTTTGGCCAGCCCTCCCACCGCCGAGGTTTTAACCACCGTATCTTCATCATTTAAGAGGGCATTAACCAAAGTGGGAACTGCGATCGGATCGGCAATCAGTGTCAGGGTTTTGGCGCTGGCTCTGCGGACAACTGGGTTTGGATGATTTGCTACAGCTTCCATCAATAAAGGGGTCGCTGGTTTACCGACTTTACCCAACGCCTCTGCAAAACTCAACCGAATCATCCCCCGTGAGTCTCCCATACTCTCAATCATCTGCTTGAGTAGCTGTTCATTATTAGGGTTGAAGGAGTTTAAGCCTAATTGCTCATTGACTGCTGCTAGTATTGCATCAGTTTCTGCCTGGGACAGATTTAACGAATCCTCCCCCGATTGAGTTTTGGAGTTGAGCATTATGACTTATAGCTAAATAGATTACTAGTTGCTGGCGCTCAGGGCAGCTTGCTGATTACGAAGTTCCTGGAGGGCAGAATCAATCTTGGAAAGCTCAGGCT
The DNA here is from genome assembly GCF_036919895.1 of Nostoc sp. Lineage (GTDB taxonomy): Bacteria > Cyanobacteriota > Cyanobacteriia > Cyanobacteriales > Nostocaceae > Nostoc. Next base: position 50,281 of record NZ_JBALBW010000052.1, read on the forward strand.
CCAGTTTTGCCATAACATTCACTCTCATCAACTTCGCCCGTTTTGCTGTTTCTGTAGTTTCTTGGATTAGACGTTCCCGATATAGCTCAAGTTCTGCAATCACTTCTGCAACATCTTGAGGGGTTATGTTATCGGTTGTTGTAAGTTCTGAAGTTTCATCCATAACTTTTGTTTCCTAAATGCGTGTTTATATAGTTCGACTGTATTTGGTTACTGGCTAAAGATTGGCACTTAGCAGATACATAAAATTGAACGATTGGCAAGAGGTAACTAATTAATCGCTAACACATGCATATATTCCGATCTTCTCAGATCGCGTTACCACTGGTAAAGCTTTTTGATAGAAATCTTCAAAATTAATTACCAATTCCCAATTCCCAATTATTTTAAGATGTTTCCTCTAGCGGAAAAATATCTCCTCGCAAGTAGGAATCAAAGTTTTTCTTAAAGTATTGAATGCTCGTTACATTCGGCTCATCACTTTCTGTTGGCGTGAACTCATAAATGGGTACTTTCTGCCTTACCAACGTGACCAAGCTTGGATGAAGCTGCTCAAAAGAATCTACTCTAAATATTGTTGTTTCAAACCTTAATTTAGCTGGATGAGCATAACCTAACTTCATCCAGGGCATCCAAGGACAGTCTCTCGCCCACTTTGCAGGAGGAACATCAGTTGCATCGGGGCGGCAAGTATTTGATATAAAGTACTCAACTCCCTTAAACTTTTCTCCAGGACAATAATCTGAATATTTACTATCTCCTGCTAACGGATGTGGATATTCTAAAGGAATTTCCATGACGGAGGTAATATATCCCTTGCCTTTAGGTATAACAAATTTCTTTGGTTTGACTGAACCTTGAACAATACGGTTAGCAATGTGAACTACTGGTACTGGTTGACTTGCTGTTGGTGACTTCCAAAAGTGCAGAATTTCTTGTGTGTCAGGGTCGCAAAATAAACCTAACTCTCTATTGATGCGATACCCAACTTCGCCGTGTTCGGGATCGGGTTTGAGAAATACTTTAGTAGCATTCATCCCAATAATAGAGAACAATTTTTCTTTTGGCTTATCTGGTGTTTCTTGCCACGAAATTTCCCCAGACCAGTTGTAATAAAGCTGTAACCCGTGATTTTTTCTGTAAAAATCGAGGTTATTAAATTCGTAGTCTTCTAAATAATTATTCATATCTGTTTTTATCATCCTCAAATGGCTGCGTAGATAAAAAGTAGCTGTTCTACCTACAATTCTCGCTCAGTAGGCAGTAAGCAGATTTTATTTTGACGTAAACTTAGACTTAACTATTTTGGTCATCCAATGCCCAATGCCCAATCCCTAGTACGATAGTAAACATGACCTCTGAGCAATTATCCAAGAGCCATTTTATAGATCAATGGATAAACGTTTTTTTAAAATGTTTGGGCTAACAGAAGATCAAGCGATCGCAATTATCGATACACCATTAGAACAACTCGAAGACGCTTCTGATAAGTATATTGCTGTTTCCCATTTAATTAACTTCCCCACTGAGCAATCGATCGCGGCTTTGGTACGGGCGATTGAAACCAGTAACCCTGATGAGTTAGATCATCGCATTGTCCGCCGCAAGGCTGTGGAAAGTCTGGGGCGATTGCAAGCCGAATCAGCTTTACCTGTAATTCGGCAATGCCTCAAAGATGATGATATTTATACTGTTGAAAATACCGTGTGGGCGATCGGGGAAATCGGGACTAAAAATCCAGAAATTCTCGAAGAAGTGGCGCAACTATTAGATAAACCAGGTCAAATTTATCGAGTAATTATTCACACCTTAGCTAATGCTGATTATCAGTCGTCTTTAGAAAGGGTAAATAAATTTACTAAAGTTGAAGATGAACCTACTCGTAGTGCGGCGATCGCTACAGTTTGTCGGTTCACCGGTGATTACTCTCAAATAACTGAGGTGATGGCGCTGCTGCAAAGTACCAGCGTCAATGCCCGGCGCGGTTGCATTCAAGACTTGATTGATGCACGTTACTACAAAGCCATCCCAGAAATTGCTCGTTGTCCTGTATCTCTGGTGTTTAGGTTGCGAGGTTTGCGGATGCTTTTGGATGCTGGCGTTCTCAGTGGTGAAATTACCTTTGCAGAAATTCAACCTTACTTAGAACAAGTACTTTACGATCATCCTAATAACCTTGATCTAGTACATGAGTATGACGCAACCCCTGGATTAGATTTTGTCATTAACGAACTCTACGAAACTGATTTTGGCCGCTGCTATTTAGCGACAAAAACCTTATTAGATATCTATGCAGCAGAAGCACCCCAAGCGCTCCTAACAACTTATGGCGACAAAGCATATAACGATTATGGCGCTCATTATCATGTAATGAAACTTTTCGGCTGGCTAAAATATGCTCCCGCGTACGATTTGTTAATAGAAAACCTGCACAACCGCGAACCTCAGTTTCAAAAATCTCGTGCGGCTTGTGCGATCGCTCTTGGTGAATTGGGTGATATACGAGCAATTCCTGAAATCAAAATTTGCCTCAATACCCCAATTTGGGATTTAAAATACGCTTGTTTATTAGCGCTAGACCGTTTAGGAGACTCCTCCGGTTGGGAAATTTGCGCTAATGATGGTGACTGGTTAATTAGGGCGAAAGCAACGACTAATGCCAATATTGCTATTTGATAAAATCAGACTAAATAGGTCGGCGTAAATAAACATAACGTAATTAAAAAGGGTAAGGAGAAAAGTTAAAAAACTTCAACCTTACTCTTTTTACTCTATACTCTACAAAGCTTTATACCAATTATCTGTGAAGCTGCATATTATTTTCAACCCTCCCAAGTTCCCCAATTCCTTGGGGAGTTGCCGCAGGCGGCGGACTTCTTTTTATGCATTTTAATGAAGAATTGGTATTGCATAGTTTGCTTTTAAAGTCTCACTCAAGAGATAACCTTAATTAGTAGTCTTACGTCATGTTTGTAAATACCGTTTTCCTTAGATTTGTAATTAATGGCTTTTCAATATATGAATGGATTAAACATCCTATAAATACTGCTATTACAACAATCAGACATGCAAGAGCATTGGAATATATGATCTGACTTTGAATCAAGTGAAGAAGATTTAATTTGTCTATAATTTTGGTAAAAATCTTGCCTGTTGTTTTTAATAAAAAGCCATGTGCTAAATATATAGAATAAGAGGCATTACCTATATAAATTAAAATTTGGGGTATATTGATTGTCTTTGATAGTTCTAAATAAACAGATCCTATAATCAGGAGCGTGAATGGAATACCATAAGCTACTAATGGGGGGATGCCGGAAACATCATATTCTTTATATTTTGTATTTATCACTGATATAACCAACAGAAAAATTGAACCGTAAATCAATGATGTCGCAAACTTAAATCTGTATTTAGATATTGTATAAGCAGCTAGACAACCCAGCAAAAATTCTAGATTATGTTGGTCAAATATAAAATTCAGCAGAAAATTGTCACCAATTGGTAATAAATTAAAAAGGTTGAAAATTATCCCAACTATCCAAGCAAGAATTATTGGCTGGCAAATTTTTATATTTATCAGAATTAGTAAACTGAATATGCAATAGAAAAAAACTTCATAATTCAGCGTCCAACTTACACCAATAAAAGTAGTATCTAGAATAGAACGGTCTTGAGGTAGCAAGAAAACAGCCTTGATAATTTCGTCTGCACTTCGCTGAAAAATGTTATTTTTCTCAGGATTAAATAGAGAAACTATAATTTTTGTAGTTAAAATGAACCAATATAATGGATATACGCGGATAAATCTTTTAAAGACGAAAGACTTAAACTTATCCGGTTTGCCTACATCAGATTGATGAATATAAAATATAATAAACCCACTGAGTACAAAAAAGAAATCTACACCTATCCAACCGAAATGAAATATTTGCAATAATTTATCTTGCTGTAGTTCATGAGAAAGTATTTGATTACTATGGCTTAGAACTACTAGTAAAGCAGCGATACCGCGATATACCTGTAGCAAATTTAATTTTTGGTTCATAGCATTCGCAGGGTTAGTTGTAGGAAGTAAATAAATTATTTAAATCAATAAATGCCAAAGATGTTGCATACTTTTACTTTCCCTGTTCAAGTTGTAACTTCAAAAACACCATGATAGGAGAAAGTAACATTCTTAGGGAGCAAATGATGTAAGCTTTATACTACTTTGAGCAACTTTTCCCGAACTCTAAATTGGAAATAGTCTATGACTAATATTATTTAATCTAAGTACAATTAATTGGCTAAAGTATACGGGAGCATCCACTTTTGGAAGAAAAATAATTATTTCGTACCATAAACCCACTATATGGGTTGTCTAAAAAAGTCTATCTGCTAAAACTGGATGCTCCGAGGTATAGTACCATATAAATGAGCTACTACGTCAGTAAATCTAAAGATAATTGTGGACTCATTGAGCGAATTTTATAGAATCAGGCGATCGCTGAGAGTACCAATATTTATGAATATCATGACGGTTTTCTTAAACTATAAAAACTGTCAAATCGCAATTTTCTGAAACAAAAAAAACTCGTCAGTAGCATTTTCAGGCTAATCTGAATAATGCTCTCACGAGTTCTAAAAAGTACTTATTTAGGCGATTCAGGACTTGCTACTCTTAACTGCTTCGTTTAACACTACCTCTGGTTGTGGTGTCTCTTCTTCTTCTGGCAAACCGAAAATAGACCTGTACAACTTCACGTACTCTTTGGCAGATTGATGCCAACTAAAATTTTCACTCATACCGCGTTTTTGCAGTTCTTGCCATTGCGGTTTGAAACGGAAGCCTTCCCAAGCCCGGATCATACATGTGAAAAGGTCTAGCGGTTCATAGCGGTCAAAGCAATAACCGGTACCTGCGGCATTTTCTGGGTCGTAATGGCTTACGGTGTCAACTAATCCACCTGTGCGGCGCACAATAGGGACAGAACCATAGCGTAAAGACATCATTTGACTAATACCGCATGGTTCAAAACGACTAGGCATTAAGAAAGCATCAGTACCAGCATAAATGCGGCGAGACAGGGCATCGTTATACAGTAAATAAGTTGCCATGCGTCCAGGAAAGCGGGATGCTAATTCCCACATCTGAGTTTCATAGTAGCGATCGCCTGTCCCCAGCAAAACCAGCTGTGCATCTGTATAAGAGAGGAAGCGATCGAGGATTTGTAATATCAAATCAATGCCTTTTTGTTCCACTAATCGGGTTACAATCCCAATAAAAAAGGCTTTGGAATTAACTTCTAATCCTAATTCTTGTTGTAAAGCAATTTTATTGGCTTTGCGTTTTTCTAAAGTATCAGCAGTAAAAGTTTGCTCAATGTATTTGTCATTTTCTGGATTATATACCTCAGTATCAATACCGTTGATAATCCCAGATAATTTACCGCTAATAAAAGACAGCAAACCTTCTAATGTTTCACCATAAGTAGCTGTCTTAATTTGCTCGGCATAGGTGGGCGAAACTGTATTTACCTTGTTGGCAAATTGTACCGCCGCCGCCATAACGTTATGTCCTTGCATATACCAGGGACACCAAGTAATTTTCTCTAAATACCAACGCCACGGCCCTTGATAAGCCAGGTTATGGATGGTAAACACTGTGGTGATATCAGGATCTTGGTGCATCCACACCGGAATCATCCCTGTATGCCAATCGTGACAATGGATAACATCTGGCTTCCAATAATTCCAGGCAAATTCGGCTGCACCATTAGCAAACAATGTGAACCGCCAATCTTCATCATCTCCAGAATAGATGCGGCGCGGCGTGAAGGACGGATGTCCAAATAAGTACAAGGGAACATCAGTACCAGGCAGAATACTTTCGTATACTGCAAAGTGCTGAAACATGGCATCTCCCCACCAGATGGGTTCTTGGGGAATTTCCATTTTGTCTGGCAGGAAGCCGTAGTAAGGCAAGAATATCCGCACATCATGCCCCATTTCTCTCAGGACTTTGGGTAATGCTCCGACAACATCACCCATTCCTCCTACTTTCGCAACGGGTGCTGCTTCTGCTGCAACAAATAGAATCCGCATGGTAATTTTTGCTTCCCTGAGTCTATATTGTCAAATCAACTTTCTGAATCCCGACCAACGCGACTTGTCGCGTCTGGCACATCAGTGCAACGGCGATCAATTCTTATCTAATCACATCAGCTTGCCCAATTGTTTAGGAACCGCGCTGAATAACCGCAAAGATTTCTGATAAAATTTCTTGCGCTCCCTGTTGTCGCAACAGTTCTGCTAGTTCTATGCCTAGTGCTTCGGCGTTATTGGCAAGTCCGGTGACGGTATCTTTGACGAACTTTTGACCATCTACACTGGCGACTATCCCTGTCAAGGTTAAATTTTCACCAGATATTTCTGTATTTACACCAATAGGTACTTGACAGCCGCCCTCTAAAGACCGTAAAAAAGAGCGTTCGGCGAGACAGCGATCGCGTGTTTCGGGATGTTCAATTGCTTTGAGTAGAGATAGCACTTCACTATCATCAGCCCGGCATTCTATCCCCAAAGCTCCTTGTCCAACAGCGTGGAGGGAGATTTCTTTGGGTAGAACTTGATGAACGCGATCGCCCATTCCCAATCTCTCTAATCCTGCTGCTGCCAAAATTAAGGCATCGTATTCGCCTGCATCCAGTTTTGCTAACCGCGTAATTAAGTTTCCCCGCACATCCTTAAAGGTAAAGTGCGGGAAGTGGTGGCGTAACTGTGCTAACCGCCGTAGCGAAGATGTACCAATTACCGCACCTTCTGGTAACGTATCGATTTGTTTATCTTTATGCTTTTCATGCACCACTAATGCATCGGCTGGGTTTTCCCGTTCAGTGATTGCTGCTAACGTTAACCCTTCTGGTAAGTGAGTCGGCAGATCCTTGAGGGAATGAACCGCAAAGTCAATCTCTTGATTGAGCATTCCAACTTCAAGTTCTTTAGTAAAAAGTCCTTTATCGCCAATCTTAGCTAATGCTACATCCAAGATTTTATCGCCTTGGGTAGACATGGTGTGGACTTCAAAAGTGATGTCAGGAAAGCTTTTCTGGAGTTGCTCTTGTACCCAGTAGGTTTGAACCAGAGCAAGTTGGCTTTTGCGCGAGCCGATCCGAATAGTGCGTGGGGGACTAGAAACTACTGAAGTCATAAAACAATATATCAAACGAGGCGGTAATTCACTCTCATCTAGACTACCGTAGTCAGGGACTCATGGGAATTTTGGGGTTTGAATTTTGGATTTTGGATTACAATTCTTTACTAAAAAGGGAGTGGGGACTGGGGACTGGCGACTGCAAGCCTTGAGATTCTAAGGTAGATGCATGAGGTTCGAGGTTCTAACTTTCTCCTGTTCCTCCGCCTCTTTTAGTTAACAAGGGTGATACTAGCGATCGCACCAACAGGTAAAATATCCTTGAGCGATCGCAATTCATCTCGAACATCAAGCTATCATCGGATATTGGGGAATTTCCGCGCGTAACTCAATAGCATCTATGACCGCTTCTCACTCTGAAACTCCATCTACCAAACCCGACGCAAGTACTTTTATTTCTGACCATCTACAGGTGGATCGCAGTAAGCTAAGTCAAATGTACCTGCACTATGTCGAGACAAAGGATAAATATCCTCACGCGGTGTTGCTGTATCGGGTGGGAGATTTCTTTGAATGCTATTTTCAAGATGCTGTCAAACTAGCGCAAGAATTAGAATTAGTCCTCACTAGCAAGCAAGCTGGGGAACAGGGAAGAGTGGCGATGTCTGGTGTCCCGCATCATGCTTGGGAACGCTACACTACAATGCTGGTAGAAAAAGGCTATGCAGTAGTAATTTGTGACCAAGTAGAAGATGCTTCTGAAGCTGCTGGGAGATTGGTGCGGCGGGAAGTAACGCGCATTCTTACCCCTGGCACGTTGCTGGAAGAAGGAATGCTCAAATCAAGTCGCAATAATTACTTAGCAGCTGTAGTAATTGCCGCAAATCATTGGGGTTTAGCTTATGCAGACATCTCTACAGGGGAATTCCTCACGACTCAAGGCAGTGTTTTAGAACATTTGACACAGGAATTAATGCGCTTACAACCTTCAGAGGTGTTAGTTCCGACAAATGCGCCTGATTTGGGTAGCTTGCTGCGTCCGGGGGAAACTTCACCCCATCTACCGGAGTGTTTGCCACCATCATTTTGTTATAGTTTGCGATCGCAAGTTTCATTTTCCCAAGGCGAAGCTAGACCTAGATTATTACAGAAATTTAAGGTGCGATCGCTCGAAGGACTCGGTTGCGATGGTTTTCCCCTCGCCGTTCGTGCGGCTGGCGGTCTTTTAGAATACCTGGAAGATACCCAAAAGGAAAACACAGTTCCCCTCCAAAGACTCCGCAGCTACATTGTCACCGACTACCTAATTGTTGACAATCAAACCCGCCGTAACCTGGAAATTACCCAAACTGTTCGAGATGGAACTTTTCACGGTTCCCTACTCTGGTCATTAGATAGAACTAGTACAGCGATGGGTGGGCGGGCTTTGCGGCGGTGGTTATTGCAACCACTACTTGATATTAAAGGCATTCGGGCGCGGCAAGAGACTATCCAAGAATTAATGGAAAATACGCCCCTGCGTCAAGATTTGCGGCAGTTGTTACGGCAAATTTATGACCTAGAACGCCTCACAGGAAGAGCAGGTTCTGGTACAGCTAATGCTAGAGATTTAGTAGCCTTGGCAGATTCTCTCTCACGTTTACCAGAATTATCCCACTTAGTAACTGAAGCGCGTTCTCCCTTTCTCAAAGCTTTGCAGAAAGTCCCAAGTGTGCTGGAAGAATTGGCAGAAAAGTTACACGCGCACCTTGTGGAGTCGCCACCCATACTAATCAAAGAAGGCGGATTAATTCGTCCTAGTGTAAATCCCCTATTAGATGAGAGGAAGGCAACTGTAGAAGCAGACCAGCAATGGATTGCCAACTTAGAAGTTGATGAGAGAGCTAAGACGGGAATTTCGACGTTGAAGGTAGGATTTAACAAGACTTTTGGTTATTACATCAGTATTTCCCGCACGAAAGCTGACCAAGTACCTGCTAATTATATCCGCAAGCAAACTCTGACCAATGAGGAACGTTACATAACCCCAGATTTGAAGGAACGAGAAGCGCGGATTCTTACAGCACGGGATGATTTAAATCAGTTGGAGTATGAGATTTTTACAGCATTGCGGGAAGAAGTCGCGCAGGAGGCGGAAATAATTCGTAATTTATCTCGTGCAGTGGCGGCGGCAGATGTATTGTGTGGTTTGGCTGAGTTGGCAGTGCATCAAGGTTATTGTCGTCCAGAAATGTTGTCTGGAAGAGAGATAAATATTCTTGATGGCCGTCATCCGGTGGTTGAACAGTCTTTACCTGCGGGTTTCTTTGTACCGAATTCGACGCAATTGGGAAGAGAGGAAACGAACCGCAGAGGCGCAGAGGACGCAGAGGAGAAGGAGAAGATTCCTTTTCTTTCTCCTGACTTAATTATTCTCACTGGGCCAAATGCTAGCGGTAAAAGTTGTTATTTGCGTCAGGTGGGATTGATTCAGTTAATGGCGCAGATTGGTAGTTTTGTACCAGCTAAGTTTGCTAGATTGGGAATATGCGATCGCATTTTTACCCGTGTAGGTGCAGTAGACGATCTTGCAACTGGTCAATCTACATTTATGGTGGAAATGAATGAAACGGCGAATATTCTCAACCACGCCACATCTAAGTCACTAGTATTATTAGATGAAATTGGTCGGGGAACGGCTACATTTGATGGTCTTTCCATCGCTTGGGCGGTGGCGGAATATATAGCAGTGGATATTCGGTCACGAACGATTTTTGCTACTCATTACCATGAATTGAATGAATTAGCTAGTATTTTGCCGAATGTGGCTAACTATCAAGTGACAGTGAAAGAATTACCCGATCAAATTATCTTTTTGCATCAAGTCCAACCGGGAGGTGCTGATAAATCTTATGGGATTGAAGCGGGACGGTTGGCGGGTTTACCAGCAGTGGTTATTCAACGAGCTAAACAAGTAATGGGGCAAATTGAGAAACATAGTAAAATTGCGATGGGGCTGCAAAATCTAGATTGATATGTTGTCAGTTGATTAATTATTTGTCTGTATTAATCAAATAATATATACAACGTAGTCCAGCTACAAAAATAAAGCCCAGTGACCTGGGCTAAAAGAAAATTAAGGTTGTTTTACGGAAGTGGGTAAAGCCTTGTGTAGACGAAGTTTATAACCGCTTTTTTACCGCTAAGTTAATACCAAGGAGCAATGCTCTACCTCTACAATTTTCATAACTTTTAACTGGATTAAAAATTGACTGATGGCAACTTACCTTGTAGCGACTGAAATCTAGACTGAACACAGCTTGCACAATTACAACCAACTGAATCGCTAATCGGATGAGATGCTTGCATCAAGTTCGGTGCTTCTAGATTAGGAATTTGTCGTGTAAATGCTACCTTAACAATTGGTGTAGCATATAGAGATTTCAGGCTAGATGCGTTTGCTGGATTTACTACCATTAGCATGGATAGCAGAAGTGCGGGACAAGCAAGTAAAATCAGTTTGACTATGTTCATAATTTACCCAAAAATACCTTTGGTGATACAGCATAACCAATAAATTGCCGAGGTTCAACTTTAATAATTCGTCATTCGTAATTTTTGGGTTTAGCTGCGCCCAAATCCTTGACCTCGCAAAACCTTTGACCAAATAACTAATTCACCTTGCTCACCGCCTGCGGCTAGTAACTTACCTTGGGGATGCCAAGCTAAGGCTGAAAAACCTGCTGAGACACCTGTGATAATTTGGGATACTTCCTTGGCTTGGTTCCACAAACACAACCACCCGTCAGCAGCAGCAGAAGCGAGAAGGAAGCTTTTTGGTGCAAAAGCGATCGCATTAATTACACCAACATGATTTGTTAATACTCGTGCTTCCCAACCTAAAGTATCATCCTCTAGCTTTTCCCACACCACAATCCCTTCAACGCTAGAAGATGCGAGTATTGGCGCACCCACTTTAGTGATAGCTTCTGACCATGCCAATTGGCGAATTTTACCAGGAAAGCCACGCATTACCCAAGGGTCGGGATTATTCCATTCCAAAACAGTGACACTACGATCCATGTTGCCAGAAGCCAGGTATTTGCCATCGGGCGACCAAGCCATCGCTAAACTGACAGTGGTCATATCTAGGTTGTATGGTTCTTCATCCCAGTTTTGACTATGCCAAATTTTCACTCCCTTGTAACCACTGATGGCTAAGTATTGTCCGTCAATGCGCCAATCTATACCCAGTACTGAAGAGTTGTCGAAATTCAGCGTCACGACAATTTCACGAGTATCTGCATCCCACACTTGCACGTAACGCCCCAAACTAAAAGCCAGTTGGTTACTGGTATAATTCCAAGCTAGCTTGTCAACCCATGCAGGGGCATTTTCTAGTGTGGCGATTAATTCAGTATTCTGCCAAATTTTCACCTGTCCATCTTGTCCGCCAACGGCTAAAAATTTTCCATCTGGCGAAAATGCCAGACAGTCTACTGATTTACCGTTACCAGTTTGTAAAGTTGCAAGTTCGCCATCATTCCACAGAACGACTTCCCCAGCGGCAGAAGTCGCTGCTAAAGTTTGACCTTGTGGCGACCAAGCGATCGCAGTTACATAATCTGAAAGTGTCCCCGAATAGTGTTGTTCAAATTCCTTAGATTTGCTGGTTGTGGTGTTCATATTTATTGGGTACTGGGTACTGGGGACTAGGGACTGGGGACTAGAGATTAGGGACTGGAGACTTATAGCGGTTCTCGTTTACGTGAGGTACACCCGTAGGGGCACGGCACTGCCGTGCCCCTACACCTGGTGATGTAATGTTATACCGCATCTGAATGGGAACCGCTATAAGGACTAAATTCTTCCCAATACCCAATCCCCAGTCCCCGATCCCCTTTTAAACTAGACAGGCGAGAAAATCTTGCTTGAGTTGGGCTGCATCAAGATTGCGACCGATGAATACTAATTCGTTTTTGGGGGTTTCAGTTGGTTTCCAGGGGCGATCGGGTTTGCCATCAAAAATCATGTGTACTCCTTGGAATACAAATCGATTTTCCTCTCCAGCAATATTTAAAATGCCTTTCATCCGAAAGATATCTGGGCCTTGGGTACGCAGTAACTCGGAAAGCCAAGTGTTTAATTTTTCTCCATCGACTGCACCCGCTTCTACTAAAGCTACAGAAAACACAGTTTCATCGTGTACGTGGGCATCTTCGCCTAAGAAATCTGGATCAATTTCTAATGCGCGATCTAAATCAAAGGCTTTTACACCCAACAAAGCATCCATTCCGAGTTCAGAATTTTGGGTGCGGTAGATTTTTGCGATCGCATTCATCGCCCGAATCCGCTTTTCTAATTCATCTAACTCTTCTGGCGCGACTAAATCTGTTTTATTAAGTAAAATTACATCGGCAAAAGCAATCTGTTCTTGGGCTTCGTCTGCATCCCAATGCTGCCAAATATGCTTGGCATCTACCACTGTAACCACTGCATCTAGAGATAATTGACTTTGTAAATCTTCATCTACAAAAAATGTTTGAATCACTGGTGCAGGATCGGCTAATCCAGTTGTTTCAATTACTAAATGGTCAAATTTATCGCGCCGCTTCATCAAGTTGCCAATGATGCGAATTAAATCGCCGCGTACTGTACAACAGATACAGCCATTGTTCATTTCAAAAATTTCTTCATCGGCATCGATAATCAATTGATTATCAATACCCACTTCCCCAAATTCATTGACAATCACAGCAACTTTTTTGCCGTGTTCGTAGGTGAGGATGTGATTGAGTAGAGTCGTTTTACCTGCTCCCAAATAGCCAGTCAGAACAGTAACGGGAACTGAATTGTTGATTACGTCAGCCACCATACTCTAAATTCCTCTTGTCTCACCTTGTGGATAATCATTATCGCCTATGATAAATCTTTTTATATTTTTGTGCGAACTTGCTGTTATTTTGGGTTTCAGCAAAATAATTACATAATTTAATAACTAAACATTTTATTTTTATGCATCTGTAATAAGTAATAGATATTCACAAATTGACATAGCGTAACAGCTTATTGCATACAAGCCGACCCACCCTGCGGTGAATAGGGTTGGGTTAAAGTTAGCACTCTTTGTCAAAGTCCTTTTTTTAACGAACCGCAGACGCTCAGAGAGCGCAGAGAGAAAAAGTCTGAGTGACCGCATTTCTTTTTCTTTCTTTTCTCTCTGTGTCCTCCGCGCCTCTGCGGTTTAAAGGTCTTGAAAGGGCTAGTCCTATAATCTTAATATCGCACCAATGTGCAAAATGATTCTTTGTATTTTGACGTGAGGATTTAATTTTCTGAAGAGAACAAAAAATCTTGAACTGCTTCTAAAACAACTGCTGGGTATTCTTCATGCAATCCCAGAGAGCCAGGGATAACAACACTTTTCACTCCTGGTAATGCTATCAAAGCGTTCATTTCTTCTCGTGATTTGGGAGGGCTAGATTCCCCAATTACTACCATGAGGGGTACGGTTAAAGACTGTACAAGTTCTAAAAAGTCAGATTGTTCGTGTACAGCGTCAAGATTACCAGTTACAAAGGCAGCAGATGCAAATCGCGCTCCTGCTTGTTGAGTTGTTTGCCACTTCTTCTCAATGAAACTGGGTGTAATTTTAGCCGCGTCAGTAAAGACATGACGGCGATACATAAAACTTAATAAAGATGGGGCAGTATTGAGTTTGTAGAGAGCTTGACCAAGTATAGGCGATCGCACAAGTTCTCTCACAATGCCAGCTATCTGCTGACTTGCCCCCATTGTCGGCAAAGGGCCACGCCAAGTAGGAGCTAATAATACAATCTTTGAGAAAGCAGGTTGCTTCACAGCTAATTGTAAAACGTAACTAGCAGCATGACCAGCCGCTACTACAGTAATGGGAGTATTAAAAATAGCTTTGACAAAATCTTCCAGAAAGTGCTGATATATTTCTGGTCGGTAATCCAAGCTAGGGCGAGAAGATTCACCAAATCCAGGCCAATCTATGGCTACGACTTGAAAATTGGGAGCTAGTAACTTAGCAAGTTCGCCTACTTCCAAACGCGTCGAAACACTGCTGAAAGATGGTAATAGCAATAGCGGTGAACCTTTACCAAGGGTTTCATAAACAACGCGCAATTGCTGATTTTCCCAATTCCAGAGATATTCTTGAACTACTCCACCAAAGCCAGTAACAGTAGAAGTAGATAATAAATTTGTTGGCATGAGACTAAATTTTAGTAATTTTACGTTATTAGTCATTTGTCAGTTGTCCTTTGTCCTTTGCAAATGACCAATAACCAATGACTAATAACCAAGTTTAGCTAGGTAAATCTAACTTACATTCCAACGCTTTTTTTTGCATGGTTTTAAAAATGTTGTAAAATCCATTAGCACGGGAGGGTGTCAGGCTAACATTTAAACCTGTTTCTTGAATAAAATCTGGAGTAAGCTGGACAATCTCAGTTGGCGTTAATCCCTGCAATCCTTCAACTAGCAGCCCTACTAATCCTTTGGTTAACTGGGAATCAGACTCGCCCTGAAATACAACCTTACCGTCATTCAAAGTTGCTGTGATATAAACTTGAGACACGCAACCAGGAACTTTATTTTCGGGTAATTTATCAGCTTCTGGGAACTCATTGAGCTTCTGAGCATACCAGATTAGCTGTTCGTAACGCCGCTTCGGTTCAGAAGCGCATTGAAAGCGCTGGACAATTTTAGCAAGCGCAGGTGGCAAAGAATCTAGAGTTGATGACATAACAGAAGCTGCAAACGATCGGTCTTACCTTGAGTGTAGATTAAAATTATCTTGAGAGCGATGCCTACGACGGGCTGCGCCTACGCGCATCTGGTTCTTTTAGCAGTATGAAGCTAGCCATTACTAAATATAACTTGTCAAATCCAGATAATTCCTGCCTAGGCATCGCATTCATATTCACTTAGGTTTTTAATCCGTCTAATTACAAAAACTTAATTTTTTTATAAGCAGGCTTTAACACCAACTCTATACAATTTACGTTGTATCAGTATACACTTACAAAAATAGCTGCAAGTAGCTTTTAACTAAGCAGCTAGGCGATCGTCAACAATTAAAAATTAAAAATCAAAAAAATTCTGACTTTTAATTTTTAATTTCTCTACCTTAAGAATTAATTCGTAGTTTGTGCAGCTAGCATCTGCTTCAGCTTTTCTAATTCCGAAGCCCAACGAGGATCTGGACGAATAGCGTCTGAATCGCTTGTTGTAGTTGTGCTGTTTTCACGAGAACCGCCGCCACCACCGCCCCGACGAGGCTTCTTAGAGCTTTTCTCGCGACGGCTGCTACCTTCTCTATTAGGGGTAGGAGTAGGTGTACTACTAGCAGTAAGACTAACTGGTTTTGGAGCTTGCTCGTCGCCCTCTTCACCTTTTGTGCGAGGTAATGCCTTTTCTAGCTTAATGGCAGTGTCTTTAAACATCTGACCATTATACTTTTCAATGATTTCGTCAGCTTGTTCGTCATTATTGACGGTAAGAAAACCAAAACCACGGCATTTGCCAGTTTTACGGTCTTTAATTAATTTAGTTGTTACAGCTTCACCTTCTGCTGCAAAAACTGCTTGCAGATCCTGACGGTCGATTTCTTCTTTAGGCAAATTACCTATATATAGGCGAACGGACATGAACTATACCTCCAGAGTTAAATGAACATGGCAAGGTGAGAAAACAATTACTTGGCTTTGGCTTTTAAATGGATGCTATTGACCAAGACTGCCATCAACCAATTTTTTTTGCTCGAAACTGTCAACTTATACAATACAGTTTTTCGTCGGGATCAAGCTTGTTTAATCCAAAGGCCCACACTATGGTGAGCTAATAACACCTTAATTCTAAGAATTGTAAATTTAATAGCCTATTGCCTGCTAAAGTACACGCTTTCTTCCATGCCTTTTTCGCAGAATCAAATACCATTCCTTACATTACCACGGTATTTTCTACGTAGCTAGTTTAGCGCATACATTTCCGACGTTGGTATTACTGCATCGTAGCATAAAACACATTTTTTGATTCAAGGGAGCATATTTTGAAACAAAAACCAGCCGGTGGCTGGTTGATTTCCTGCTGTGTTGGGAGGATAAAAAGGTATGGAGGGGTTGAAAGCATCCGAGTTTCTAACTAAGCTGTAGTGCTGAGTTATCTTGGTTGCTATTGTTTGTGTAAATAAATGTAACACTTTGAAAGAAAACCTGCAACTTTTGTTTACATTTTGGTTTGTTATTTGTCAGTTGTCCTTTGTCTTTTGCAAATAACTAATGACTAATGACCAATAACCAATGACCAATGACTAACCAGTGAGAAAAACGTATGCGCCCCAAGCCTGTGCTGCAACTGCCAAAAAAGTAGACCAGATGGGATGAGGGCTATAAATGGTTTTACCACTTTGGGTTTCCAGGGTTTGGATATCGATCCAAGGTGTTGCTCCTCGGCGGAACCAACCTGTGACGATAATTTGGCGACCAATGAGATCCTGGTGATTAACTGCCTGTCCTAGCCAAGAAATGTGGTGCAATTTCACCAAACCCGCGCTGGATTGGAGGATTAAATCTTGCGCTAGGGAGTTGCTAGTGCCTTGACGACCTAATAGTTTGCCCACCAGACGCACGCTGACGCTATCAATAGGTAAGGTGGAAGGGTCAGCTAAGAGGTTGGGCAGGTAGTCGTCAGTTTGCACAGTAGCGGGTTTAATATCAGGGAAAAAAGAATTAATCCGCATTACTGTACCGATGCTAAAGCCAATTAGAAGGCAGCCTGTAATGAAAGACCAATCTTCATATATCCACCTTAGATTTAAAAACTTAAGTGCGAATGCTAGTTGCCAGGTTAGCCAAACTAAAGCTGCAAACAGAACCCCTAAAGGAATTCCCAACCAGGGAGCAATTTGTAATAAGAAAGACTGACGCTTCACCTTTGATGGAACGCTAGCAAAATGTAGTTCGGTGTCTAGATGCCAGTGACGGGCTATTTTACAAAGACGTTCTATGCGATCGCCCATTAAAGGATGACTATTGTTAATCGTAAACCATCGTCGATAGGGATTAGCAGTATCCCAGTTCAAAAATGATTCAAAAGATAAATTGCTGGCAATAGTACCCAAAGCAAGGCTTTGTTGGTGGCTGACTGGTATCAGGAGATTTAAGCTTTCTAGTTGCCAACTTGTCTCTTCCTCTTTTTGGATATCAGCTGCAATGCCAATAGCAATTTTGAGTAAAGCTCGAATCAGGGCGTTGGGATTACCAGTAATTTCAGCTGCGACGCGATCGCTATAATAAAGTCGCAACCGGGATAACCACAATCCAGTCCCAGTCAGCAAACACCAAATTCCATAAATGAGACTTGCTAGAATTGTCACTGGCCAGCGCCAAATTTTGCCTGATATCTTGTCTCCCAACTGTGACACTTGCTGATATAGCTTATGGGTTGGTAGTGTTACCAGCAGCAACAAAGACATCACAGCGAAATCCCAGTGAGCAATATGCCCTAGCTGCGTGGCATAGATAGTGGCGATTTCATCATCTGCTAGTTGCTCTAATAGCCCTTGACTCACAACAATCCTGGCATTACGTGGTAAACTACCGTAGGTCAGGATAACTGGTGCAGCCATTGGTAAAATTCGTAATTTGGGTAGCGGCCAGTGGCGCTGTTGGCTGCAACGTTGAAGTACCCGGACAGCTTCACGGCTATGGGCATTCAATACATCTTTAGGAAATTCTCGCTGACCATAGAACTTTGCCAGTAGCAGATCCAGCAACCAAGGTGATACTGCCATCGAGATCGCCAATACTATCAGCAACAATTTAGTAGGGTCGCGGTATAAAAGCTGCAACGGCTCCAGATAAGGTAGTTTGACTAAAGTTTGGTTGATTAATCCCATTGCAAACTTCAGGATTTCTCGCATCACCCAAAACAGGGCGATAAATGTTCCTGCTGACAGTAGTCGCAAGGGAATCAATTTCGGTTTGCGTAGTGGTTGCCATGCTCTGGCACGTTGTGCTTGCCGCCAATAAATAACGCCGAATAATTTGGCTTGAGTGCGGGTAACGGAACCCATGAAGCCGCTTAGGGGTGTAGCAGGTTGTGGTAAGGGTGTCGCTACTATAGCTTTGAGCCTAGTGAGTGGCACCATCGCCGGGGTGTCTGGGGTGTCGTCGCTTTTGGTTTCTATTACTCGATCTTCTGGCTTTTCCTCTAATGTAGGAGTTGTCGGAGTTGAATTTGGGGTTGAATTTGGGGTTGAATTCTCAAAAGCAACAAATCCAGTTTCGACGTTTTTTGATTCTCGATCGGGTTTTTTACGTTTTGTTAGGTGTTCGAGAGCGCGTGTTGCCCACTCTTGAAGTTGCGGATTGTTACTCTCAATGAGATTCTGGGAAATAGCGATCGCTTGGGAAACTTCGCCAGTGCGAGCATAAGCCATCACTAAACCAACCTGGGCTTGTAAGCTAGCAGTACCATTGCTTTGGCTGCTAGCAATAGGTTCAAGTTCAGCGATAGCTGTTTGGTAATTTCCCTGTTTGAGGGCAATTAAACCAGCCTCCAAAGATGATTTGGCATGTGAAGGCATACAAATTCTGGCACTCCAATCTCTTCTAAGTGATCCACGTTTGGGCAAAAGCGCGAACCTCGGATGCCGTGGAACTCAACCGCGCCCAAGTTTTGCTTGTCAAGTGAATTATTCCTCCACTGGTTGTTGACTAGAAAATACTGGAGCGATCGCGCTTAATTTTAACTCTGGATGGTCGCCGAGCAACTGTTGACAATTCCATTCATTACGGAATAACAACACTGGTCGTCCCATACTGTCCTTAACTGTAGTGGTATTGAATATTCGTCCCACTTTTTCTAATGCTTCCCAACCACCCTCAACCCAACGGGCGACACTGTAGGGCAATAAATCTAATATGGTTTCTACACCATACTCGTTTTGTAAGCGAAACTGTACCACTTCAAATTGCAACTGACCCACCGCCGCCAAAATTGGATCGCGCTTGGCTTCATCATTTGAATACATGATTTGCACAGCACCTTCTTCTCGCAATTCCGCAACACCTTTTTGGAATTGTTTAGACTTCGAGGGGTTGGGATTCCTCAAAGATGCAAACAGTTCCGGCGAAAAATACGGAATCCCTTCATATTCGAGCTTTTGTCCCGTGTAAATTGTATCCCCGATCGCAAAAACACCGGGATTGTTCAAACCGATCACATCGCCAGGATAAGCCACATCAATTGATTCCCGCTCTTGAGCAAAGAGTTTTTGCGGGCGAGATAGACGGATGAGTTTACCAATGCGGGCGTGATTCACCATCATATCTTTTTCAAACTTACCAGTACAGACCCGGATAAATGCGACGCGATCGCGGTGTTTCGGATCCATGTTCGCTTGCAGTTTGAAGACAAACCCCGAAAATTCTGGGTAGGTAGGGGGAACTTCGCCAACACTGCTGTAATGAGAACCGGGTTTGAGGGCATAGTCGAGGAAATACTTGAGGAATAACTCTACACCAAAGTTAGTCATGGCGCTACCAAAGAACACAGGCGTCATTTTGCCTTCGTGTACCAGTTGCAAATCTAACTCTGGCCCAACTCCATCTAACAGTTCTAAATCATTTTTTAGTTGGTGGTACAGGCTTTGTTCTAGCTGTTCTTCTATTCTTGGATCGCCTAATTCGACTACCGTATCGCGTGCTTCTCGGCTGCCGTGGGCGCTGCGTTCAAACAGGTGAATTTGTTGTTTGTGTCGGTCAAAAACACCTTTAAAGCGATCGCCCATCCCAATCGGCCAGTTTACCGCATAGGTTTGCAATCCCAATTCTTGCTCAATTTCATCCAACAATTCCAGAGGTTCCCTTCCTGGGCGATCTAGCTTGTTGATGAATGTAAAAATTGGGATACCCCGCAACTTGCACACTTCAAACAACTTACGGGTTTGGGGTTCCAAACCTTTTGCCGCATCAATTAACATCACTGCATTATCGGCGGCGGCGAGAGTGCGATAAGTATCTTCACTGAAATCTTGGTGTCCGGGAGTGTCTAATAAATTTATTTGACAGTTCTTGTATTCAAATTGCAACACTGTGGAGGTAATAGAAATACCCCGTTGTTGTTCCATCGCCATCCAGTCAGAGGTAGCCTTACGTTGCGCCCGTCGCGCCTTAACCGCCCCAGCTTCGTGAATTGCACCTCCGTACAACAAGAGCTTTTCTGTAAGTGTAGTTTTACCCGCATCAGGGTGAGATATAATCGCAAAGTTGCGGCGAAGTTCAACCGCTTGAATAAGTTCAGACTGAAGTTCAGTAGACATAAATGTATTTGTTTGTTAGCTAACTTAATTTTTTTTAGTCTGGCAAGTCTTTTAATCTTAAGACAACGACGCTCGTGATAGGGTCGTAGTATAACCAACAATCTGATTAAATAGGAGAAAGCAATGTACGACACAGACAAGCGAAAGCTTCTATCTGCCTTGGCGCATGGAGCAATTTTCTTCAGTACAACATTCGTATCTGTCGGTATACCGATCGCGATACTGTTTGTATCTGACGATCCTGTTGTTAAAGAAAACGCCAAAGAATCCATCAATTTCCACTTTAATGTCTGGCTTTATGGCGCAATTCTAGGAGCGCTGTTTTTTCTATTTGGTTGGTTAGTCTTACCTCTATTATTGCTGGGGCCACTAGCAGGTCTGGGATATCTATTACACTGGGGATTAACAATTTGGGCGCTCATCGGAGTTTTCAACAATCCTGATATACCTTTTCGTTATCCCTACATTTTTCGAGTTTTTTAGAAGAAATTATCATTGGGCATTGGGAATTGTCAGTTATTTTTATTAAGCTGTTGTGCCTTGAGTTTGCACACAACCAATCGCAAGGATTTTGCCAACAGAGAGTCTTACGATTTTGAATTTTGAATTGCTTATGTTGTTTTTTTTTCCAGTCCGTCGGATAGGTGCAACCAAGCTGTAAAATACAAAATTGCCCCACAACTTGATTAAGAGTAGGGCAAAAGACAGTTAAGCACTGTTTGTAGTCTGTCTGACGGCAGGAAAATTTTAGCCTGCTTTTGTGACGCTTTGTTTTGTGTCCATCTGCGTTGTTTTTCTTCATAAAATTTTATGTTTCCTACACATCGCCCCCGTCGTCTGCGTACTCATCCCCAACTGCGCCGGATGGTTCGTGAAACTGTTTTAACAACAAGCGATTTAATCTACCCATTATTTGCTGTACCAGGTGAGGGAATCGCTAATGAGGTGAAATCTATGCCTGGAGTCTACCAACTTTCGGTAGATAAAATTGTTGAAGAAGCCAAAGAAGTTTATGACTTAGGAATTCCTTCTATTATTTTATTTGGGATTCCGGCTGATAAAGATGTGGATGCCACTGGCGCTTGGCATGATTGCGGTATCGTCCAAAAAGCAGCAACGGCGGTAAAAGCAGCAGTGCCAGATTTGATTGTAATTGCTGATACTTGTTTATGTGAGTATACTAGCCACGGTCATTGTGGTTATTTACAAACTGGTGATTTAACAGGACGAGTTTTAAATGATCCGACTCTGGAATTGTTGAAAAAAACAGCAGTTTCTCAAGCGAAAGCCGGTGCCGATATCATTGCGCCTTCGGGGATGATGGATGGGTTTGTGCAAGCAATTCGTCAGGGCTTGGATGAAGCAGGATTTCAAGATACGCCGATTTTGTCTTATGCTGCTAAGTATGCTTCGGGTTATTATGGCCCATTTCGGGATGCAGCAGACTCGACACCGCAATTTGGGGATAGAAGAACTTACCAAATGGACTCAGGTAACGCCCGCGAAGCAATTAAAGAGGTTGAATTGGATATCGCGGAAGGTGCTGATATGCTCATGGTTAAGCCAGCCTTGGCATACATGGATATTATCTGGCGGGTGAAGGAAGCGAGTAACTTACCAGTTGCAGCTTACAATGTTTCTGGTGAGTATGCGATGGTGAAAGCTGCGGCTCTCAATGGTTGGATTGATGAGGAGCGCGTGGTTATGGAAACTTTAACTGGGTTTAAACGTGCTGGTGCAGACTTGATTTTGACCTACCACGCCAAAGATGCGGCGCGATGGTTAAAGTAAGGTGGGCGATTGAGTAAGAATTTAAGAAATCTCACGCAGAGGCGCTTCAGACGCAGAATTGTGTTTTGGTGTTTGGGCGTGAGATTTTTTGTATTTTAGGTTTGGCTGGTGGGAAATTCAAAAAAAAATTAACTAATCCGCGTTATACTTGTCATACGTGTATTGCAAATCCGATAAAAGTTATGCTCAGTGTCAGGCTTGACGAAGAAACAGAACGGCAGCTAGCCGATATCTTGGCTCACGAGCAAACGGAAAAGAGTGAGTTGATCAGACGCTTGATTGCTGAACGCTGGCTAACCTTACAAGCGGATAAAACTTTGGTTGAGAGACGGGGTGGACATCCTGAACATTTGCTGCAAGATGCACCAACGGATTTATCGGAACGCTCAAACCGTAAGAAAGCGATCGCTCAATATCTCAACAAGCGGCATTCATGACCTATTATCCGCTTATACTCGCAGATAGCGGGTTTTTGTTTGCGTACTACAGTGCTAGAGATCAGTATCACCAACAGGTGCGTCGCTTCTTTGAAAACTGTACTTCTAGGCTCGTGACTACGCCCATTTGTATTGCAGAAGTGGTGTGGTTGCTCAACTTTGATTGGCGTACACAAAACGAGTTTCTTCTAGATGTTGCTAAACAACTCTACGAGTGTGAGCAACTATTGCCACAAGATTTTTCGCGCATTGCTGAGTTGAATACTCAGTACAGAGATTTACCAGGGGATTTTGCAGATTTATCCTTGATTGTCATTTCAGAGCGTTTGGATATTGCTGCGATCGCGACCTTGGACAGTGATTTTGATATTTATCGGCGTTATCGGAAAAAACCTTTTGTGCGGGTGTTATGGGGATAGCGATCGCTACTTAATGATAATTTTTTCACCGGACACCACTAGCTAAAATTCCTAAAATTTTATTAACATCTTTAACCTTAACTGAACCGTATTGCCTTATCTCCTGGGAGGAAGCGCGAGAACGAGAAAATCAGGGTTTGCTGAGGGAGTTCGTTGCAAAAACAGAAACCAGAACCGTAAATTTAGACCGCAGCCATAAAATCAACATAAAGCTTCAGCAAAGTTTCAGCAATATCCCTGATGACAATTAAATAATTTATTACTATTAGGGACTGGGTTCGGCAGAAATAGGGTTGTTAATAATCACGGATTGAGGCTAAACAATGATGGGGAGTGCAAAGTCTCAGTGGGTTTTTTGGTGCTTTCTAACAAAATTTACCCGTTATAGTTTAACTTTGTTGCTGAGTGCGGTAATGCTTGCTGATGCTGTGGGGGCGACACCGAGAAACGGAGGGTTGCAGATAGCACAGCAGCCAGAAACCACTCAACAAGATGCCACTCGCGCTGCTGCGGAACGGGTTTCTCAAGAAGGGACGCAGCTTTATCAACAAGGGACAGCAGAATCACTGCGACAGGCGATCGGGAAATGGCAAGAAGCGCTGAAGCTTTGGCAACAAGTTGATGATAAACGCTGGGAAGCCCTTACCCTCCTTAGTATTGGCAGAGTCTACTCCTCATTAGGAGAAAAGCAAGAAGCGCTGAAATACTACAACCAAGCTTTACCCATATTCCGTGCAGTGGGGGACAGGGGAGGGGAAGCCATTACCCTCAACAATATTGGCGGTGTCTACTCCTCATTAGGAGAAAAGCAAGAAGCGCTGAAATACTACAACCAAGCTTTACCCATACTTCGTGCAGTGGGGGACAGGGGAGGGGAAGCCATCAGCAATTCTCATTTTAAGATTTCATTACATAAAAACCCTTGTTATGCAAGGGTTTAATAATTCTTAATAATTTCATTGATCGCTCAAATGACGCAAACTGGTTTCAAAATGAGAATTGCTGGGAAGCCATTACCCTCAACAATATTGGCGGTGTCTACGACTCATTAGGAGAAAAGCAAGAAGCGCTCAAATACTACAACCAAGCTTTACCCATACTTCGTGCAGTGGGGGACAGGGGAGGGGAAGCCAACACCCTCAATAATATTGGCAGTGTCTACGACGATTTAGGAGAAAAACAAGAAGCGCTCAAATACTACAACCAAGCCTTACCCATATACCGTGCAGTGGGGGACAGAGGAGGGGAAGCCGGCACTCTCAACAATATTGGCAGTGTCTACTCCTCATTAGGAGAAAAACAAGAAGCGCTCAAATACTACAACCAAGCCTTACCCATATACCGTGCAGTGGGGGACAGAGGAGGGGAAGCCGGCACTCTCAACAATATTGGCAGTGTCTACTCCTCATTAGGAGAAAAACAAGAAGCGCTCAAATACTACAACCAAGCCTTACCCATATACCGTGCAGTGGGGGACAGAGGAGGGGAAGCCACCACCCTCAACAATATTGGCAGTGTCTACTCCTCATTAGGAGAAAAGCAAGAAGCGCTCAAAT
>NZ_JBALBW010000053.1:0-42299 GCF_036919895.1 Nostoc sp.
AGTTCCCAGTTCCCAGTTCCCAGTTCCCAGTTCCCAGTTCCCAGTTCCCAGTTCCCAGTTCCCAGTTCCCAGTTCCCAGTTCCCAGTTCCCAGTTTCCAGTCCCCAGTCCCCAGTCCCCAGTCCCCAGTCCCCAGTCCCCAGTCCCCAGTCCCCAGTCCCCAATCCCTAATAGTGATTTCCAACTTTCCGGTGATGCACAGCAGTTAAAGCTTCGGGTTTAGAAACTCGTCCGGCGTAGACGGTGCTATATACTGCCCAATGATCGCCGCAATCCATTCTACTGACGACTTCGCACTCCATGTATGCGAGGGCATCGTTGAGGATAGGCGCACCATTTTCGGCTGGCTGAGTTCTCACTCCTTGAAAGCGATCGGCACCAGGGGCGAATCGTTTCAGAAAGTGCTTCATGAGTGGTTGGAAATTGCCTTCTTCTAAGATGTTAAGAACAAAGCGATCGCCTACTTGCATGAGTGATTCAATTGCCCGATCTTTGGCGACTGCAATGGAAAATCCCAAGGGTTTGAAGCTGGATTGATTCACCCACGAGGCTAGCATGGCACTGGATACATCGCCTTTTTTAGCAGTGATGATATATAGTCCACCACTGAGTCTACCAAGGGCTTTATCTAAGTCAGCACCAAGGGATTTCATCGCTTTGATGCTGCGATCGCGTGTTACCCATTGAGCTAAGTCTGTACCCGCTTCTTCACACAGCTTGTAGGTATTTTCTGTAGGCGCTTCTTTAATCCGAATCGCTGGAAAAACTGTTGTCAAACCTAAATTACGGAATTTACTCAGCAAAGGATCTATCGGCTCATCATCGCCACCGCCACTTTCAAATACGCCGATAGCTTGCTTTCCTTTGGCAGATCCTAAAACTGTGCTGAGTCCAGATTGGATGCTCGCAGCCCCAGAAGCCGGAGGTAGACCAACGATTAGTCCAGCACATCGGCTTACTAGTTCCCTCAGTTCTTGTAAATCGACTTCCGATCCCAAATCGACAACTTCCACGGCGACACCGGTTTTACCGATACCGTTGGCAATTGCTTGGGCGAGGCGATCGCTATATCCGTATTCAGAAACGTAAAATATTCCAATCACCGTTTCTGGTTTAGTTTGGGTTTGACTCCAGGTGCGGTAACGTCCAACTAGTTCCTCAACGTTGTGAGATAATAATGGGCCGTGTCCTGTGGCAATCATATCGATGGTTTTCAATTCTCCCATCCGCTTCAGGGCAGACAAAACTGAGCGGGCATTTGGCCCCATTAAGCAATCGTAGTAATAGTGAAAGTCTTCTTCGATCGCTGCTAAGTCTTCATCAAAGGTGCTATCTGAGCAATAGTGCAACCCAAAAGCATCGCAGGTATAGAGAGTTTTGGTTTTGTGGTCGAAACTGAAAATAGTATCTGGCCAATGTAAATTTGGGGCAATCACAAATTCAAATTCATGACCATTGCCCAAATCTAAGCGATCGCCATTTTTCACAATCCGCCGTTTGAATGGCTGATGTACGAAAGCCTCAAGAAACTGAATCGCCACTTTAGAACCGACAACGGTAATTTCTGGAGCTATTTGCAGCAAATCTTTAACTAAACCGCTATGGTCTGGCTCGGTATGGCTGATAATTAAATAATCAATATCTGTTGGCTTGATTAGTCCGGTGAGCGTATCAAAATATAGTTGACGAAACTTTTCGTGAGAGGTATCAACTAAGGCTGTCTGCTCTCCACGGATCAGAAACGAGTTATAAGTAGTACCGTTTTGCAACCCAAACTCAATATCGAAGCGATCGCGATCCCAGTCCAAAGAGCGAATAGCCGTCGTCTCTTGACCGATTTCTACAGTCTGTATGGTGAGCCGTTTTTCAGTTTTTTCGGTGAGCGCTACCATAACTGCCTCCTTGACACAATGAGTATTTGTTCCTCTAGGTTTATTGTGACACGGGATGAATGTTAATTTTTATTAAAAAATCTATGGCTGACTTAAAAAAGTTAAAAGTGTGAAACCACAGAGGCACAAAGAGGAAATTTGGCTAGCGTTGGAAATTGGTAATTCTCGGTTGCATTGGGCGTTGTTTGTTGGCGAGATGCTTTACTCGGCTTGGGATACCGATTATCTCCGTGAGTCTGTTGTACAACAGTTGGCTGAATGTCAAACCCTGAATGATTTACTAGAGAAAATTTTTCCGCAAGGTGAATTTTTCACAAACACTCTGCCCCTTTGCCGTCTTTTCGTCGCCTCCGTAGTTCCCAGTCAAACTGCTATTTGGCAAACTTACCCAAATATTCATGTTATTACATTAGACCAAGTACCACTAAAAGGTGTTTATCCCACACTAGGAATTGACCGCGCTTTAGCTTTGTGGGGTGCGGGGAAAATGTGGGGTTTTCCTATGTTGGTAATTGATGCTGGGACAGCGCTAACTTTTACAGCTGCGGATGCTAATGAGTGTTTAGTTGGAGGGGCAATTTTGCCGGGATTAGGCTTACAATTTGCAACTCTCGATCAACAAACAGGACAATTACCATTAGTAGAAATGCGATATTTTGTATCTCTACCACCGCGTTTTGCTCTTAATACTAAAGAAGCTATTCAAAGTGGAGTTATTTACACATTAATAGCTGGAATTAAAGATTTTATTGACGCGTGGTTGCAATTATTTCCTAATGGGAAGATTGCGATTAAAGGGGGCGATCGCACTTTAGTATTAAACCATATACAAGCCTTGTATCCTGAAATTGCAGCACATTTAATTGTGGAACCAAATTTAATTTTTTGGGGAATGCGGGAGATAGTAATGAAGAATAAAAAATAGGAATCCGAATTTTACGGACAAGAGACAAGCCAAAGCTCAGATAGCATAAAATTAAAAGAGAAGTTTACCCCTAAATAAGCTATGCCCAATTCCCTTTAATAAACTCCTGAATCTCAATCGCTACAACCCCAGCACAAGATTCTGGTAAGTCGTTTCCGGCATGGGAAATCATTTTCAATTCAACTTTTGGCATCAGTTGAGTATAAACCCGGCTCTTGGCTAAAGCATCTGGTGCATCTTGGCCACCTTGTAGAATAAAAACCGGCACATCTATCATGTAAAGCCGCTTTTGCACTAATTCTGCATCAATTTCTACTTGTCGGCGTTTGAAAAGTAACTTGCAAGCTATGGGGTAACGCAACAATTCCTGACGTAACTGCAAGTCTTGGGCAATTTTTTCATGCCAACCCAGCATTTTAGTTAAGGGAATTAGCGATCGCAACAATTTAACTATTAGTGGTGGATAATTCAATAGTCGCCGCATCTTTCGGCAATACTCTTCAAGTCCAGCTATCTCTACACCCTCTGGTGCAAACAGCACCAAACCAGCAACTCTCTCTGGATACTTTAAAGCATAGCTAGCAGCAATCCAACCCCCAAGAGAATGCCCTACTAAATATACTTTTTCTAGCTTGACAGCTTGTAAAAATTCTGCCAAACACTCCACTTGTAAATCTATCGAATGATGGATATTTGGATTCTCCGACTCACCAAACCCTAACAAATCAGGTGCGAAGCAATGAAAATCTTGTGCAAGGGACTCCATCACAGACAACCATTGACTGCTCTCATTCCAAGCACCATGTAAAAAAATTATAGGAGTTTTTTCACCGACTTCACGCCAAAATATTAGCCCTTGAGAGAGCTTTATCCGGGAGTTACGGAATAGTGTATCCATTTTAATTTAGATTTGACAAAATATTATTATGCCAATGTTGTCAAGCCATTCAAGTAGTCTTGCAACTGCCGAGTATGGTCATGAGACATCTGTCCTGAAGGTAACAAATTGGGAAAGAAAGCTTGGATTTCCATGACTTCTAAAGTATCCTGAATTTCCATTGTCCCATGTACCTCGGCTTCAACCACAATACAAATTGAGTGGATTCTGGGATCGCGGTCTGGTGCGGAGTAAACTCCTACCAAACGGTTTATTTTCAGCAATTCTAGCCCGGTTTCCTCCAGCAATTCCCGGCGGACTGTGTTGGGAATATCTTCTCCCCAATCCACTATGCCTCCAGGCAATGCCCAAAGACCATCATCACGCCGTCGGATCAGTACTATTCGACCATCGGGTAAAATTGGGATGATACTAGTGCCAGTAATGGGATGACGAAATATAATACCCAATACTGTTTGTCCAATACGCCATAAGCTACGTGTGGACTGCACTGCTGCCGGAAAAAAAGCAATAACGTTCAATCTTCAAAATTTATATGTTGTATTCTATATTTCTCTACCACTTACATCAACTCAACTCATAAAATTTTCGTTGAGTTTTGTTTTATACAAAAATGTTTGTGGTTTGAGATTTTATTCTGACGATTTACGTAGAATATTATTAATCTTAACATCAAGTTTCAATAGAAGCACTGTATTCATATATACATGATATTTGTTAAATAAAAAACTTTTCAGTTTATAAATATAACATTAGCCTTGCTACAACTAGCTATCATTAATATTTTTTCAGGAAACTTTCAAAAATTAATCTGAATAAGTAAGTCTAAATTCTGAATTCTGAAGAGGTAATTAAGCCGCACTTAAGATTGCCACCAAATTCTTGATAATTAAGTTTAATATCCGAAAATCCTTTACAAAAACTGCGATCGCCCAAACAACCTCTATGAAAAATCTAGCTCTACTATCTGCCATAGTCCTCACCATCACATGTGGATTGGTTTTCGGTACAATGGAAGCGGCCTCTGCTTTAACTTGGAAGTGGAATTATTCTGGTACTGGTATAGAGGCAATTGGTACTTTTACCACTGATAACACTCCTAACGATTTGGGTTTTTATCAGATTTTGGAAATTACTGGTACACGAAATGGTGAAACAATTACTGGTCTGCAACCTGTAGAGACTCCAATCCCAGGAAACGAACCTTTTGATGTTGACAATTTAATTAGTCTTAATACTCAGCAGTTAACGCGTGATGGTTTTGGGTATTCTACATCCGGGGGAAACTATTCAAGTCCGCTTTTCGCTAGTTTCTTACCAACACCAAGTTATTTAGAAGTTTTTTCTGCGCCACCACTGACACCAGGTTCTGAAAATTTGGGGACGGAAGATAGTGAGTTACCTATTAGTTTTTCTGCAACCATAATCACCCCTTAACACACCTCTATCCCTAGCTTATTTGCCCTCGCTACTCTTTAAGCTATCCAAAATTAACTGAAAGGGTGTTTAAAAAGTCCTCTTAGAGGTTGTTTGAAAATTTTTATTGACACAGTAAGGTAAAATGCGGTAGACTAGTACACTGTTTAAAGTGTATTGATTGCTGCACTAGGCTACAAGTATATCAATAAAATTGGTAGCTAATATTGCCTACGTGATGCCTAGTTACTACTTTTTTGTTGTTTATTAATAGAGGTGAACATGGCCAAGCGCCGTAACCCGAAAAAAGAAAAGGCGCTACGTAACCAGGCGTATGCTAGAAAGTTTCGTAAACGAACTACGACAGGAAGAATGCAGAGAAGGTTCCAACAAAGACCACCGAAGAGTGAAGAAGAAGAAGGCGCAGCAACAGCAGCTGATACTGACTAAGCTGATTGCTTAAATCCTTTTTATTTAGATTATTTATCTTTTAGGGCGTACATTTGTACGCCTTTATTTATTTTTGGGAATTGGGAATTGGGAATTGGGCATTGGGTTATTCTCATTCTCTCCATGCCCCATTCCCCATTCCCCCTATCGATCTATTTGAGCGCGGGCGGCGATGAGTGCTTTGCTAACCTGTACAAAGCCAGTACCACCGTAACTGTTGCGGGCTGCGACTACTTGACGAGGGGATATCGCCTCATAAATATCTGCTGTAAATGCCGGATGTAGTTGTTGCCACTCTTCCAATTTCAAATCTTTTAAGAGTTTACCTGCGGCAATACTAGTTTTTACCACCTTACCCACAAGGTTGTAAGCTTCTCGGAAAGGAACGCCCCGGGCTGCAAGATAATCTGCTACATCGGTAGCGTTAGAAAAATCTTCGGTTACGGCTTCTGCTAAACGCTGGGTACGAAATTCTAAACCCTCCCTGAGCAAAATTGTCATTGCTTCTAGAGAGGCTTTGACTGTCTTAACGCTATCAAATAGACCTTCTTTGTCTTCTTGCAGGTCTTTGTTATATGCCAAGGGTAGCCCTTTCATAATTACTAACATCGCCTGGAGATGACCAAATACACGCCCCGTTTTCCCCCGTACCAATTCTGGTACATCGGGGTTTTTCTTTTGGGGCATGATACTGGAACCTGTGGCACAGCTATCTTTGAGGGTGACAAAGCGGAATTCTTCCGATGACCAAAGAATGACTTCTTCTGCAAGGCGGCTGAGGTGAACCATAATCAAGCTAGCAGCACACAAGAATTCGATCGCAAAATCGCGATCGCTCACTCCATCGAGGCTGTTAGCATAAATATCGTCAAAATCTAATAGTTTGGCTGTGTAGTGGCGATCTATGGGGAAAGTAGTTCCCGCTAAAGCACCACATCCCAAAGGTGAGATATTGACGCGGCGAGAAACATCTCCTAAGCGTTCCCAGTCGCGTTGGGCCATTTGAAAGTATGCCAAGAGGTGATGAGCTAAACTCACTGGTTGGGCGCGTTGTAGGTGTGTATAGCCAGGAATTAGGGTTTCAACGTGTTTTTCCGCTATATCTAATAAAACACCTTGGAATTCTCGCAATTCGTTTTTGATTTGCTGGATTTGGTCGCGGAGGTAGAGTCTAGTATCAGTACCAACTTGGTCATTACGCGATCGCGCTGTATGCAATTTTTTACCCACATCGCCGACAATTTCTGTCAGTCGTTTTTCAACTGCAAAATGTACATCTTCAGCATCGACACCAGGCTGAAATTTACCCTGGTGGTACTCTTGGCGAATTTCTTCTAAACCTGCAACCAGTTGCTCACCTTCCTCTGAGGAGATAATGCCCGTGTGAGCTAGCATTTTGGCATGGGCTTGAGAACCAGTCAGATCGTATTCTATTAATTCAATATCAAAACCTATACTGGCATTAAAACGAGCGATCGCTGGATGCAACGCTGATTCAAACCTCTGGCTCCAAGTTTGTTCTTTAGTCATAAATATCAAGGGAGTGGGCATTAATTTTGGATTTTAGATTAATCATCAATCTAAAATCCAAAATCTAAAATTACTTTAACCGTAGCTAGTTAAATTCCGAACCATATAGCCAATGATTACACCAATCAACAATGCCCACACTTGACCTGTCTGTATAAAGTGGCTCCAAGCTTTTTGCATTTGACCCATAACGTTTGGATCGGTAATTGTTTGTGCTAATGCCGTCAAATTTACAGGCAAGTGCCAATATAACTGAGATATAAAATCGCTGTAATGGCTCATATTTGGTGATTAAGAGGTTGGGGTGGCAAATTTCAGGATCAATTTATTTTTCAGAAGAATTACTGATAATATCCTGAAATCTTGGGTATAACTTTAATGTCTTAACTCAAGATTCAGCCGATGCCAACCGCAATTTCTCGGCAGTTCGCAAAATTTGCCCCGCCAGTACTGCTGCGCCAAAACCATTATCGATATTTACTACGCCTACTCCCGCAGCACAAGAGTTGAGCATTGTCAACAAAGGTGCTAATCCGCCAAAACTTGCGCCATAACCGATGCTGGTGGGTACAGCAATCACCGGACAACTTGCTAAACCCGCAACAACGCTGGGTAAAGCACCTTCCATCCCCGCCACGACAATTAACACCGATGCTGACTCAATCAGGTGGCGATTACTCAGCAAACGGTGAATCCCCGCAACACCAACATCCCAGAGGCGCTGTACCCGAAAACCAGAAAGTTCAGCAGTGACAGCAGCTTCTTCAGCAACGGGTAAATCGGCAGTACCAGCAGAAAGAATGGCAATTTCACCCTGGAATTGTGGTTCGATGGTAGGGGGAGCGATCGCACAAATTCGCGCCGATTCGTAATATCGCAAACCGCTAACTTTTGATTGCAGTGCGGTATAAACTGCTGGTTCGATGCGAGTTGCCATCACTACCGGGTTGCGGAGGCGCATCACCTCCATAATTTGAGCAATTTGGTCGGGAGTTTTACCAGGGCCCCAAATTACCTCTGGGAAACCAGTTCTTAGCTGGCGATGGTGGTCAATTTTGGCAAACTCACCCACAGATTCATAAGTTAAGTCTTTGAGCGAGTCTAATGCCGTATCTGGCGTAACTTTACCATTAGCAACCGCAACGAGTAGCGATCGCAAAGTTTTTTCATCGGTCATTGGTTTTTATCCTTTGTCATTTGTCATTTGTCATTTGTGAATAACCAATGCCCCATTCCCCATTCCCCATTCCCAATTCCTAATCAGTTACTTTTAGTTCGTAGAGATTCCAGAATGGCCCACCAAGAGCAGTATATTGAATTCCTTGGAAGCGATCGCGCACTGCTTGCAGATTCAACCTCTCCACTAAATGAATAAACGGCAACTGTTCTGAGGCGATGCGCTGATATTCGTAATAAATTTCCTTGCGCTTATTTTCATCTAATACCTGTGCGCCTTTAATATAAAGGCTGTCAATTTGCTTTTCCCAATCGGAAACTTCCCAGCCAGTTATAGGTGGATCTCCCGGTTGTGGCCCCAAATTAAATGCGTGGGATGCACCAGCAATCCTCCAGATATTGCTAGCGCCCTGGGGTTCAATACCACCTCCAGCAAATCCTCCCAGGTAACAATCCCAATTCTGCGTAACTTTAAGTTTTTCTAAATAAGAATTGAAGCTGAGAATTTGCAAATCTACTTGAATCCCAATATTAGCGAGATCCCGTCTGATTTGAGAGGCCATATCTCCTCTAACTTTTCTTTCCGAATTCGTTAAAATTGTAAACCTGACTCGGTTGCTATCAGCATCTATAAGCTGATTTTGGGCATTATATTTGAACCCAGCTTGTAACAGTAATTTCTTCGATTTCTCTGGTTCGTAATTATATACTTTTAACCCTTTTTCTGGAGGAAGGAAGTAGGGACTCTTGACGTAAACAAATGAATTTTGTAGTTCACCCAATCCTCGATAAGCATTTGTTTTCATCGTTTCTCGGTCAAGTGCATAAGCGATAGCCTGCCTAAATTCCTTTTTATTAAACCAGCTAGATTTAATTGGGTCTACGAAAGGTTTACCCTGAGAGTTCTTAGCTTTACTAAGATTAAAAGCAATAAAACTCGTACTTGTATCTGGCCCGCCGTTATAAATTTTAAATTTTGCCCTTTTTTCCTCTCGCTTCAGCAAACTAAAACCTTCAGGAGGAACTTCTAAATCATCCAACTGTTTAGAGCGAAAATTAATCAACTGGTTTTCAGTAGATTCAATAATTTGCCAAACAATACGCTCAATATAAGGCTGAGGATTACCTTGAGCATCTTTACGCCAGTAATATGGATTACGCTTAAATATAACTCGCTGACTGGAAACATAACTTTCCATAACATAAGGCCCATTGCCAACAATTTGTTTAGGGTCAGTGCCTGTTCCCCATGTTGAAAGAAACTTAGAATTTCCATCAGAACCAATTGTGCGAACTGCTTCCTGTAGAGCGTGGGCTGGCATAATTGGTATGCCAGCTACATATCTTAAAAAAGGAGCAAAAGGTTCCAATATGCTAAATTCAACCCGACGAGCATCGATTTTTTTCACCTTCGGTAAAGTGCCCTTATCACCAATTTTTAGAGCATCTTTGGTAGAAGTGGGAATTTTAGGATTCAGGTAGATTTCGTTATAAGTAAAGACAATATCATCAGTAGTCATTGGCTTTCCATCTGACCACTTAATTCCTTCTCGGAGGGTGATTACAATCCGTTGACCATCATCAGAAACTTCCCAAGATTCTGCTAAACCAGGCTCTAATTTTGTGGTTATAGGATTTTCATTAATTAATGAGTCATAGATAAATCCAAAAACGCTATATGCTGACTCATTTAGAGCATAGTTAAAAGTTGAGGGTTCGCTCAAAACTGCGGTGACAACTTGCGGAACTTGAGCGGCTGCAATTTTGAAGTTAGAGGGGTTACAGGCGGTAAGTGTAAGTGCTGTTGCTGAAGTTAGAATTATTGGCAACCAAAAACGTTTAATTGCCAATAATATTTTGCTAAAAATTTTCATATTCTCAGATTTATTTCCATCCTAATCAGTTTTGAATATCTTTATCAGAGGCTAAAACAAAAGTCATTCTGAAGCCACTAGCAAGACAACAGCATAAGCACATATACCTTCTTCACGTCCAACAGGGCCTAATTTTTCGTTAGTAGTAGCTTTGATGCCAATTTGATTTGGTTCTAATTCTAAAACCGCCGCTAATTTGTCGCGCATATTGTGAATATGCGGCTTTAATTTTGGACGTTCTGCCACTACTACCGAATCAATATTTCCTACTTCCCAACCTTGATCTCGAATCAGTTGATGTACTTGAGTTAATAGTACTAAACTATCTGCCCCCGCCCATTTAGGATCGCTCGGCGGAAAATAATGACCAATATCCCCCAAAGATAATGCCCCAAGCATGGCATCCATAATCGCGTGCGTTAACACATCAGCATCACTATGGCCTAATAGACCCAGTTCATGGGGAATTTTAATTCCACCTAAAATCAAAGCGCGATCGCTCACCAGTTGATGAATATCGTAGCCATTACCAATACGAATTTTAGTCATTTGTCATTAGTTAGGAATTATT
Organism: Nostoc sp.; assembly: GCF_036919895.1. Taxonomy (GTDB): domain Bacteria; phylum Cyanobacteriota; class Cyanobacteriia; order Cyanobacteriales; family Nostocaceae; genus Nostoc. The sequence goes on from NZ_JBALBW010000053.1 coordinate 10,732, forward strand.
ATTCTCCCCTGCTCCCCTGCTCCCATTCCTCTAAGAGATCGGGGCGGCGATCGCGGGTTTTTTGAATTTGTTGCTCGTAACGCCACTTGGCGATCGCTGAATGATTCCCACTGAGCAAGACATCAGGCACTTTCAAACCGCGAAAATTGGCAGGACGAGTATATTGGGGATAATCCAATAACCCTTCCTCAAAACTTTCTGCTATCAGGGATGCAGTTTTGCCCACGGTTCCTGGTATTAGTCGCACTACACCATTAATCAAAGCCATTGCTGGAATTTCCCCGCCAGTCAGAATAAAATCACCCAAAGATACTTCCCGAGTTACCAAATGCAGCACCCTCTCATCCACTCCTTCGTAATGCCCGCAAATAACTACTAACTGGTCATAATTTGTCACCAATTCTTTTAAAAGAGGTTGATTAATTGTTTGACCCTGTGGACTCATCAAAATTACTTCTCTTCGGGGAAGAGTTGGCAGCGACTCTACAGCCGTAAAAATCGGTTCTGGTTTCATTAGCATCCCCACACCGCCACCGTAGGGTTCATCATCCACCTTGCGGTGCTTATCAGTGGTAAAGTCCCGTGGATTAACCAGATGCACTTCGGCAATCTGTTTGGCTAAGGCTTTACCCAGTAACCCAGAATTGAGAACAGAGTTAAAACAGTCAGGAAAAAGTGTAACTATATCAAAGCGCACAGTTATTCGTATTCGAGGACACTAATCTTAAATTTGGATGTCTAGCAAACACCGCCAAGCCAAGGTCGAGTCAAACTCCAGTTAAACTTTATCAATAGTATCTAAAACTACCAGGACTCTTGGATTTTAGATGGGATCAAAAGTTTTTCTAATTACTTAATTTATGTTTAAATGTTGTCACAAGTACATTTAAATTAATAATCATATCAAGTTAACAACTTCCAGGATGCATCGAGCCAGCCTCAGAAACAAGCGTAGTCTTAACTGCTCGCCTCCAGCCCCAGAAGGGGAATCTAGCCCCAAAAAGACTATTTTGCCCTGCTGCAAGTGGACAGGTGAAAAACAAGGCCCTGGCTTTGAGGAATGGGAACAAACACGTTTAAACTGAGGCAACGTGAGCGTTAAGCGAGAATTTCGAGAGTGGCTGCCCAGTTTAAAAACTTCCAAAAAGTGTCCTCTCGAAAGTTGTAAAACGCAAAAATTACCAGGCTTCTAAACCTTGTTAAATTCACCTGAAGTTGTTGACAGGAGAAACAAAATGCCGCAATTACAAGCTAAATCGCTAGAAATGAGGACACCCCAAGCAACTAAAACCGCCGTTCTGGTTATCGGAGGCGCAGAAGATAAAGTTCATGGGCGCGAAATCCTACGAACTTTTTTTGGACGTGCTGGTGCTAGTAAGGCTTATATTACAATTATTCCATCTGCCTCTCGCGAACCCGCCATTATCGGTGGTCGGTACATTCGCATTTTTGAAGAAATGGGTGCCCAAAAGGTAGAAATTTTAGACATCCGCGAACGCGAACAGTGTGAAGCCTCTCAAATCAAAGCATCCTTAGAAGCCTGTAGTGGGGTGTTTTTGACAGGAGGAGATCAGCTGCGTCTCTGTGGCGTATTGGCAGATACTCCAGCAATGGAAATTATTCGGCAGAGGGTGAGGGCAGGGCAACTGACGTTAGCAGGCACCAGTGCCGGAGCAGCAGTAATGGGGCATCACATGATTGCTGGTGGCGGGAGTGGAGAGTCGCCAAATCGTTCCCTAGTCGATATGGCAACGGGTTTAGGATTTATTCCTGAAGTCATCGTTGACCAACATTTTCACAACCGGAATCGGATGGGGCGGCTGATAAGTGCGATCGCCGCTCACCCCGATCGCTTAGGCATTGGCATTGACGAAGATACTTGTGCAGTGTTTGAACGGGATGGTTGGTTACAAGTTATGGGTAAAGGCAGTGTCACCATTGTCGATCCCACTGAAGCTACCCACACTAACGAACCCTATGTTGGTGCTAATGAACCATTAACCATGCATAATTTACGTCTCCATGTCCTCAGCTACGGCGATCGCTTCCACCTGTACCAGCGCACTGTATTGCCTGCCGTACACCGGATATCCAGCTGACGGGATGGAGTATCTGAGGTTACACTGACGTTGACCACAAATTTTAGATTTTGGATTTTGGATTTTGGATTTTAGAATAAGAAGAGCTTTTCGGCAGATGCTGCCAGAAAGTGGGCGAAACAAATCTAAAAAACCTTCGATAGCGAAGCGTTAGTGACGTAGGAGCGTCTGACTTGTTGACGCTAGGCGATCGTAAATCTAAAATTACCAGAGCTAAGTACCCTAATTGTCTCTTTTAATCCAAAATCATAAATCTAAAATCGGTTGACCGCACATTTATTTCTTGTTGTAGAAAAATGATGAGAATACTATGTAAAAAGAAAAAACTGTTTGCAACGAACAGTTTAGCGGTCAATTTCAGTAAGAAACTAGAATTTTGGTTCCGAATCTCCATCTACCTATTCCCATGAGAATCCTCAAGATCCAGACCTTACGCGGCCCAAACTATTGGAGCATTCGACGCCACAAGCTGATCGTCATGCGCCTCGATTTAGAAACCCTTGCCGAGTCGCCCTCGAATGAAATCCCTGGCTTTTATGAAGGACTAGTTGAGGCGCTGCCGAGTCTGGAGGGTCATTATTGTTCGCCTGGCTGTCGTGGTGGTTTTCTGATGCGAGTCAAAGAAGGCACTATGATCGGCCACATCGTAGAACACGTAGCCCTAGAACTCCAGGAATTAGCTGGTATGCATGTTGGCTTTGGTCGCACCCGCGAAACTGCCACACCCGGAATTTATCAAGTAGTAATCGAGTACCAGAATGAGGAAGCGGGACGGTATGCTGGACGAGCCGCAGTGCGGTTGTGCCAGAGTATCGTCGATCGAGGCCGTTATCCCAAGGCAGAGCTAGAGCAAGATATCCAAGACCTGAAGGACTTCACCCGTGATGCTTCATTAGGCCCTTCCACTGAAGCAATTATCAAAGAAGCAGAAAAAAGAGGTATTCCCTGGATGTCTCTGGAAGCCCGCTTTTTGATTCAGCTAGGCTACGGCGTGAATCAGAAGCGGATGCAAGCCACAATGACTGACAACACCAGCATTCTAGGCGTAGAACTAGCTTGCGACAAAGAAGCCACGAAACGCATCCTCGCTGCTGCTGGTGCGCCAGTACCCAGAGGTACGGTAATCAACTTCTTAGACGATTTAGAACAAGCTATTGAATACGTTGGCGGCTATCCCATTGTCCTCAAGCCAGTGGATGGCAATCATGGACGCGGGATCACCATTGACATCAGAACTTGGGAAGAAGCGGAAGCCGGATATGAAGCTGCTAGACAGGTTTCCCGGTCAATTATCGTCGAAAGATATTACCTGGGGCGCGACCACAGGGTGCTGGTAGTAAATGGCAAAGTAGTCGCAGTAGCTGAACGTGTCCCGGCTCACGTCATTGGCAATGGCAGATCCACCATCTCCGAACTGATTGAGGAAACAAACCTCGATCCAAATCGTGGTGAAGGACATGATAACGTCCTGACCAAGATTGAACTAGACCGCACCAGCTACCAACTTTTAGAAAGGCAAGGTTATACCCTCAACAGTGTGCCACCCAAAGGAACCCTTTGTTATCTCAGGGCAACAGCCAACTTAAGTACAGGTGGTAGCGCCGTAGACCGTACTGATGAAATTCACCCAGAAAATCTGTGGTTAGCACAACGGGTAGTCAAGATTATCGGTTTGGATATCGCCGGACTCGATATTGTCACCACGGATATTGGCCGTCCTCTGCGGGAAGTTGATGGTGTGATTGTCGAAGTTAACGCTGCTCCTGGCTTTCGGATGCACGTTGCTCCAAGCGTGGGTATTCCCCGCAACGTCGCCGGTGCGGTGATGGATATGCTGTTTCCCAACGAGCAATCTAACCAAATTCCCATCCTCAGCATTACTGGTACTAACGGGAAAACCACTACTACCCGACTACTAGCACATATTTATAAACAGACTGGTAAAGTAGTTGGATATACTACTACCGATGGAACATATATCGGTGATTACTTAGTGGAAGCTGGCGACAACACAGGCCCCCAAAGTGCCCACGTCATCCTCCAAGATCCCACAGTAGAAGTAGCGGTACTAGAAACGGCTCGCGGTGGTATTCTCCGCTCTGGATTGGGCTTTGAAGCCGCAAATGTCGGAGTGGTTTTGAATGTAGCCGCAGATCACTTAGGAATAGGCGATATAGAGACCATTGACCAGTTAGCTAACCTCAAAAGTGTAGTAGCGGAAGCCGTATTCCCTGATGGCTATGCGGTACTTAACGCCGACGATCGCCGCGTCGCTGCCATGTCAGAAAAAACCAAGGCTAATATTGCTTACTTCACCATGAACCCCGACTCAGAATTGGTGCGAAAGCATATCCAAAAGGGTGGAGTCGCCGCAGTATATGAAAGTGGCTATTTGTCAATTGTTAAAGGTGATTGGACACACCGGATAGAAAGAGCAGAAAATATACCTTTAACAATGGGCGGACGTGCGCCGTTTATGATTGCCAACGCTTTAGCAGCAAGTTTGGCAGCATTCGTGCAAAATGTCACAATTGAGCAGATTCGGGCTGGTTTGAAGACCTTTCGGGCTTCAGTTAGTCAAACGCCGGGACGAATGAATTTATTTAATTTAGGCAACTACCACGCTTTAGTAGATTATGCCCACAACGCAGCCAGTTACGAAGCTGTAGGTTCCTTTGTGCGGAACTGGACTACAGGACAACGGATTGGCGTAATTGGTGGCCCGGGCGATCGCCGCGACGAAGACTTTGTGACTTTGGGCAAGTTAGCAGCACAAATCTTTGATTACATCATCATCAAAGAAGATGATGACACACGGGGACGTTTACGGGGTTCAGCCGCCCAGTTGATTATTCAAGGCATCACCCAGGTGAAGCCTGATAGCCGCTATGAATCAATTTTGGATGAAACCCAAGCGATCAATAAAGGCTTAGATATGGCTCCTGATAACAGCCTGGTGGTTATTCTACCAGAAAGCGTTACTAGGGCTATTAAGTTAATTAAGCTGCGTGGTTTAGCTAAGGAAGAAATACATCAACAAAATACTGGCACAACTGCGATCGATTCCCAAAATGGGATCGCACCTTCTTCTGTAGTCAAAACACTACTGTAGTGAAAAGTCAAGAGTCTAAAATTCAGCATTTAAAAGTTTTTGACCCTTGACTCTTGACTATTATTTTTCTTGTTCTGGATTCGTTTCATCACTGGGGGTTTTCATCTCCTCCTTAAAACCTCGTAGGGTTTTGCCTAGTGCAGTACCCAGCTCGGGAATTTTTTTCGGGCCAAAAATTAGAATAGCGACTATGGTAATTACAGCGATTTCTGGCCATCCTAGTCCAAACATATAAATTTCCTCTAACGCATCTGTAATTAAATATAAACATTGATAGCTCAAATCCAGCAATTCTCATTATGAGGATAATTATCGTTATCATTAAAAACTATGCAGAATTTCCAGTTTTAGATATCGTTTTTGTATCTCTTTAATTCGTAAGGGTAGGGGATTTTTTGAATCAGCCAGGAATTTTCGACGAAATAGTGCTTTATTTTCGGTCAATTTTAAAAGATTTTCCTGATAAACGAATAGGTAAAAACAAATACTATCAATGGATATCAGAAGCAAGATTGTGAGAACGCGGCAGCAAAACGTTGGATTCAGAAATATGCCAAACAGTATGCCTGTCAAGGTATTAGTATCTTAGGGGATGATCTTTATTGTCATCAACCGTTATGTGAATTACTCTTACAAGAAAAACTAAATTTCATTCTGGTGTGTCAGCCTAAATCTCATAAAACACTTTATGAATGGTTAGAAGGAATTAATATTCACAATTCCGTGTATTACACGGTATAGCGTTGTGTCTGAAAATTTGTTTTAAATAGCCAGCCCTATTTTAAATTCATCATTCAGCAGAATTCTCAACGTTTACCATGTTTCATCCGTTAGTTTCGCTCTCAATCTATTGATAACTATTCTCATAATGAGAATTGCTGCGTAAGCAGATTTATGTCGATTAATTATTGTGACCCAAAGTTAATCTAAAAAAGCCGATGTATTCTCCATCGGCTTCACTAGCAATATTAAACAGATGAATAGTCTACTGCTCTTGGATAGCTGCTGCTTTGGGAGGAAACTGAATTCTGGGATCTGGCATGAAATTGTATCTCAAGTACAATCCTCCCCAGACAAATAGGATAATTAACAACGCACCAATACCAAGAGGACTGGGAAGCCAGAAAACTGCTTCTATGTGGTTGAGTTGACCAGGCTGGAGTTTCCACAGCAGTTGATTGCCATTTTTTTCTGGTTCAATGGCTGTTTCAGTTAGTTGAATATTTTTGGCTCCCCAGGGAGTCTTCAAGCTAAATTCCAAGTCGAGAATTGAACCAGCATTAGTCAGAACATTACCTTTGCTGGCAATTAGAGACAGCGATCGCAAATCCAAATCATAAATCAATCGATTTCGGACTAAAAGTAAAAAATAATTCTGTTCCAAAAGGACGTTTGATTCAATTTTCGGCAGTTCTGAGTCAGATTTGCTCTGCACAGACTCAGAAGTTTGATTTGCGCGGGCGTTAAAAAATTCGTTGAACTTCTCTTGCAATTCCGTACCACTACTAAAAGGAATTGTAACGATGATTTCTTCTTGGGAAACTCGCTGCGTTTTACCTTCTAATTGACGGGCGCGGCGTTCTATACTGTTTAACCATTCGGATACAGAATCGCCACTAAAACTGGTTAGCCGTTCTCCCAACTTAATATGCTGTACTAGTTCGCCACTATTTGAATTATCAAAGTTCAGCCCCACATCGTACTTAACACACCCAGTCAGTAACAGTGATGTTAACAGCACTAGCCACAGAATAGGATTTCGCCTGGGAAAGACGCGCTTTATCCGATTTCGACCATTCAGCGTGAATACAAAACTAAATGGTCTGATGAACCACAAGAAAATCTTTCCGAAAATTGAAGAAGTTGAAACCATAAATTTTCCCAAAAGTCAACATGGTATCAGCCAGGGGTTCCTGAAAAATTCAACCAAACCAAGTATGAGATGGTTAAACCAATGGCAATTAGCGCCACCCAGATAAAGCGATTATCTCTGGTATTGACCTGACTGAGGTCAACAAATTCTGGCTCCGTAGGTTTAGGCTTCTGCTGCACAAAAGATTTAGTCGGTTTAGCAGGTACAGAAATTTTGAGTTCATTATCAGGTAGTTTGCCCAAATCGGGGATTTGGATCATCCATTCACTGGGTCTTTTCAGCTTTGGTGCTTTTAAGATGTAAAGCATCTGTCGCGCTTGTTTGCTGGTTTCAAGATATGGATGGCGTTTGAGTCTTTCGCAAAGAGCGATCGCATCATCCGTGCGTCCAGCCGCTTCATAAGCTGTCACCAAAGAAATTTCTACTTCACCCCCAAAGCGAGAATTACGAGCTAAAAGGGCGCTGGCCTTTTCTAAATTTTCTACGGCTTCACGGTATCGCCCATTTTCAAAGGCAATTTTCCCCGTCTGGTAGAAGGTTTTAGCAATTTCTAAACTTTCTGCACTCACGTCTTATACAAAAATTAGCACTGTTTTAATTTTGCCAACACCAGCAATCTTTTTGGAATCTTTTCAAAGACTGACAATCTGAAATTGGATAAACTTCTAAAATTTTAACTATGTAGCTGCAACTATTTTCTGATTGAAAATTCCGGTATCAAATTTAGGTGAGCAAAATTATGTTGAAAATCAAGTATTCGCAACTGAATTGGCTCCTAGCAGGGATGACTTTAGCAGTCATGGGCGTAAGCATTGCTCCAGCCTCTGCCCAGAGGGCGATCGTGATTGATGGTGCTTATGGAGTTAGGCGATTACCTGCTGTCGGTTCCTTTATCTATGGTAGTCCGATTCCTACACCTATGCCTGTAGACCCAACAACGGGACTAATACCACAACGCACTAATTACCCTAATTATTCCTATCCCCGGATCAGGCAGAATGTGAGAAATTCCCCGCCGATTAATCCAGCAATTAGGGACTCAACTCTAGTTAATCCGGTGATTATCAATAATTCATGGCATCGTACACCATTTAACAGCAGGCGATGTCTGACGACAAGTTGCTCCCCACCTTCGCGGGTTATTATTAACTATCCTTGGTAGAGTCGGGAGTGTGGAGCAGGAAAACGGAAAAATCCTCACTCTTAACTTCTATGATGTGAACTGCGAACCGAGAATCATCGTTCCAATCCCAACATCAGTAAAGATTTCTAGTAACAGGGCGTGAGGAATGCGACCATCAATTATATGTGCTGCACGGACTCCTTGAGCAAGCGATCGCACACAACAACTCACTTTAGGAATCATCCCACCGCTGACTATACCATTAGTAATCAACTCGCGGGCTTCGCGAATATCTACTTTTGGAATCAAAGTAGATTGGTCTTTGTAATCTTTTAAAATTCCACTAGTGTCGGTCAGTAAAATTAACTTTTCTGCTCCTAGTGCAGCAGCGATTTCTCCAGCTACGGTATCAGCGTTAATATTATAAGCTTGCCCTGTTTCGTCTGCGGCAACGCTAGACACTACTGGAATATAGCCATTGCTAGCAAGGGTGTCCAGAATCTTGATGTTAACATTGCTGACCTCCCCCACAAAACCGATGCCTTCTTGACCTTGGGGACGGGCTGTAAATAGATTACCGTCTTTACCGCAAAGTCCGACAGCCAATCCACCAGCTTGGTTAATTAGGGCGACAATTTCTTTGTTAACTCGACCAACTAAAACCATTTCCACCACATCCATTGTGGCAGCATCAGTGACTCGCAGACCATTCTTAAATTGTGGTTCGATTCCCAGCTTATCTAACCAACTGTTAATTTCTGGGCCACCGCCGTGGACTACAATTGGCCGCAAGCCCACGCAGGATAAGAATACAATGTCGCGGATCACTTTGTCTTTGAGTGTGCTATCTTTCATCGCTGCGCCACCATATTTAACAACAACAGTGCGACCGGCGAATTGTTGAATATAAGGTAGTGCTTCGCTTAATACACGTACACGAGTAGCTTCAGTTTGCCTGATGTATTCAGAATCGTTGACCGTCATGAGGAGCCGCCGTTGAGAGTTAAAAGCTATTTCAGTCAGTGTAGAAGACTTTGTAACCTGTAACAATCTCTCACTCTACAAATTAACTATTCCCACTTGCCTGACAGAATAAGCAAGCGATCGCTCCTTCAAGCCTCTAAAATTGAAATCATTCGGCTGAAGCTAGGGAATGAAAATGACCACGCTGCTAATTCAAACTGAAAGCACACCCCTAACGGTAAATTTCCCCTCGCTTGTGCAAATGACAAATGAGCAGTTCTACGAATTTTGTCAAGCCAATGGAGATTTACGAATCGAGCGTACTGCCAATGGGGAAGTCATCATTATGCCACCAGCTTTTTCAGATACGGGCAACCGTAACTTTAACATTGCTGCACAGTTTGGGTATTGGACTGAACAAGATGGCACTGGCATAGGCTTTGATTCCAGTACAGGGTTTACGCTACCTAATGGAGCGATGCGTTCCCCTGATGCTTCTTGGATTGAACTGGAGCGCTGGAATGCTTTAACAGATTCACAAAAAGCCTCATTTGCGCCAATTTGTCCTAGCTTTGTGATTGAGTTACGCTCTTTAAGCGATCGCCTGATCAAATTACAAGATAAAATGCAGGAGTACATCGATAACGGTACATCACTAGGCTGGTTAATAGATCGGCAGAATCGAAAAGTCTACATTTACCGTCCTAATCGAGAAGTTGAGATTTTGGAAAATCCCGAAGCAGTTAGTGGTAATCCAGAATTACCGGGGTTTATCCTACGGATGACCAAAATTTGGTAATTTGAGTGTTCCTAATGAGAGACTTGTGGTCTGAGAACGCTAGGAATTACCTCGATTATTCTGTTGGCAATGTCTTCAGGTGTTTCTCCCTCTTGCACGGTGATGTGCAAATCGGCTTGAGAGTAAAGTGGTGTTCGTTGTTCGAGGAGCGATCGCAATTTACCCTTAAGGTCAGTATCTTGCAAGAGCGGTCTGGTGGTATCCTCAGCTAAACGGCTGTAAAGTAGTTCAACTGGCACATCTAGCCACACTATCAAACCGTGGTGCAAGTAACCCCAATTTTCTCGCCGTAATACAATTCCCCCACCGGTTGCGATCGTCAACTTTGTAAAAGCACAAACTTGTGAAAGCACGTCACTTTCTACCTGGCGAAACTCTGCTTCACCAACTTCTGCAAATAACTGATTGATAGATTTACCTGTTGCTTGAGTAATGACATCATCGGTATCCACAAACCCATAACCCAGATGCTTTGCGAGTAAGCGCCCTACTGTAGTCTTACCAACGCCCATCATGCCAATTAAGTACAGGTTGACTCCTTGTAATAAGCTGCTCACCAGTTGCTTTGCTCCAATTAATTAGTTCTGAGTTTTGAGTCACAGTTTCCAATTATAAACTCAACTACTCATCCGTGCGTATTCAAGCAATACCTGGGTTGGGCTGCGCTAATGCACTTGATTGTCTGCAAGTTTGAACAATAACATTAGTAATTTCCGCAGGAATATAACCACAAAAGAAACCTCCGATAAATTTATTTTCAACAATGGTTAAAGTTTTTCCTTTATGGATATCAAATTTACCTGTAACTTTTCTAACTTTCAATTATTTTTAGTTTCTACAAATTCATCTTCTATTTAAGATCAATTAACTACTGCTGTTAATGTATTTAAAATAACTCAAGCAATATTAAACTAATATTTGATTTTTCAAAAAACTCAGTACAACAAAAAGAGCCTTGTTTCCGTTGCCTCTTGCCTTTGATAGCTAAATTAATTCAGAAATAAAAGCGGATTCATACCAGCAATTCTCATTATGAGGATAATTATCGTTATCATTAAAAACTATGCAAAATTTCCAGTTAAAGATATGGTTCCACAAGAGTTCAACTCCCCAACGTAATCGATAAATATCCCTAAGTTCATCGTCACTAACAGCAGCATCTCCCGACGCGGGTAAATTAGTCACTTTAGCGTTACTCGGTTTTCGTTTCTAAATCACAAAAATTAATTACTCTATAAGCTTGAGCATCATCAGATGCACCAACTTTAGCCAGCCCAGTTGATTCCTTAAATTCTAGTTTCCAATTATTTTTTATCCGCAAGACAAAATATTTGTTCTCTTGTACCAATTCTTGGATGAATTTTAATCCCGCAAAGCCTCTATCCATTACCCATACAGCATTAGTTGGTAGACTAGACATCATCTTTGAACCAAATTTATAATCATGATCATGTCCAAATATGTCATTAAATCTAGGCTGTTTCCCAAATAAGCAGCACCAAATTTTGTTTCGTAGTAAGGGTTACAGTTAAGTTTCATCTAAATTTGGTTAGTACAATTGTACGGTCTATGAAGACAGTATCATCCATAAAAGCATAAATTTTCCAACTGTGAGCTATTTTTTTGATCGATTTGCTGCATGAATAGGGCAATGTACCAAGTATCAGCCACAATAGTACATAGGCTCTATATCAAGTATGGTTGATACAGAACTGGACACGTTGAGCAAAGAAAGCGATCGCTAGTTCAACTAACTTCCCATTGGATTGGTAATTGGCAAACCTAACCACTGACTTAATTCATCAGCTAACCATTCAAGTTCTACTTCGGATTTAATGCCGATATCGTTTCCACTAATCTGATATTTTTGTACTCCTGAGCAAATATATAATTGTGCTGAAACAGCAACTCTATTGCCTTCGGGGTCTTTAGTAAAGTATTTGGGAATGTAAACCAACTTATTAACACATTTCCTTGGTGATGGCCGGGGACGCTCAAATTTCCAACTAAACAACTCCCTACTTAGGGCAATTTGTTCTGCATTTAGGCGTAAACAGATGCGTCCAAACAAACTAAAGATAAATTTATACACCATTAGACAGCCAGCACCCCAAAAAGGAAGTGAGAACAAAGCAAAGGGGATATTGGCAGGAAAAGGGGCGGAAAGAGCGCCAATTGTCCAAACCAGGATAAATGAATTCCAGGCGATCGCAAATACACCTGTAAATAATATTGATGAATTGAAACCAGGCGGTGGAATAATAATTTCTAGAGAATCCCAATTTTTGGTTAGTTGAATCTTACTGCCGTCTAGTTTGCTCACAACCAAAGCAGGTAAGTTTGTCGTTTGTGGTTTTTCTAAAGCTGCGATTGCTTCGGTAGCAGAATTGAAACGCTTTTCTAAACTGGGTTCAGTCATGGACTTCAACCAGCGAGTCAATCCAGGACTCACATTAGCCAATTGTTCAAACTGAATCCGAAAATCCTTTTGGGGTAAATCGGCTGGATGAGTACCAGTCACTAAATAAATTAAAGTTGCACCTAAGCTATAAAGATCGGAAGCGGGGACAGTGCGGCCGCCAAATTGCTCCTGTGGCATATAGCCATAGCTCCCCACCACAGTCCTAGTTCCACCTTCGGTAGCGAGGACAGTTTGCACCGAACCAAAATCTACTAGGTAAACTTGACCAACACTGTTACCAGAACGCTCTCCCAATAAAATATTGCTAGGCTTAAGATCGCGATGGATAACAGGCGGATATAACCCATGTAGGTAAATGAGAATTTCTAAAAGTGCTTTGGCTATCTGTTTGACTTCTGCTTCGGTAAAAGTCCGCCCAGATTGGCAGTATTGCTCTAAAGTTTTTGCTGGGATATAAGTTTGTACTAGGGCAAATCCTTTGATTGTCGCTGATTTTACCTCAAAATAGTCTAAATAGCGAGGTATTAAGGGATGTGACAAAGATTTGAGAGTTTCAGCTTCTCGCTCAAACAGCTTGAGATCGTCCCATTCAAAGTCACCACCAAAAGAGAGTAACTTGATGACGACTAATTCCTGAGTATTCAAATCACGAGCTACAAGTGTTCGCCGCCCTGCTTTTTTTCCTAATAGCTGCTGAACGTCATAGCGTTCGGCTAATATTTCGCCAATCATTATGGTTTCTTATAATGCTACGTTTGAAAAGTTTTTAGAGATTATGACTTTCCAATTTTGGCAAATCGATATTTTTAGTATAATTGCGTAATTCTATGCCTTCCCAACTTTGGCCTTATATTACCCCTGGTATTCCTGATGACTTATTCGAGCATTTGCCAGGAATTCCCCTGAGCCAGCGAGAAGTCCGACTACTGTTAATTGCCCAACTGCGGTTAACATCAGATTCTGTTTTGTGGGACATTGGTGCAGGGACAGGTACAATTCCCGTAGAGGTGGGGCTATTGTGTCCAAAGGGTCAGATTATCGCTATCGAAAGGGATGAAGAAGTAGCTAATCTGATTAAGCGTAACTGCGATCGCTTTGAAGTGAAAAACGTCGAAGTAATTGAAGGTAGCGCCCCAGAGTGTTTACATAACCTTAAGGTTGCTCCTCACCGTATTTGTATCGAGGGAGGAAGACCCATTCAGGAAATTCTGCAAGCAGCATGGCATTATTTGCCACCATCGGGTCGGGTTGTAGCCACAGCTGCTAATCTAGAAAGTCTGTATGCTATTTCTCAAAGCTTTTCTCTGTTAAGGGCTAGGAATATTGAAGTAGTGCAGTCTGCGGTTAACCGCTTAGAGACGCGCGGCTTCTCTCAAACCTTTACCGCCGTTGATCCCATTTTTATCCTCAGTGGTGAGAAACTGGATTAGGAACTGGGGAGTAGGGACTGGGGACTGGGGACTAGGGACTAGGGACTAGGAGTTTTCCAAATACCCAATACTCAATACCCAGTACCCAATGCCCAGTACCCAATGCCCAGTACCCAATACCCAGTACCCAATACTTCTATGCCTTGGTCTCGGATTATTAGTGGAATTGTTGCGATCGCTCTTGCTCTTTCTGTTAGCCTTTTGGGCGGTTGGTATTTTACCATCATGTTTGCGGTTGTCATCTTTTTGGGTCAACAGGAATATTTTAATTTGGTGCGAGCCAGAGGTATCGCTCCCGCCGCCAAAACCACTATGGCTGTCAGCCTAGTTTTGCTAGTAATTTGTACCATTGATGGTAGTTTAGCTGACGCTGTGATGCCTTTAGCTGGTACATTTATTTGTTTTTACCTGTTATTTCAACCCAAATTTGCCACGATCGCTGATGTTTCTGCTTCTATAATGGGGCTATTTTACGTAGGTTATTTGCCGAGTTACTGGGTACGATTACGAGCAATTGATAGTGCCGTTTTTAGCAATCTCCCTTTTGGAGGTTATTGGCCTGCAACCTGGGCAGATTTCTGGGAAAAGGCAAATTCTGCTTCCTTACCACAAGGTTTTACAGCAACAATGCTGACTTTTTTGTGTATTTGGGCAGCCGATATTGGCGCTTACACCATTGGCAAATTCTTTGGGAAAACCCGTCTGTCTGATATTAGCCCGAAAAAAACTGTAGAAGGTGCTGTCTTTGGCATTACTTCAAGTGTTGCTGTAGCTATAGCAGGAGCCTATTATTTACACTTGCCCAGATCCCTGTTTACTGGTTTAGCGTTGGGTTTACTGATTGGTATTGCTAGTCTTTTAGGGGATCTTACCGAATCTATGCTTAAGCGGGATGCTGGAGTTAAAGATTCTGGACAGTTAATCCCCGGTCATGGTGGTATTTTAGACCGTACTGATAGTTATATTTTCACAGCACCTTTGGTTTATTATTTTGTGACACTACTGTTGCCGCTACTATAGAAACGTGTAGCATCTTAACCACCTATCACAGTCAATTCATCCTGTCGAACTCACTTTAGGATAGGATATTTTTAATTTTTCATCATCAAGGATTAACGTTAATCCGCCCCCGACACACTAGCTTACCTGGGATTAGTGTTAGTTCTTGGATATCGACATCTGAGCCAAGATCCAGATTGTACTGGCGATCGCCCTCTAATATATCTCCCTGGTTGGGCTTGATTTTTACTTGTGCCAGTTGCAACTCATGCCCACTGAGTAACTTTAAGCCACCCAGAGAAATCTCTAGAGGCGTTGTTTCGCTATTGGTGACTCTCAAACCTCGCAGTATAATTTGATTGTTATCAAGAATAATTTCTTGCCAATTAATTGGTTGTGACTTTGGGAAATGTGTTGGTAAAACCTTAACCAGAAAATCGCTCAAAGCAGTCGATAATAAATCAGATGAGAGAGAAGCATTCAGATCCTTCTCGTCTACGATCGAGTCGCCAACCACTGATACTGTTTCTAACAGTCGCAGGGGCTTTCCCTTAAGTACGGAGCCAATGTTTATCTGAATATTTTCTGCCGTTAATTGAATTTGTGTAATTAGGAGACCTTGATAAACTGCATGAGAAGCAAAAATAGATACCAAGGGGATGCGCCCAGAGAGAAGTTGGCGATCGCTTGCTTCAATCTCCACTTTTAATTCTGATATTTGGCTCACTTGCGCTCTTAACCAGAGCTTTAGGGCTTTGGTAAGTATCTGCGTAATTATACGGCTTTTCTTGGCATCTCTTGTTTGGGAATTTTGCTCTGGCATCTAACCAATCTGTTTATGAGTATTTGCTCAATAACCGGACAGAATATTAAACAAGTCTTAAATGTAACATTTATGCCTACTCGCTACAAAATGCAAATATCATTTAATTGTTAACAGTAAATAAGTAATTCCAGATGGAGGAAAGAGTACAAAAAATTCTCGCTCAATGGGGCATCGCCTCACGTCGTGAAGCTGAAGAAATGATTAGGCACTCACGGGTGCGAATCAATGGAGTATTGGCGCATTTGGGTCAAAAAGTTGATCGCCAAAAAGATGCGATCGCAATTGATGGTAAAACTGTATCCGAAAAGCAGCGTCCGGCTTTAATATATCTATTGCTACATAAACCTGCGGGAGTAGTTTCGACTTGCTACGACCCTCACCGAAGAAAAACAGTCCTGGATCTACTACCGAAAGAATTACGGGAGGGTTCAGGGATTCACCCAGTTGGGCGTTTAGATGCAGACTCTACGGGAGCATTAATCCTCACAAATGACGGAAATCTGACATTTGGATTAACCCATCCCCGCCACAGTATTTCCAAGACATACCATGTTGTGGTCAAGGGACATCCCCCAGAAGCAATACTACAAATGTGGCGTGAGGGTGTGGTGTTGGAGGGGAGAAAAACCAGGGCTGCTAAGGTAAATCTAATAGAACGTCGTGCCGAGCAAAGCTTTTTAGAAATAGTGTTGCAGGAGGGAAGAAATCGCCAAATTCGTCGCATAGCTCAACAGTTAGGATACCCAGTAATCAAGCTGCATCGAACTGCTATCGGCCCCATTCAATTACAAACTCCAAAAGAAACCTTGTTGTTAGAGGGTAAATATCGTTCCCTCAACGATTATGAGATTCACTTTTTGCAAGATCGGATAACGCAACCTACTAAAGATTCAGTGGAGTTAAGGAGTGTCAGCACGCATGAAATGGCTAAGAAAGAAAAATAATCACCAGCCATCAATTTCGTTAGAGCAACAACGGGCCGAAAAGTTGGCAGAATTGGGCGCTCAACTTTGGGCGTTGCGTCAAGAACAAGGCTTATCTCTAGAGCAAGTGGTTATATTAACCAGAATTCCTCAGCGATTATTGCAGGCGATCGAAGAAGGTAATTTAAACGATCTGCCAGAACCAGTCTACATTCAGGGTTTTATCAGGCAATTTGCTGATGCACTGGGCTTGAATGGAGTAGAATTCTCTGGCACTTTTCCAATTAGTTCCGCACAAGTTAACCCTCAAGGTATGGGGAATACTTCACCCATTAATCAACTACGTCCAATTCATCTTTACTTTCTTTACATATTGCTAATTGTCTGCTCTGTAAATGGCTTATCTCAGTTATTAAATAACGCAGTATTACAAGCAAGTAATAGCCAAAACCAACCATACCCAAAACAAAAGTCCATTGTTAAACCAGAGCCAACCCAACCAAAAGATTCACTAAAAGTTCAACCTGTCAGCGCTCCCCTTGACGGCGGACAACAAGAACAGGTTGTACAAATTGGTGTGACTTTGAAAGCATCATCCTGGATTCGCGTCATCGCCGATGGCAAAACCGAGTTTGAGGGGATTCTCCCAGAGGGAACTCACCGGATTTGGAAAGCTCAAGAGCAGCTGACAGTAAAAACTGATAATGCTGGTGGTGTGTTGATGAGCGTCAATCAAGAGAAAGCCAAGGAAATGGGAGAGCCAGGGAAAGAGGAAGAAGTTAGGATTGCTGCCAAGTCTAAGTTTTGAGATGAGGGAGAAATCAATTCAAAATTCCAAATGACGATCGCGGACTCGCTAACAAAATTGAAAAAAAAGACTGGGGGAGATGACGAGGATGAGGGGGACAACGAGACAAGGAGGAAAAGGAGACATTTACTCCTCCCTCTACCTTGTCTGCCTTGTCTGCCTTGTCTTTTCCTACTACCCTTCTAGCCTCATTTCCCCACTCCTCAATTTTCTTGCGGGGCGCGTCTATTAAGTCTGGTCAGAACTTTTAAGCGATCGCCTAATTCCTCTCTCAACGCTCCTGATTGATAGCGCCACTCCCAGTTTCCCTCAGCGATACTGGGAAAGTTCATCCTCGCTTCGTTTCCTAATCCCAAGATATCTTGCAAAGGAATAATCGCTTGATTAGCTATGGAACTCAAAGCTAGGCGAATTAAATCCCACTGGATACCTTCAGGACTAATACAACCTAAATAAAGCCATAAGTTATGCTTTTCGTTGTCGCTGGCTGAATTGAACCAGCCTACAGTTGTGTCATTATCGTGAGTGCCAGTATAAACTACAGCATTTCGTGGGTAGTTAAATGGTAAAAACGGATTTTCGGGATCGGAACCAAAGGCAAACTGCAAAACCTTCATTCCCGGAAATTCATACTTGTCTCGCAGCGCTTCGACTTCTGGTGTAATCACTCCCAAATCTTCCGCCAAGACGGGTAGCTTGCCCAACTTCTCCCTAATCACTGCAAAAAAAGCATCTCCAGGCGCTTCCACCCATTTCCCATTCATGGCAGTTTCTTCACCTTTGGGTACTGACCAATAAGCCTCAAAGCCCCGGAAGTGGTCAATGCGAATTATATCTACATAGTCCAGCATTGCTTCAAAGCGCTGTACCCACCATTTAAAGTCTTGTTTTTGCAATTCCTCCCAGTTATAAACCGGGTTGCCCCACAATTGACCGGTGGCACTAAAGTAATCTGGTGGGACTCCTGCCATTTGAGCCGCAACTCCTGTTTCTTCGTCTAAGCAAAAGATGTCGGGATTTGCCCACACGTCAGCACTATCATGAGATACGTAAATAGGAATATCGCCGATAATGTCAATACCGCGCATGTTGGCGTAGCTTTTCAGGTCTGACCACTGCCGGAAAAACTCAAATTGGACGAACTTGTAATAGAAAATATCTCCATTGAGGCGATCCTCTACTTGAGCTAATGCTTCGGGTTTACGCTTGACAAATTCTGGCTCCCATGTATGCCAGCTTGCACCATTGTGGGCATCTTTCAGCGCCATAAATAAGGCGTAATTATCTAGCCAGTAGGCTTTGCTGTCGCAAAAACCTTCAAACTCTTTCTGCTGGATAGGCGTAGCATTGGCTCTAAAGTTTTCACAGGCTTTTTTGAGTAGTCCAATCTTAATTGGCACAACCCGATCGAAGTCTACCTTTTCTACCGGAAATCCTGGTAAATTAGCAAAGTCTTCTTCAGATAACAAACCCTCATCTCGCAGTTTTTCTGGGCTAATCATCAGGGGATTTCCTGCCATTGCCGAGTAGCACATATATGGGGAATTACCGTATCCAGTGGGGCCCAGGGGTAAAACTTGCCAATATTGTTGATGGCTCTCTTTGAGAAAATCAATAAAGCGATAGGCTTCTAAGCCTAAATCTCCAACGCCAAATCGACTGGGAAAGGATGTAGGATGCAGCAAAATACCACTGGATCTAGGAAAAGGCATAAGTAACCTGAATTATGAGAGGGAGCAATTATTTGATGGACACGCTACGCGATTGCCCAAGGGGCAGTGGCAAAGCCAATCGCATCGAATTTATCACGGAACAGTATTTGCACGGCAAATCAAGTAAACTCATTTTGTTTGTCATTTGTCCTTGACTAATGACTAATGACCAATGACTAATGAATAATAACTATGACTTACCGAAATCCTGCACCAACAGTTGATATCATCATTGAACTAGTAGATCGACCTCATCGGCCAATAGTGTTAATTGAAAGACATAATCTTCCTTTAGGTTGGGCTATTCCTGGTGGTTTTGTAGATTATGGAGAAGCCGTGGAAGTGGCGGCGCGGCGGGAAGCTGAGGAAGAAACGGGTTTGCAGGTGGAGTTGATTGAACAATTACTGGTGTATTCCGATCCTAATCGCGATCCCCGTCAGCATACGATTAGCATCGTGTTTTTAGCGACAGCTAGGGGGGAACCAAAGGCTGGGGATGATGCCAAGGGTGTAGGCATTTTTGAGTATTGGTGTGTACCTGGTAATTTATGTTTTGATCACGATCGCATTTTGCGGGATTATTGGCGATATCGGCATTATGGGATACGTCCGAGGTTGGGGTAAGAGGGATGAACCGCAGAGGCGCGGAGGGAAGAGGGGAGGAGAGAGGAATATCTGGAATTCCCTAGCATACCGAAATTTGTTGGTGTTGGGAGAATGTCAAAGCCAAGATTCTAAAGCTAAGGTTTGCACCTGTTGTATCCTTTGAAAATCGCTATCCCCTGAGACAATAGTGAGGTTATAGTGCAGAGCAGTTGATGCTATCCACAAGTCGTTATCGCTAAAACCCAAGTCTTGAACTGTAAACTTTCTCCGCTTTGCTTTGTCTTTGGGGCCAAAATATTCGACAATTTTTCCTTTGAGGCTACCGTAAACATCTGCAACCCCTCCACTAATGGGATAAAGATCGATGGTTTGCAGAAAAGTTCTGACAAAGCGAAGATTTGCTTCTTGTTCAGAAGACTTTTGCACCATATAAAGGAGTTCACCTTGCACAATCACGCTAGTTGCAACTCCTAAGCCGATGTGTTCTTGTAATCGACGGATGAGGTTTGTTTCTCCGAAAATGATCCGGCTACAATGGTTGGTATCTAAAAGGTACATTACTAGAATTCAGCCGGAGAACGGGTTTCGTAAACTAGCTGCAAGCACTCTTCAAAATCATCTCCTTGCCAAGTTCCTGCAAATTTTAGTAAGTCTTCTGCTTTAGAGCCTCTAAGAATTGGTGTTGCTTCTTGTATTTCCAGTTTCGTTTGATGATTGGAAGTATCATCATTTTTTTCCGTTGACAGATCAAGAGATATTTCCTCGGTTCTTGGTTTTGTTTTGAGAAAACGCAAAAAATCTAGCGTTTCGGCTAGTAGAACTTCTGGGGATGATTCAATTTCTTGGAGGAGTATTTCTTTAATATTCATCAATGATGTTTTGAAGTTTGTCGTAAGAGTATTATACGAGTGCGAGCGAAATGCTAATCTGACGGCATTATGGGATACGTCCGAGGTTGGGGTAAGAGGGACGAACCGCCAAGGCGCAAAGGGCGCAAAGGAAGAAAAGAGAGGAATATCGGTGACACAAAGTTTTTGTGATTATACTGTGTCAGTGGTATTTAAAGGTGCATTATGGATGCTGAGGAACTTTTAGAAAAATACGCCGCAGGACAACGGAACTTTCAGGGAGCAGTGCTGAAAAAAGTAGACCTCAGAAATACAGACCTGATTGAAATAGACTTATCGAATGCCAACCTGATTGGTGCAAATTTTAAAGGTGCAGATTTAAGTAAGGCAGACCTGACAAAGGCAACAATTTACGGAACTGATTTTAGTAGGGCATGTCTAACAACCGCAAATTTCAGTAGAGTGAATGGTGGTACAGCAAACTTTAGTGGTGCAAACTTAAGCAGTGTTAACTTAAGTGGTGCAGAACTAGGTGGTGCAAACTTGAGTCATGCCAACTTAGACAAGGCAAATTTAAGTCATGCAAATTTGAGTGGTGCAAACTTGAGTCATGCCAACTTAGACAAGGCAAATTTAAGTCATGCAAATTTGAGTAGTGCAAAACTGAGAGAAGTGTCCCTAGCTGGAGCAGATTTGAGTAATTCAACACTCAGTAGTGTAGATTTTAGTGGAGTTTCCCTAGTCGGAGTGGATTTAAGTCGAGCTAACTTAGAGAGCGTAAATTTTCAAAAGGCAAATCTACAGGGTGCTAAACTGCAAGCAGTAAATTTACAAAGTTTTAATTTATCAGGCTTAAATCTGGCTGGTTCTGATTTGGCTGGAGCCAATCTCGCACAGGCAAACCTTAGACAATCTTGTCTACAAAAGGCAAATTTGGAGAGAGTAGTTCTCCAAGGAGCAGATTTGAAAAACGTAAATTTGAGAGAAACCAATTTGACCAGAGCAGACTTGACCGATGCTGCTACTTACGGATGGCTAATTGAAGATGCTGACTTTAGCCGTGCGATAATGCCAGATGGAGAAGTCTACAAACCGATCGCAGCTGAAGCAGAAATCGGTAAACAAGAAACATCGTTAGAGAAAGTAATATCTATGACCCGTAAAGTAATTAATACTGATAACGCACCCGCACCAGTCGGCCCTTATAATCAAGCGATCGCAGCTTCAGGTCAATTTGTATTCATCGCTGGACAAATTGCCATCGATCCCCGCCTTGGTGATGTCGTCTACACTGATGATGTCAAAAAGCAAACCGAGCAAGTATTAGCTAACCTTGAAGCCATCCTAACCGCAGCCGGTGCGACTTTTCAAGATGTGGTGAAGACCACTGTATTTTTAGCTGATATGAATGATTTCGCGGCGGTGAATGCCATTTATGCTAAATATTTCCCCGAAGATACAGCCCCAGCGCGGGCTTGTGTCCAGGTATCGCGCTTACCTAAAGATGTGTTGGTAGAAATTGATGCGATCGCTGTAATTAGCGGTTAATTGAAATGGTATAAAGATTTTTGCAACCCGCGCAGGCGGGTTTTGTTTGTGTAGCCGCGACTTATAGTCGCCAGGGCATTTTTGAGCCTCTGAGGCTGACAGTTGAGCCTTGTAGGGAAGGGGTTGAGGGTTAGATTTGAGAGAAAATTGCCCAGGGCATGAAAATTGATCAATTAGCCATGCCCAATTCGCAATTTATACAATGATTAAACTACTATAAAATTGCTGGCGCTGAGTGAAGATATACCATCTAGTTGTGCGAATTTTACCTGACTAAATCCGCCATTGCTACCATCTTGGTCGAAGTAAAGCGCCCCTGTGCTTGTATTGTAAATAAATCGTTGATCGCTTGTTGTTGCAGTTGTGCCGAGAATAAACTGACTAACAGAGAGCGAACCTGGTGATAAACCACCACCAAAACCTACAGCAGATATTTGAATGTGGTCAATAGTACCGAAGTTGTAAATACTATCAAGCCCTTCATGATAATTATTGAAAACAAAGGTATCTTCATTTGAACCACCAGTTAGGGCATCATTACCTGTGCCACCGATGAGAGTATTCTTACCACGTCCACCATCAGCACTTAAGGTATCGTTACCTGCACCGCCATTTAGAATATGAATGCTGCTCTCAGCATAGAAGTTAGAGCCAATAGCGGATAGATAATCATCACCATCGCCACCGTCTAGTATGTTTCTACCAGACGTATTGTCTGCGTATAAGGTATCGTTACCTGCGCCACCATTCAGGATGTTATTACCATAGGAATTTCTAACATCCAAAATGTCATTACCTGCACCACCATTCAGGGTGTTACTTCCGCCGTAGGCGTAGGAGTAGTTCAAAACAGCAGATAGATAATCATTACCATCGCCACCTTCTAATAGGTTAGTGCCATAGTTGTAATCTACAGACACAAAATCATCACCCGCCCCACCATTGAGGATGTTATTACCAGATGCGTAATGGTTAAGAGTTAAGGTATCATTACCTGCACCACCATAGAGTTTATTGTTACCATTGCCCCCTACAATATTGTCGTTATAGCCCGTACCTTTGATTTCCAACCGTTCAATATTCTTGTGACTAACTTGATTTGTGTCGGCAGTAATTAAACCTTCGTTAGTACTAGTGTTGAAACTTGAGGTGATGCCAGCGATCGCAGTACTATAGTCAACTAACAAGTAATCATTACCTGTTCCTCCATCAACTGTTTGAGTTACTAAAGGATGCACCACAGTGTCTGCACTTGGGCTACTGATATAAAAAGAGTCATCACCACTATCACCATTAAGAGTGTTAGTACCCTGAACTCCACGGGCATCAAAAATGTCTGCCCCGTTTCCACCTGAAACTATATTCTTGCCTTTCCATTGATAACTAACATCCAGGGTGTCATTTCCATCACCTCCATTCAGGACATTATTACCAGCAGACAAATCAACTCCAAGATAATCATTTCCATCTCCACCCTGGAGGGTATTGTTTCCTACAGAGTAGCGAGCATAAAGTTTATCATCCCCAGAACCACCATCTAAGATATTCTTTCCATAAGAATAGCGAATATCTAAGATATCGTTTCCACTTCCACCCTTGAGAGTGTTACTTCCAGTCGAACTATAAACGTAAAGCTCATCATTCCCATCACCTCCATCTAAAAGGTTGTTTCCAGAGGAGTTGGCAGCATAGAAGGAATCATTACCTGCTCCTCCATATAGATTATTATTACCCTCTTCCCCGTTTAAATAGTCATCACCCAAATCTCCATAAAGGTTGTCATTGCCTTTACCTCCATAAAGGTTGTCGTCTCCCGCTAGCCCTTTGATAACATCATTATTATCAGTACCGTAAAGGTAATCATTCTGATTTGTACCAGTGATAAGTGCCATAAACTTTGACTCCTTTTAAGCAATATTTTGTACATTTGTTAAGTTTTTAATTGGCATTTAGTGCTGTTATGATGCACTAATGACTCACCGAAAGTTGACACTATCGGCATAGTTTATGTCGCTCTGATGCAGCACTAGTTATTCATGAAAAATGACTCTATGAATCGGCTTATTAGTAGCGGCTATTTAAGTTTTTTCACAACTATTCCTTTAACATTTGAGCTTTTCAAGCTAGCCCTGTAGTTAAGACGCTCTCATGAGTCAACTTTTGAATTTTCTGAATTAGCCATTGAGCCAAGATGCTAATTAGAGGCTTTTTTTAACTTCATGCACCCTTGAAACTTAATTTTATATGGTATAAATATCAGGAACTTATGACGAAGGGTGTCCGCCGAGATACCAGCACGGATATGTTGTCAAGAAATATTGCAGAGAATGCTTTATTGATTTACTAACTTCACTAAGAATGATGTTTTAAAACTCAAAACTTTTACGGGTAAAGCAAGCTTTCAACCTAATATTTCTTTACACTTGCCCATAAATGAGCTTTTTAGGGAACGTTTCATTTTGAGGAGACACACTTAGCTTGTGGCTAAAACTAGCTTATATCATGAGTTCTGCAAGTTATACTTTCAGATAACTTGATAACATAATTTCATTCTGCGCTTATATAGACTACAACTACCACAACTCAAACAACTCTTAACAAATAGGCGGCGTAAAATTCACCCTTGAGTTAACCAATTTGTTGAAGACAGAGGTAGACACCGCTCTTAGTTGAGCAAAGCGGTTAAAAGTTGCGTTATCAGTTTTGTACAAAGATGTGTGTACACCATAATTTTTTAGAAGAGAGAAATAGAAGTGAGGTTTTCCAGATACCATGAAAAGTCAGGTCTAAATCCACTCAAATCCCTGTGTCGCTAAAAATTCTTTACCTGATTCCAAAATATCTTTACTTAAAATCAGTTTGACTTTTGGCGAACTAAGATACAAACGAAAACGCTGAATAAATAGTTGGTTAGCAGGTTCAATCTTCCTAATGGCACTCCAGGGAATCAACAATGGCGTAAGTCCGAAGCGAAACAAAGGGAAAATGCTTAGATAAATCCCTTCAGAAGTTATACCAATATTTAAAGTCCCTTTATAGTGAACCAAACCCACAGAACCGCTTTGCATCCGGGAAAAGTTTTGTGGTGGCGCTTCTTTGGTGCAGTAGAGTTTAGCAAGGCGATTCCAGTCATGACGGAATAGAAAAATCATGACTATCATGAAAAATGTCAAAAAAACGATATATATCCACTGAGTGGTATGTGGCATTGGTTTTTAAGTCATTGTTGATTGACGCTTCAACTGTAAGCGATGTCTAACAACAAGTCTCTTTGCGTCTACGTACTCACCAATCAACCACCTTCCCTGGAATTTTTCTAAATTATGGAAGCATCCGGGTTAAAAATTGCTTCATAAAAATCCTATTCATTCAAAAAACTGGCCTCAATTAAAGCCAGTTTTTTGATTTTATTGCAAACTTATATCAGACTTTGAAGCCGAGTATTAACGGAACACACTTGAGAAGATATTATTAAGCTTTCTCATTAAAATGTCAAGATTTTATGAAGTACTTCCCCAAAGTTTGCCATTAGATATCGCTACTTCCCTTAAATTATCAGGCTGTGCTGACAAATTTTTGTCGCCAAAATGCTGATTCATCAAGGCTGGAACCTGTGCAGCTTGAATTCGGCTATGGCGGGTTTTATCTGGCATTACTAAATTCGGCCCAGCTTTACAGTTCTTCATACAACCAGTGCCTTTGATTGTAACTTGGTCTTCTAAACCGCGATCGCTTAAAGCTGCCTCCAACGCCTGACAAACTGCTTTACCACCACGTTTCATACAATCAGACTTTTGACACACCAAAATCGTGGCTTTAGCCTTAGCTGGCTTTACCTTGACATGATCAATAGATGGGGGTTCTTGGACTGGTGCGATCGTTTCAACTCTCCCCATCTCAGAACGCGCCGCCATCACCCGTTCAGCTTTCAGCGTGACAGTGCCATCTTTCAAATCATGTTTTTTATAACCAACAACTTCCAGCCAAGTCCCTGGTGGTAAGCGCAAGTCAAAAGCAGCCCGTAAATGTTTAGCTAGTTTAATGTAAGACTCACCCTCATGAGTCCCCAGTATTAAGCCTTTAAGCTTATAGCCATCTTTAATAACAAAATTTATAAATCTGCCCTCAAGACAAAATTCCGATCCTTCCATACTGTGAGATGCACCCATTTTTCTGATCTCCTTTTAACTAAGTACAAGCTATCAAGCAAGATTTTCTCAGCAGCAGCTAAAAATTAGAACTCTTGTTAGCGATTTTTCCAGCAGCACTCAAGAGTCAAAATTTGCTCTTGACGGGAGGCTGTTAATCGCCGGATCACACTCCACAGTTGAACAACTGTCATCGGAGAGCCAATTTCAACTTTCAATGGCTGGTTAGCCGTACAACTACAGGGAATGTCTAACTCCTTTAGGCGTTGATAGACTTGCCAGCGATCTGCCCAATTTACCTCTACAAGGTGGTTGCTTTCTATTTCTGAACTAAACGATTTCAAGAGAATTGCCCTCAAAGTGCAACAAACTTGCAGTAACTACCGCGATTTAACTCTCTGTTTTTTGAAAGTTTTAGGAGTGTAACCTCTTAAAACCAGCATACCTTAAGTGCAAACAATTCTCATTAATTTTTGAAAAAAAATAAAATGTAGATGGGGAATGGGGCATTGGCTATGGGAAAAGATCCTCTGCTCTCGGTTGCCCTATTTCTTCCCCACTCACCTTTCAGGCTATATCGATAGTTAAATTTTTATATCAACGTTTCTGGGTACGTAGATACAACTTGATGAGCGTGCCACCATCCAGCAAACAATAAACTTGAGAATTTTAGTAAGCAAGAATACAAAATATTGTGATAGCGGATTGGCTTGATCTTATTATTAAAATGTTAATATGTTGAGAATAAGCAGTTAAAATCCATAACTGTTAAAAAGGGAGGAACACAATGTCAGAAACGCAAACTTTGTTACGGAATTTTGGTCATGTATATGACAATCCAGTGTTGCTGGATCACAGCGTTACTGCTCCAGTTACAGAAGGGTTCAACGTTATATTAGCTAGTTTTCAAGCACTGTACTTGCAGTACCAAAAACATCATTTTGTAGTTGAAGGCTCAGAATTTTACTCTCTGCATGAGTTTTTTAACGAAAGCTACAACCAAGTACAAGACCACGTTCATGAAATTGGAGAACGTTTGGATGGACTAGGTGGTGTGCCAGTAGCGACCTTTAGCAAATTAGCAGAATTAACCTGTTTTGAGCAAGAATCTGAAGGCGTATATTCCTCTCGCCAAATGGTGGAGAATGACCTAGCTGCCGAACAAGCAATCATTGGCGTAATTCGTCGTCAAGCTGCTCAGGCAGAGAGTTTAGGCGATCGGGGTACACGCTATCTGTACGAAAAGATTTTGTTGAAAACTGAAGAACGCGCTTATCATTTGTCTCACTTCCTCGCTAAAGACAGCTTAACTTTAGGGTTTGTCCAAGCTGCTCAAAGCTAAAACTCTCCTAATCTAGATTTGTCTACCTAGACTAAAAGCAAAAGTTGGCCGCACGAAGTCTTAAAATATTATAAAAAATGGCAGAGAATGGTATCCTTATTTCTCTGCCATTTTTAATCTAAGTAAACATATTCTCATAATATTTAATGTTGATAATAATTGGCAATTAGCTAGTTAATAAATATTTTTATCTAAGAAATTTATTTATCCTGAATAAGCAGACAGATATATCCCACAAAAAATCACAATTTGTTGCAAAGTTTCATCAAATTAAATAATAAATATTCGCAAAAGCTTTAAAAATTTGAGCATCACAATTAAATAAAATTGGAAATACAAAATATTTATTGGGAATTGGGGAAATGCTTACTTAAACACTCTCCCACAGTCCCCAGTACCTAATCCCCAATCCTCAGTCCCTAATCCCCTTTCTGTCATCAAACCTAGAAAACTTAATAATAAAAAGCACGACAGGGTGTAAAGACCCTTAAAATAATCAGGATTTGTATTCTCATACTCCAAGGCAACGACTATGCCCCGCCGTGATGACCTCCAGAAGATTCTATTGTTAGGCTCTGGCCCAATTGTGATTGGACAAGCCTGTGAGTTTGACTACTCTGGCACTCAAGCCTGCAAAGCGCTGCGAGAAGAAGGCTATGAAGTGGTTTTGGTCAACTCCAATCCTGCAACGATTATGACCGACCCGGAAACGGCCGATCGCACTTACATTGAGCCGTTAACTCCAGAATTGGTCGAAAAAGTCATTGAGAAAGAACGCCCCGATGCTTTACTACCAACGATGGGAGGACAAACCGCCCTCAACCTCGCCGTTGCTTTAGCCAAAAATGGCGTATTGGAAAAGTATGGTGTTGAGTTAATCGGCGCTAAACTCCCAGCCATCGAAAAAGCCGAAGATCGAAAACTTTTTGGTGAAGCAATGGCCAGGATTGGGATAGCCGTCTGTCCCAGCGACACAGCCGAATCTTTGGAAGAAGCCAAAGCTGTTGCTCGTCAAATTGGTACTTATCCCCTAATTATTCGTCCAGCTTTCACAATGGGTGGAAGTGGCGGCGGTATTGCTTACAACCAAGAAGAATTTGAAGAAATGGCACAGGTAGGTATAGATGCTAGTCCTGTTTCGCAAATTCTCATTGACCAGTCCTTACTCGGCTGGAAAGAATATGAACTTGAAGTGATGCGTGACTTGGCAGATAACGTGGTGATTATCTGCTCCATCGAAAATCTTGACCCTATGGGCATTCACACCGGGGACTCTATTACCGTCGCTCCCGCGCAAACCCTTACTGATAAAGAATATCAAAGGCTGCGGGATATGGCAATTAAAATCATCCGCGAGATAGGTGTGGAAACTGGCGGTTCTAATATTCAATTTGCTGTTAATCCGGTTAATGGCGATGTCGTCGTAATTGAGATGAATCCCCGCGTTTCCCGCAGTTCGGCTTTGTCTTCCAAAGCTACAGGTTTTCCCATCGCCAAAATTGCTGCAAAGCTAGCTGTGGGCTACACCCTGAATGAAATTCAAAATGACATCACCAAGAAAACTCCCGCGTCCTTTGAGCCGACAATTGACTATGTGGTGACGAAAATTCCCCGCTTTGCCTTTGAAAAGTTCCCCGGTTCCGACCCAGTGCTGACAACTCAAATGAAGTCAGTCGGGGAAGCAATGGCAATTGGACGGACTTTCAACGAATCCTTCCAAAAGGCACTGCGATCGCTCGAAACCGGACGCGCTGGTTGGGGTTGCGACAAAGCCGAGAAATTACCCAGTGGCGAACAAATCCGCGCCCAACTGCGAACACCTAACCCCGATCGCATTTTTGCTGTCCGTCACGCTTTGCAGCAAGGCATGACCATTGAGGAAATCTACGAACTTACTGGTATTGATCGATGGTTCTTGGACAAATTGCAGCAACTCCTAGATGTGGAGAAATTCCTAAAGCGGACACCTTTGCAGCAATTGACAAAAGAGCAAATGTATGATGTTAAGCGGGATGGATATAGCGATCGCCAAATTGCTTATGCGACCAAAACCACCGAAGACGAAGTTCGCGCTTACCGCAAGTCACTAGGAATTATCCCAGTTTACAAAACTGTGGATACCTGCGCTGCTGAGTTTGAAGCCTTTACCCCCTACTATTACTCTACCTACGAAGAAGAAACAGAGGTAATGCCCGCAACTAAGCCCAAAGTGTTGATTTTGGGTGGTGGCCCTAACCGCATTGGCCAGGGAATTGAGTTTGATTATTGTTGTTGTCACGCCGCTTATGCCTTAAAAGACGCAGGGTATGAGACGATTATGGTCAACTCCAACCCAGAGACAGTTTCGACAGACTACGATACCAGCGATCGCCTTTACTTTGAGCCTTTAACAAAAGAAGATGTCCTTAACATCATCGAAACTGAAAATCCAGTTGGGGTAATAATCCAGTTCGGCGGACAAACTCCGCTAAAGTTGGCTATTCCTTTACAAGAGTTTCTTAACAATGACACATCAGGACTGCTGACTAAAATTTGGGGAACATCGCCAGATTCCATCGACATGGCGGAAAACCGGGAACGATTTGAAAAGATTCTCCAACAGTTGAATATTGCCCAACCGCCCAATGGAATTGCGCGGAGTTACGAAGATGCGCTGATTGTCGCCAAACGCATTGGCTATCCGGTAGTGGTGCGTCCTAGCTATGTATTAGGGGGGCGGGCGATGGAAATCGTCTATTCCGATACTGAGTTGGAACGCTACATGAGCTTTGCAGTACTCATAGAACCAGAACATCCGATTTTGATTGATAAGTTTTTGGAAAATGCCATTGAAGTCGATGTCGATGCGATCGCCGATCATACTGGACGAGTCGTAATTGGTGGTATTATGGAACACATTGAGCAAGCCGGGATTCACTCAGGAGATTCTGCTTGTTCTTTACCTTCTATTTCCCTATCACCAGCAGTTCTCAATCAAATTCGCACTTGGACGGTGGAGTTAGCACAAGCGCTTTCAGTCGTAGGATTGATGAATATTCAATTTGCCGTTGTCGGTGCAAGTACTTATTCTCCCCAAGTTTACATTTTGGAAGCAAACCCCCGCGCTTCCCGTACAGTTCCCTTTGTATCTAAAGCAACGGGCGTACAGTTAGCGAAATTAGCATCCTTAATTATGTCGGGTAAAACCTTAGAGGAGCTACATTTTACCGAGGAAGTTATTCCCACACATATTGCAGTAAAAGAAGCAGTATTACCCTTTAATAAATTCCCAGGAACTGATACAATATTAGGCCCAGAAATGAGATCCACTGGTGAGGTGATGGGGATAGACACCGACTTTGGCCGAGCCTTTGCCAAAGCGGAACTGGGTGCTGGGGAGCGTTTACCACTGACTGGAACTGTATTTGTATCAATGAGCGATCGCGATAAAGCTGCCGCCGGCGCTGTGGTGAAGGAATTTATCGATTTGGGCTTTACAGTGATGGCTACCCTTGGTACACGCCAAGTTCTTCTAGAGCAGGGGTTAAATATTGAATTAGTGCTTAAACTTCATGAAGGCCGTCCCCACGTCCTAGATGCAATCAAAAACAAAAAAATCCAACTTATTATCAACACACCTTCCGGGGAAGAAGCCCAGACTGATGCTAGGTTAATCCGTCGCACAGCCTTAGCTTACAAAATCCCCATTATAACCACTATTGCCGGCGCAAAAGCTACCGTTGCCGCTATCCGTTCTTTACAAAATACAACCTTGGAAGTAAAAACCATTCAAGAGTACTGCCCGATTATGAGGGAGTAGGGAGTAGGGAGCAGGGAGCAGGGGGAGCAGGGAGAGCAGGGAGTAGGGAGAGCAGGGAGAGAAAGAATAACTAATTAATAACCCAATCCCCAATCCCCAATCCCCAATCCCCAATCCCCAATCCCCAGAAAATTAAGCAATTGTTATAAGAGAATGACTATAGTTCTCATTAGAGATATCTTAACAAA
>NZ_JBALBW010000054.1:0-20471 GCF_036919895.1 Nostoc sp.
GGAGGAGTTTGTAGCACCTGGCGCAACACAGAGAGAAGAGAGATTAAGAGGATTTTTGCGTCAGCTTTGGAATATTTTTTTATTTGGAAGTCCCTAAGCACTTGGTAAATGCCTCAGCCCTTGTGAATTGACCAACAGTCTCATAGAATTCGGGGGATATAAGCAAGCGAACAGGCTGAATTCATTAATGGTGACACCACAAGACGCAAGACAATACGCCCCAGCAACTGAGCGCAATCGCGAACCAATTCTAGAAGTACTTTTGCAGGTATTGCCTCAGAGTGGAACTATTTTAGAAATAGCAAGTGGTACTGGTGAACACGCAGTCTTTTTTGCGTCTAGGTTCAGGGATTGTCAGTGGCTACCGACAGATGTAAATTTCGAATCACGAGCCAGCATTATTGCATGGACTGAACACAATGTATGTGATAACGTTTATGCACCACTTGAGCTAGATGTTAGAGAACCAGTTTGGGCAGTGGAGAAAGAGGCAGTGACTCAGAGGCTGAATCTGGAGCCAATAGTCGCGATCGTCAACATGAATATGATTCACATTTCACCGTGGTCAGCTTGTCTAGGACTAATGGCAGGGGCAGGTCGGATCTTAACAGCAGGAGGAATCCTCTATTTATATGGGCCTTTTAAACAAGGTGGAAAACATACAGCAGCTAGTAATGCAGCTTTTGACGAATATTTACGTGGCCAAAACCAAGAATGGGGTGTGCGGAACTTAGAGGATGTAGTAGCAGCAGCTAGGGCAGAACATTTCATCTTGAAACAGATTTACCAAATGCCAGCAAATAATCTTTCAGTAGTCTTTGAACGTTCTGCTGATGAATGATTCCTGGAAATGGTTTTGGTGCAGACTCGAACATTTGGCAACAGATAACTTGATAGCAATCTGTTACGGCTATTGGCTATACTCACCGCGATCATCGTCAGGCAGATTTGAGAAATACCCTGCTGACATCGAAATACCAATATTTTCCGGCCCAAGTTGAGGAACTGCTTAAAAGATTAGCCGTCTAGGGTGAAGTAAAAGTGAATGGGCATTGGGTGTTGGGCAAAACAGTTCTGAGTGCTGAGTCAAGAATAAGATTCCCTACTCAGCACAGGCTAAACGCCCTGCTAACGCTAACAAGACTTAGCACTCATGAGGGAGGTATTGGGCATTAATTATTCTTCTGCTTCCTGCTCCCGTATGCTTACCCTTTTCATTCGGGGCTTACGTGGTTAACAATGGGTTGAATGTTTTTTAAGTGATTCAATCTTATGGCTAGAACTCCAAATGAATATTCCGTCTACCTCCTACTGGAAAGCGGCCACCGGGAAGAAGTACGTTTTCCTACTATTCAAGAGTTTCAGAAGTGGTATAGCGGCGAACTTGTGCCAAAATCTGCTTCTAATGACTTCATTAGTGTGCCGATCAAAAATATTCAAGGGGAATATATGGTAATCCGCCCTTCTCGGGTTGTGGCAATCCGGGTAGAACCCGTTTTTAGTTCCAGTGTTGAAAGATTCAACTAAATGATGAGAAAAACCCTTGCTTTCCTTTCCTTGAGTCTGGGAATCGCCCTTGTAAATCCTCTCTGGTCGGCTGTTGCTCAGGTTCCTAACTTACTACCGTTGCCAATACCGACTACTCCCGATCTCTCACCTATACCAATACCAATCACTCCTGAGATAACGCCACCGCTCAAACCAATCGCCATAGGAAGCGATTGTTCGCTTCGGCAAACCTGCTTGGGTTGGGACGATCAAATTTGGGGTAGAACAGGTGCTTCGCTTACCGGAGGCGATCGCAAAGCGCTATTGGCTTCCATTGATAACAGTCTGCTCTACCTAACAAAAGGTGACGCGATCGCAGCATATCAAAATTATCCTGTTAAGGAAATTACTCTCGATCGCGTCCGCCGGAGTTTGTTACGTTTCCGCCAACTAGTTGTCAGTTCTAAGTCAGCAGACCAATTACAAGCTGCTGTTCGCCGAGAGTTTGTCTTTTACCAGTCTGTAGGCAATGATGGCAAGGGTACTGTTAAATTCACTGCTTATTACGAACCTGTTTACACCGCTAGCCGTGTCAGGACTGCAATATATAAGTATCCCCTTTATCGGCTACCACCTGATTTCAGCCAATGGCCTAAACCCCATCCAAAACGAATTGATTTGGAAGGGAAGGATGGTTTACTAGGGAATAAGAGCCAGTTACACGGTTTAGAACTACTTTGGTTTCGCGATCGCTTCGACGCATACATGGTACATATCCAAGGTTCTGCCCAAATTAAATTAACTAATGGCAAAACAACATCTATTGGTTATGCAGGTGGAACTGATTACCCTTGGACTAGTATCGGCAAAGAACTAGCCAAAGATGGCAAAATGCCACTAAATGGATTGACACTGCCACGGATGATTGCTTATTTTCGGCAAAAACCCCACGAGTTGAGTAATTATCTGCCGCGCTGGGAACGATTTATTTTCTTCCAAGAAACTGGCGGAACCGGTGCTACAGGCAGTATTCATGTGCCAGTGACAGCAGAACGTTCTATTGCTACAGATAAGTCTCTCATGCCTCCGGGAGCGCTGGCACTGATTTACAACTCATTTCCCTATCCTGCTGGGCGTGGCAAACTAGAAAACCGTACCGTCAGCCGCTTTGTGCTTGACCAAGATACAGGAAGCGCCATCAAAGGCCCCGGCCGGGTGGATTATTTCATGGGGTCTGGTAAACTAGCAGGCGATCGCGCCGGCATCACAGGCGGTAATGGTTCACTATATTATTTGCTGCTCAAGGAATAACTATTGGGGACTGGGGACTAGGGAATAGTTTTCCCAATCTCCAATACCCAATACCCAATCCCCAGTCCCCAGTCCCCAGTCCCACCTAATACGGCGGATAAGCAAAATCATCTTCATCAGCATAAACGTAAGAGTTAGAAACTCCCGCCATTGCCAATTTAGGCGTTTCTGCTTTTACAGGTTCCTTCCCAAAATCTTTGTATTCTTCAAAAGTCTTACAAATCATTGCAGACTCAAGAGAATCTGAAGCAATTAAATATTCTGTTAAAGTCCCTACCGTCGGATGTTTGTAGTCTACAGTTGAAGCTACCAGAACAGTATTTGGTTCAATACCTCTTTCTTCACACTCGATTATCGGGCAAAAAATCCCGTGAGCATGAAACAAAGGGCCTTTTGGTGTCAATGGTTGCTTGCGGTAAATAGCATAAGCTTTTTCTAGTTCAGCAACGAATCCACTAACTACTTTGCCTTGTTGATATTCGCAGTAGGTTTTGCTGAAACTTGCTCCAGCAGCACCATTAAGAGTTAGTTGTAATGGTGATTCATGTAAAAACTTTTTATTTTCACCCACTATAAAAATTAGATAGCGAGTAAAGGTTTTAAATTTAAGTTTGTCTGCTAAAAAAGCATCATAATTTTCTTTGAGCGTACCCAGTTTTAGACCACTTTCCCGGTCTTTGACAGACAATGGCCCCCGACGCACTAAAACCAAGTTTGGAGTATTGCTAATAAAGACTGTTTCGACTCCAGAGCTAAATTCATGCTCTACTTGCTGCCAATTATCATCTGGTACAAAGCCGACAGTATTAGCATTATCTAGTTTAATCGCCAAACCGTGGGATTGCATACCATCTGTGCCATACCGAGGATTAATCATCTGACACCAGGGGATGACTTGAGAAGGCGGTGCATTGAATTTCTCGTCTTCAAAGTCGAAATTAGCAGATGCTTTCATCGTTTTAGGCTATCAAAGTGTTTTATTGAACAAGTTTATCGGCAGAACGCTGAATCCTGGGGAGCCAGAAGAAAAGCGTTGGTACGAGCATCACCCGTCCCTTGCTTGTCGCCCGTGCTGTCAAACTGGCATAGTAGTTTTTCCAGAGTAAGGCAGAATCAATCTATGTTGCAATCCCTGTTTCGTTTTGTAACAACAGATCAATGTTGTGTGCCAGCAGAAGTGGCTTAAGCGCTCCTAAAATACCGCTCTCCCAATCGATCAGGGTTCCGTAACAATCGAAAGTTAAAGCTTTATACTGACTGAAGTTAATCACCTTTTTATACTCCGAAGTTTGATTATTATATAGCGTTCAGTTCTCATAAACTATGGGTTAACCCATCTGCGTTGGCGCAGCCCGCCATAGGCATCGCTACATCCACATATTGTTGAAGTCTTTAGAGATTTCTGATATCAAAGTTTCAACTGCTAAAAGGTTGGCAAGGCGAAGTGTGAGGGTAGTTTGAACGTTACTTACTCCCTACTTTCGTAAAGCAGTGCTAAAAAATTTCTATGGTACTTATCTAAAAAAAGTAATATTGCTGAGTTTAGCGTGTGGGATAATGTTACTTCACAGGGGAAATTATTCCTAACAAGTATAGTTTGTATGCATCTTAAATTTCAGGACACACAAGCAAATACCACTGAACAATTAAACTCCACTGAACAGGAATTTCATAGCCAGCAATCTAGACCTTCTTCGGTAGCAGAGGTACTAGTTAAAATGCTAGGAGATATGGGAGTAGAGTATGCGTTTGGGGTTTCGGGAGGTGCGATCGCGCCAATATGGGCTGCATTACACCAAAGTTCCATGCAGGTGCTGCACTTTCGCCACGAAGCTGGAGCAGCTTTCGCAGCAATTGAGGCTTACTTTGCTAGCGATCGCCCAGTTGTGGTATTCACTACTACAGGGCCGGGGATCACCAACGCTTTGACAGGGTTGTTGGCTGCCCGTTGGGAGGGAGCTAAGGTAATTTTCGTATCAGCTTCGACCTCTTCACCACAGCGTGGTCGGTGGGCTTGTCAAGAAACTAGCACCTACACTATGCCTAGTGCAGGTATTTTTACTTCCGGGACAATATTCCATTATGCGACAACCCTCGAATCCAGCGATGAACTTCCAGAGGTTGCTCGCAGGATTGCTCTTGGTCTAGGACAACCAGGAGGATTTGTAGCTCATATCAGCATTCCGGCAAACATTCAGACAAGTTGTGTAAATACATCCTTACCACGAGTAACTTTGTCTCAGGCTGCGGCAACAGCAAGTGAGGAGACGATAGCCGAATGTGTTCACTTACTCTCTGAGGAGCCGTTTGCAATTTGGGTGGGCTTCGGGGCACGGGGTGCTGCAAAAGAGATTCGCCAGCTTGCTGAGAGAACAGGGGCTGCCGTAATGTGTTCACCACGAGCTAAGGGTATTTTTCCTGAAGATCATCCTCAGTTTGTAGGCGTTACCGGCTTTGGTGGGCATGAGTCTGTTTTCAGGTACATGAGAGAGCAACGTCCAAGGCGTATACTGGTGCTGGGAACACGTCTTGGCGAATTTACCTCCTTCTGGAACCCTGAGATGATTCCCAGGCAAGGCTTTTTACATGTTGACATCGACCCGGAAATACCGGGAACTGCATATCCATCTACTGAGACTTTTGCCATCCAGTCGGACGTGAGAATCTTCCTGAAGAGCCTGCTGAAGAACTTAAGAGAAAATACTGGCCGCTCACAAACAATAGTGCTGCCTCAGTTCAAACGCGATGTCATCAAGCCACGTGCGGTTGGTTTAGTGCGACCAGAACTGCTTATGAATGTGATTCAACAAGTGATTGTTGATAGAAGCAATGCAGTGGTAATGGCAGAGTCAGGTAACTCTTTTGCTTGGGTAATTCATCTGCTACGATTTACCACACCAAGTCGTTACCGGATCAGCAACGGATTTGGTTCTATGGGGCATTTTGTCACAGGTGTAGTAGGTGCTGCTTTGGCACGGAATGGCAAGGCTGTTGCCATTGTCGGAGATGGTGCCATGCTGATGAACAGCGAGGTAAACACGGCTGTAAAATATCAAATTCCTGCCGTCTGGATTGTACTCAATGATGGGCACTATAACATCTGCGAACAGGGGATAGCATATCTAGGATTCAATAATGTAGATGCAACGATTCCACAGGCAGATTTCGTCAAGATTGCTCAGGGAATGGGAGCAGAAGGTATTCGGGTTGAAAGGGAAGCTGAAGTTCAAGTAGCACTAGAAAAAGCGATCGCGGCGAACGGCCCATTTGTGGTTGATGTAATCATAGATCCCACCCAAATAGCACCCACTCAAAGTCGTAATCTAAGCCTGATTTTACAGGGCGCTACCAACTATTAAGATAAGATAACAGAGAATTTTTTATATGGTGCATTTCCCAGTAGGTATTCGCTCAGTTGCACTAAGTTTTCCAACTATTAGACGTACCAATAACTATTACGTAGAAAAGTACCCTGAGCTAATAGCTCAGACTGAACAAAAAGGACTGGCAAGGCTCTTTTCGTTGACTGGAAGCACTCCGAATAACGAGTTTGATCTGGAGATGCTGCCTTATCTTTCAGATCCATTTCGTGGTACTGTTGAGCGCTGGCTTCTTAGTCATGAGGAGTCCTCATTAACCTTGGAGTATCGCGCGGCAACAGATGCCTTGAATGCAGCTAAACTTTCAGTTAATGATATTGATTTGATGATTGTGGCCTCAGTTTGGCCTGAACAAATTGGATTTGGTAATGCCGCCTTTCTTGCCCGTAAACTCGGTCTTGTGGGTGCTGCATGGAATCTTGATGCAACCTGTGGGAGTACGCCAGTTGTACTTCAAACTGCCTCTGCTTTGGTACGAGCGGGAGAGTATCGCAATGTACTCGTAGTTATTTCGTGTTCGTACTCTCGCGTTTGTGACGAGCAAGATACTGTGTCTTGGTTTCTTGGTGATGGTGCTGGAGCCTTTGTAGTCAGTTCACTCGAAGGAAATCAGGGTATCCTGGGCACTAAGACAGTTCATACAGGTGCGCTGTGTGAAGTGGTATCTACTGATCTGACAAAGGATGAACAAGGAAATTCACGACTTCGCATACAGACTGGTAAGGATGCAAAGGCTCTACGCGAAACGGCTGCGGAGTTTCTTTCTATATGTTGTGAGGGTGCGATCGCATCTGCTGGTGTAACGTTAGAACAAATCGACTTTTTTCTTTTCAATACCCCTACTGCTTGGATGACACGTTTCTGCACCCGGCTACTGAGTATTAACCCAGAGCGCACTATCAATCTCTACCCTCTATATGCAAATATAGGGCCAGTACTGACTGTGGCAAATCTCTACCATGCTGCACATTTGGGTAAGATTCACGAAAATGACTTAGTTCTCATTTATGGTTCTGGTGCAGCAGGTGTTGCTTCTGCAAGCGTAATGCGCTGGGGTAATGTGGCGTTAGCCCCTCACCCTCTTGAAAGTTTTAAATTAGCTGAAAAAGTTCTCTAGAAAAGAGCGGAATTTTTCTCCTAGCATCTTTATAAATAAAGGAGTTAAGCGTGCAAAGACAAATTATTACAACAGGATTTTTACTATTATCTTTGATATTTCCACTCAAAGTATTAGCAAAGGATTATGACAATATTTACGTCTTTGGAGACAGTTTGTCTGATACCGGAAATGTATTTAATGCCACTAATGGAATTATTCCCCCAAGTCCAACCTACTATAATGGACGTTTTTCTAATGGCCCAATTTGGGTTGATTATCTTGCCTCCGATCTAGGATTAACATTAAATCTGAAAAATAACTTTGCTTTTGGTGGTGCGACTACGGGAACTAAGAATATTGGTTTGGCTACTTTACCAGGATTGCAGCAACAGATAAATAACTTTGTAGCAGGAAATGAAACTGCCGATCCTAATGCTCTATATATTATTTGGGCTGGCACTAATGACTACCTAAGTTATTTTTTCGATGGTGAGCCAAATCCTAGCAATGCAGTGGCAAATTTATCAACAGCGTTGACATCACTTGTTGCTGATGGCGCTAAAGATATCATGGTGGTCAACTTACCGGATTTGGGAAAATCGCCTTTTGCAAATTTCACTAGTCAACGTTCCAACTTATTCAGCACATTCAGCAGTGAACATAACTCTAGCTTGAATACAGAACTCCAAGTTTTGAGCCAACAATTAAGTTCCGATATCAATATTATAGAACTGAATGTTAATTCCCTATTTGATCGGATCGTTGCCGCTCCAGAGGAATTCGGTTTTACAAATTTTACTAACTCTTGCCTTAGCGAAGACTTATCAGTCGTGTCCATAGATATTCCCACACAACAAGTTTCCTGTAACCCTAAAGAATTTTTGTTTTGGGACGGAGTGCATCCTACAACTACTGCTCATAAGCTAATTGGAGAATTAGCATTCTCAGCACTTCAGCCAGTACCAGTACCTGAAGCATCTGCTGGATTAGGAATGCTAGCATACAGCATTTTAGGTGCAGTTTCGCTATTGAAACGCAAAATAAATAATTGAATTAGTACTTGTTCGCAATCTGGCTTGACTTTGTTTTATAATTTTAATATTAAGTCTCCTTTAATACTCAACTGCTCCTAGAGTTTTTAAAGTATCCTTCTGAGACTCAGTTAAGCCACTTATGCTAGTGATATTCATTCCCTCATAAGGATTTTTACTTTTCAAAGTTTTCAAACATTCACCTGTTTGTACATCCCAAATCTTAATTGTCTCATCTTCACTACAACTGACCACAGTTTGATCGTCAGAACTAAATGTGACTGACCAAACCCATCTAGTATGTCCTAATAAAGTTCTTAAACAGCTACCTGTGTTAACATCCCAAAGCTTAACTGTTTGGTCTCCACTACCACTTGCCAGTATACTACCATCCGAACTGAAAGCAACTGAATATACAGTATTTGTATGGTCTTGCAAAGTTATAATACACTGACCAGTACTGACATCCCAGAGTTTAATCGTTTGGTCTCCGCTACCGCTAGCTAGCATACCACCATCTGAACTGAAGCCAACTGCCCAAACCCATTCGGCATGACCTTGTAAAGTATGAAGGCATTTGCTAGTGCGAATATCCCAGAGTTTCACTGTTCCGTCATGACTACCACTAGCTAATACATGACTGTCAGGACTGAAGGTTACTGACCATGTTCTACCACTATGTTCTTGTAAAATATTAAGGCATTGACCAGTGGTGACACTCCATATTCTTATTGTTTGGTCATCGCTACCACTTGCCAAAAAATAGCTGTCAGCACTAAGAGTAACTGATGTAACTCGATTACTATGTCCTTTCAATATTTTAAGACATTTACTATTATTTATATCCCATATTCTTATTGTTTGATCTTCGCTACCACTAGCAATCAAGTGAGAATCAGGGCTAAAAACAACTGATGTAACTCTCCTATCATGTCCCCGGAAAATTTTGAGACACTTACCAGTAATAGCATCCCATACTGTCACTGTTTGGTCATTACTACCACTGGCAAGGAAATTACCGTTTGGGCTAACAGCAACTGACCATATCCCATTGTTGTAACCCTGGAAGGTCTTAATGCATCGACCAGTACTGATATTCCATAATTTTATAGTTTGATCGTCACTGCTACTAGCACAAATATTTTGATTTATACATATTGCTAACGACCATACCCTACTTTTATGTCCTTGTAGAGTTTTAAGGCATTGGCCAGTCACGAAATCCCATACCTTAACTGTTTGATCTTCACCGCAACTAACAAGAGTGCTACCATCGACGCTAAAGGTAACTGAATGTACCAAGTCTGTATGCCCCTGCAAAGTTTTAATACATTTACCAGTATTTGTGTTCCAAAGTTTAACTGTTTGGTCATGGCTAGCGCTAGCTAGTGTATTACCTTCAGGGCTGAAAGTGACTGAGTATACCCACTGAGTATGACCCTCTAAAGTGTGAATACATGAATTGCTGTTAATATCCCACAGCCTTACTTTATAGTCATCATTTCCACTTGCCAACACATCACCTTTTGGACTAAAGACAACAGACCAGACACTACAACCATCTTCCTGTAATGTTTTGAAACATTTGCCTGTACTGATATTCCACAGTTTCACTGTTTGGTCATCACTACCACTAGCAAGAACCTGATTGTCAGGACTAAAAGAGACTGAACGAACCCCACCACTATGACCCTCAAAAGTTTTTAAGCACTGACCAGTACTGGTATCCCACAGCTTTGTTGTTTGGTCATTACTGCCACTAGCAAGAACTTGACCGTCGGGACTAAAAGTAACTGACCAAACCCAACCAGTATGCCCCTTACAAGCCATAAGTTGCTGACTATTGGCAACTTCGTACAAGCGAATTTCTCCATTGGTATCACCAGTAGCTAAAAGTTTACCATTCGGGCTAAAGGCTACCGAAAAAATACCGCCGAAGGTTTCAATAAAAACACATTTAGCTAGATGGGCGTGAGCAAAATTTACATTATGCAACTTTATATGCTGCAAATCGGCTTGCCAAATAGTTAGATAAGAAAAATCATAACTGCTGAGATCAATTTCTAAATGACAAAGCAAGTTAAAGATATTTCCTGCTGTATAACTTTGTTCTAGAGGGGATATCTCTCGTAGCGTTGCTAAAATTTGAGCTAAGTGATTTTCGAGGTTTTTTTTACTTCTAAAGGCAGTAAGCAGCCCATCTATAACTGGTTTGACGATAAAGCGAATTTGAGTATCCCTAACATATTCTTTTGCTGTCGCTTTTGTTAGAGCTTTACTCCTAAATAAATAAATATTCTGAGTAAGAATCTCTTCACATACATGTTCTATCAAGTTAGTAGTTATATACTCCATAACTACAGGCTGGAGTGTAAAGAATGCTCCAGTTTTTCCAATCAGCGTAGGCGTATCTTTCTCGATTAGCGATCGCCTTCCTAAAGATTCTAAAGCCTCTAGTAATTTTGATTGTGCAACTGGTGAGGTAATATCATCTCGCAATTCTGAGAGTGTAACCGACTCACGATTAATCGCTAGCCAGTAGATAATATCCTTTTCTAAATCTGACAAGCGCTCAAACTGCTGCTCTAAAACATCACGAATATCGCCAAAAACAGCTGTGTCTTGTTGCAAAAATTCAGTGACATTACCACCAAAAATATCTTGAATGGTTGTAGCAACTATCTTTAGGGCCAGTGGATTGCCTGCGTAGCGCTCAATTATTACTTTCCATTCATCCTCTACCGCAGATAGCCCTTTGAGTTTTAAAATTTCTTGCCCTTCTGCTACCTTCAAACCACTTAATGGTAATGAGCGAACAGGTGTTGCTTGTCCTTCGAGTAATGCTACTTCTTTCGGTTTTTCCCGACTAGTCAGTATTAAGCAGCTTTGGTGAGTTGCTTCTCCTATCCGTCTAAAAAGCTCACCATATTCCTCATATCCTTCTCGATAGAGTCCAGCGCGGCTACCACTGCGAAGAATTGACTCTGCATTATCAAGGATTACCAAACAGCGATGATTTTGCAAATAATAGAGGAGTCTCGATACCCTATCGCTAAAGCTTTCTGGTAAATTGCTTTCTGTTTCCTGCTCGTCAGATAAGAATTGGATCAGGTTACTGAGAATAATTTTAACAGGTGGGGCTTCTCGTAGCGATCGCCAGATCACATACTCAAAGTTGTCCTGAATCTGTTGAGCAAGCTTTACAGAC
Source organism: Nostoc sp. (assembly GCF_036919895.1). GTDB lineage: Bacteria > Cyanobacteriota > Cyanobacteriia > Cyanobacteriales > Nostocaceae > Nostoc. The sequence continues at coordinate 11,518 of NZ_JBALBW010000054.1, forward strand.
AGCGCCGTTTTCCCAATCCCTCCTATTCCTAATAGGGCGACCAATCGGCAGTGTTCATTAAGAATCCATTGCTCTAACGTAGTAAGTTCTTCAATACGTCCATAAAAAACTGAGTTAAAGATAGCTTCTCCCCAATCTAGACGATTATTTGAGCTTGAATAGTCACTTTTATCTATTTTTAAGTGAAAAACTGAAAAAAGCTTTTCAATAGTCTGTTTATCAACGCCTCCTTCCCGATTCAATACTTTCGAGATGGTAGCGGAATATAACCCAGAGCGGGCGCTCATTTCTTCAAGAGTATACCTGTTTCCAAAATTTTCTTTTGCCTCTGACTGATGCTTTGCTTCCTTAATTTTCTGCAACCCCTTGGTAGTCAGTGCAACGCCACGCTTGCGTCTCCAATTCTGTAAAGTCATGTATTAACTCACTATTGGTGTAACCACCTTTAACTAAAAGGAATTATCTACTAGGTTGCTGTAGATATGAGGTGATAGCCATAACAAACGAATAATCTCATATTGCAGAAGATTGAAAACACATATATTACCAAAATATTTACTGATAAAAACCACCTTTGACAATCCAATCGTCTCAGGAATTCAATATCGCTTGCTCAACAGACAATCTGGTTTGTGGGGCATTGCTGACATAAGCTCTTTAGCCAAAAGCTTCTAGCATCACAGATAATGGTATATTCCGTGTAGTCCCAGGTATTTAATACCTTAGCTTCTCAGTAATATATTCGGGTGTAAAGCTTAAGTTCAATCTCAAAATCTCGATTTTCACTGGTAAAGGTAGTTCAGAATTGGCAATCTTAATAAAGAAAGTTTGTATATATCTAGACTATCAATCAATGAATAAAACTGCTGCACTTAAATCTCCCCGCTTGGCAACCTCCACTAAAAAAAGGGCGCTTAAGCGAATTACCTTAAACTTGACATCAGATGAAGCCCAGAACCTTGAAAAGTATTGTGAACAGACAGGCAGTCCAGCAATAGATGTGATTCGGAAACTCATTCAAGCTTTACCTTGACCTGATTTCTCACGCCAAGTCTGAAAAGTCCTAGTCCAGAAGAGTCATAGTTAAAGTAGAATGTAAATTTTGATAAGGGTTTTCAACTTTACTCTATTGAACTCACATTCCTATTAGCGCTCTTTTTTCTATCTGAAAAAATAAAACATTTATAGATTGGTTTGAACAAAGTGAAACCCAACACAATCAAGTATTCTTGGTGTTGGGTTTCACTTTGTTCAAAAGCCACTTAGTTGTCAACCAGTTTTACTCACCTCAAGAACCAAAATTGCGTTGGCAGAATATTTCTTTATATCGTTCTAATTAGATTCATAATTGAAACTCAATTGCAATAAGTTTCAACTTAATAACGTGCAGAAAAGCCTTAACCTAAATTTGTACTAAGTTTAACTCAACCTTTGCTTACGCTGTATGCCTTAGTAAGAAGATTGTGTAGTAACTATAGCATCATACTGTATTACTGTCGGGTTTTAGATGTATTGTTGCCATTAACCCAAAGCTACAAGTCAAATTGGAGGTTCTTACGAGTTGCTATTTACTCCATTAAGGCTCGGAAATTTATGAGACTGCAACCGATCCAATTACGTATGCTCTGAGCCAAATTCACTTGAGCGTAGACTCATGAGACGCATAGATGCAGTTTGCATAGCTTAAAACCAGGTGTCTACGTCAACAGCATGATATCTGCATATTTTCTGTGGAGTTTTCTTAACTATTCTTGAGGAGTACAAATGCTTGAGGCTATCGCTGTTGCTTGGTTATTACTGTTTTTTGGCGATTTTCTATCTACATTCCTTTACCACGTACCTGAACACGTTTTTGGTGGCCTTCATTTAAAAACGCACCACTCCTGGAAAAAAGACTTCCGCCACTACGCTATTTTGACTTTTAATCCCCAGGTTCTTTTAGATGGTATCTTGGGAGCTTTTCCTTATTTACTCATAGCAGTAGTCTTGTGGTCTTTCTCTCCCATTGGCGTTATCTCTGGATTACTGTTTGGTCAGTTTCATGTCTGGTGGAGACACATAAGTGTATTGGGTTGGCAAACTTCAAAGCCTGTAAATATTTTATGCCAAATTTTATTTATTACTACTCCTGAGAGACACTGGTTACATCATCACAAAACTAATTTAGGTTTCGGTGATATTTTCACCTTCTTTGAACAACCTGCACAAATGTGGTTACGCTGGCTTCGGCTACTCAGACTTCGTTTTCGTTACTCTCGAATCTAACTGAAGCTACTGCTTATCTAAATACTTTTTAAAAGTCCGAGAAGAAGCTGCGATTGCAGCTTCTTTTTGTCCGCTATTGATATTTTGCCAGAGAAGAGATTATTCCAGTCTCAGAAATGCACTAGTAATAAGAAACATCAATTGACAATAGATTTAAATCTATGCGTTTATCGAATTATTAAAGTTTTATTTATCAAAGTCCCCCTTTTTAAGGGGAGCCACTGCGGTCTTGGGGTCTCCCCAAGTGATCTTGTGGCGTGGACTTAGAGGGATATAGAACGTTTTGATACCTACAATAAGACTTTTCAAACAACCTCTAAGGAACCTATATAAGTAGGTCGGTGTAAATAATTATCGTTTGGATAAGGCAGGGGAAAAAGGGTTTGAGCCTTATTTACTTTTCTTTACACAGTTTGGTTTTATTGTGCCCACTTACTTAAGGAGTTTCAAGGTATCTGCTACTGCTCAACTTGCTGTTATATCGTCAACGTTTTTGGGAAAACTAGTCTTAATCTTAATTAGTAAATTATTATATCCCTAGATTTTTATGACAATTCCTCTCTTTTCCAAAGATGCTCGGCGTAGCTTGTTTATCCATTCGCGGAGCGTCCCGCAGGGAAGGGGCGAAGAAGGCAGGAGGCAGAAGGAGCAAATGAGTAGGGGATTCGACCCCTACTTATTTGAAGCTACTGTTGCATTAGCTTTCCGTAGAGTACGAGAACTCAGTGGCGGTCTTGAACTCTTACTGCTTCTGCCTCCTGCCTTCATTGATAAAGTTAATAACTCGGTTAGCTTGAATGCGGTCAATTTGCAACCTACTGCTTATGAGGTGTTTTATGCCCGCAGTTAGCCTCAGAAAAATGCTCAACAAAAAAGAGTTGCCATCTCTCCTTAATAACTTAGTCCACCAGTTCAACATTGCGGTTGATGTTGAACTGATAGACGGTACGAAACTAATTAGCATTGGGGAGCGAACTAAGGAAAATCGATATCCAATCGAGGTTTCAGGAGAAATCATCGGTTGGGTTGTTGGCGGAGAACAGACAATTATACTTGCAACTTTGCTTTCATTGCTGGCAAAGCAGGAAGCTGAGAAGAAAGTACTGGCCATAGAATTGTTAGAACGATATCAGGAAATTGATTTGTTTGAGGATATCTCAACTCAACTCACAACAAGTTTAGATACGCGACAGATTGCCCCACTCGTGCTTCAAGAATTGAGCCAATTAATTGAATCATCTGCGGGGATGATTCTGCTCCTGAGTCCTGATGCAACTGCGTTTGAAATCATTGCCGAATTTGGAGTGTTTTTTGACGATAGTCAGCCGGAACCGGGCAAGGGAATTATTGGCAACATTGTGCAATCCAACCGGGCAGAACTCATCAATGATGTGCAAGCCGATCCTCGATTAGATAGGCAAAAGAACGTTAGCGCCATGATTTGTGTACCGCTAAGAGCCAAGGAGCGGGTACTGGGAGCGATCGCAATTGGCGCATCCCAAACCGACTCATACAAAGCCGAACACCTCAAGCTTGTGAGTATCTTTGCCTCTCAAACAGCGATCGCTATTGACAAAGCTTTACTTTACGAACAAAGCACTCAAGCAGCCCTCCAAGCAAAAGCCCAGACACAGAAGCTTCAGCAAGCTCTCCATGAGTTGCAATTAGCCCAAACTCAGTTGATCCAAAGCGAAAAAATGTCCAGTCTAGGGCAACTCATTGCTGGAGTTGCCCACGAAATCAACAACCCAGTTAACTTTATTTGCGGCAACTTGAAGTATGTTGCCGAATACGCCCAAGACTTGTTACACCTGTTGGAAAAGTATCAGAAATTTCTACCTGTTGCTCCTCCAGAACTGGAATCACAGTTGGAAAATATAGACCTGGAATTTATCATGCAGGATTTCCCCAAACTGCTAGATTCGATGAAACTGGGCACAGATCGCATCGTCGAAATTGTCCAATCTCTGAAAAACTTCTCCCGCCATGACGAAGCTGAAATGAAAGCCGTCAACATCCACGATGGTATTGACGGAACGCTAATGATTCTTCACCATCGCGTGAAAGCAGATGTTCATCGTCCGGCAATTGAAATCGTTAAAGACTATGCAAAACTTCCCCTGATTGAATGTTATCCCGGACAGTTGAATCAGGTGTTTATGAACATCCTGGCAAATGCCATTGATGCTTTGGAAGAAGGGATGGAAAATTCAGGAGTCAAAAGTAGTCCTCAAATAACGATTCGTACCAGAGCTATTGACCAACAGTGCATTGTAATTCGCATTGCTGACAACGGCCCAGGCATGAAGGAGGAGGTAATCCACCGCATTTACGATCCCTTCTTCACCACGAAAGATGTTGGTAAAGGAACCGGGCTAGGCATGGCAATCAGCTACCAAATTGTTGTAGACAAACATGGGGGAATGCTTAAGTGTCGTTCTCAACCAGGTGAAGGCACAGAATTCTGGATTCAGATTCCGTTAAATTGTGCATTGGTGGACGCTACTGAAGAACAAATGCCAATTTTCACAACGGAATCATCCTCCATTCCTGATACCGACGGCTTCATTCCATCAACAGCTCCAAAACTCAAACCGACGGATTTGCTGATCCGCCATACTCAATTGATCCAGCGACTTTCACAGCACAGTCCAGATGTAGAAGGTGCATCACCCGATCAAATTTACCAGATGTTCCAACGCAACCCAATTTCGTTAAAGCTTTACGCCACTTTGTTGTCTTGGTTCTGTTGTTCTAACCCTAACGAAATACGCCACTAGAGAAACCTCAACCATGTTTAAGCAATTTGATGAATACAACAGTCAGCTATTTGAACAATGTCCTGTTGGGCTAGCACTATGCCGAATAGATGGGACATTAATTAACATCAACCCCGCCTATGCTGCCATTTTAGGGCGTACTGTTCCAGAAACCATGAATCTTACTTACTGGGAGATTACCCCAGAAAAATATGCTGCTACGGAGCAATCTAGCCTAGAAGACTTGGAACGAACTGGTCGCTATGGGCCTTATGAGAAGGAGTACATCCACAAAGATGGGTACTTGGTTCCAGTTAGGTTATCTGGACTGATGATTGAGAAAGATGGGGAGCGCCTGATCTGGTATAGTGTAGAGGACATCACCGACCTTCGACGCGCCCAGCAGGAACGCCAATATAGTGAACAAAACCTGAAACAGAGTGAAGCCCGATACCGCTCAGTGGTGACAGCTACTACACAAATTGTTTGGGTAAGCACACCAGAAGGAATTTGCTTTGACATGGTAAGCTGGGTAGCCTATACAGGTCAAAGTCTAGCTGAAACGGAAAATGGGGGCTGGATTGATGCCGTTCATCCCGAAGATCGCGATCGCACAGCCGAAGTCTGGGGTGCAGCCGTGGCGAACCGCAGCCTCTACCAAATTGAATACCGAATTCGTAGCAAGGATGGCAACTATCGCTACTTCTGGGTTTGTGGTACCCCCGTCCTAGAAGAAGACGGCAGTGTTCGGGAGTGGATTGGCACCTGCACAGATATTCACGATCGCAAGGTGGCAGAAGCCCAAAAACAGTATATCGAGCAACGGTATCTCTCATTAGTAACTGCCACTTCCCAAATGGTCTGGACGACATCGCCGGAAGGAATGGTGAACTCGGAAATAGTCGGTTGGGAGGCATATACAGGTCAGAGTGTAGCCGAAATGTTGGGCTGGGGCTGGTTGGATGTCATACATCCCGATGACCGTGCCAACAGTGCTGAAGTTTGGAGTGCTGCTGTGGCGAACCGGAGTCTTTATCAAACTGAATATCAAGTTCGTGCCAAAGACGGCACTTATCGCTACTTTTTTGTCAATGCAGTTCCTGTTTTGGAAGCAGATGGCAGCATTCGAGAGTGGGTTGGCACTTCCACTGATATTCACGATCGCAAGCTAGGAGAACAAACTCTGCAACGAAGCGAACAAAGGTTTCGTTCTCTGGTAACAGCCAGTTCACAAATTGTCTGGGTGGCTACGCCTGAAGGACTGGCGGTGAGCCATGAAATGCCTACCTGGTTAGCGTACACAGGTCAAAGTGCGAAGGAAGTCGAGGGTTTGGGCTGGCTCGATCCAATTCACCCCGATGACCGTACCCACACAGCCCTTGCCTGGAATGCTGCTGTGGCAAATCAGAGTCTCTTTCAAACCGAATATCGATTTCGTGCCAAAGACGCTAGCTACCGCCACTTTTTTGTCTGTGGTGCCCCCGTCTTTGAAGAAGACGGCAGCGTCCGAGAATGGATTGGCACCTGCACTGATATTCAAGATCGCAAATTAGCAGAAGCTGAAAATCAACGTTTATTAGATATGTTGAATCATTCCAGCGATGCCATCATCGTCCGCGACATGAGCGACAAAATCTCTCACTGGAATCAGGGTGCCGAAAGACTCTACGGTTGGACGCGTGAAGAAGTGAAAGACCAATGCATTCACATATTTATCAAAAAAACCTTTCCCAAACCAAAAGCAGAAATCATCGCAGAGTTATTAGAGCAAGGTAATTGGGAAGGAGAAGTGCAACATCTCACCCATGATGGCAAACTGATTATCGTCCAGAGCCGATGGACTCTGCAACGAGACATGGATGGTCAGCCCTGCGCGGTGCTGGAAATTAATACCGATATCACTGCCCGCAAAGAAGCAGAAATCGCTCTGCGGCAACTGAATCAAAAATTGGAAGCCAGAGTTATAGAGCGGACAGCTGCCCTGCAAAATACCTTAGCAGAAGCCCAGGGATTAAATGCCATTTTAGATAACTTAGCAGATGGTTTGTTAGTGGTAGACACCGCAGGACAAATTACCCACTTCAATCCTGCCTTTTTAGGTATGTATGAATTGACAGCTACCATCGTCAATGGTCACTACTTAGAACTCCCGATATCTGGTTTAGCAGAACTGGTTACACGAACTCAGTCCCATCCTGGAGAAGTATTTTCTGCCGAAGTTGCACTGACAAAGGAACGCATTGGTCAAGCAGTGGCGACCGCCATTTTCAAAAAGACGGTAGATGAGGAACCCTCTGCTTGCTTCGGTTCAGCGTTGCTGATTCGGGATGTGACGGCAGAAAAAGAGATTGACAAGATGAAGACCGACTTCATCTCAACGGTTTCCCACGAACTGCGAACACCACTAACTTCTGTTCTCGGTTTTGCATCAATCATTAAAGAAAAGCTAGAAACCGATGTCTTCCCAATAATTTCTACCGAAGACCGCAAGCTTCAGAAAACCATCAAGCGGGTAGGTGACAATCTCAACATTATTGTGTCGGAAGCAGAACGCCTTACGTCTTTGATTAACGATGTCCTAGATATTGCCAAGATGGAAGCAGGTAAGGTGGAATGGCAGATGCAGCCTCTCGATCCCAGTGAATTAATCCATTGGGCAGCCAATTCTACCGCCGGATTGTTTGAAACCAATGGCTTGCAGTTAGTTAGCGAGATTGAATCTGGATTGCCTCAGATAATAGGCGATCGCAATCGGTTGCTGCAAGTTTTAATCAATCTGATTTCCAATGCCGTTAAATTTACCGAATCTGGCTGTGTTACCTGCCGCGTCAAACAAGAAGACGAAGGTGTTTGTATCAGCATAATCGATACAGGTATTGGTATTGCACCTGAAGATCAGCCAAAAGTGTTCGAGAAATTCCGGCAAGTTGGCGACACCCTCACCGACAAACCCAAAGGCACAGGCTTAGGACTGCCCATCTGTAAACAAATCGTCGATCATCACGGCGGTAGAATTTGGGTTGAAAGTGAACCAGGTAACGGTAGCATATTCTCCTTCATCATTCCCACCTACACCAGCGATCCAAAAACCACTACTAATCTGAATTTGGATACCCTAGTCAAACAACTCAAAGAACACGTCATCACCACAAAAACCGTACTAAACGAAAACCGTAAAACCATTTTGGTTGTGGATGATGACGCTAACATTCGGGAATTGCTTCGTCAACAACTGGAAAACGAAGGCTACAACGTTCGGGAAGGAAAGGACGGTGTAGATGCAATTCATCAAATCAAAACAGCCCGTCCCGATTTGATTCTCTTGGACGTAATGATGCCCCAAATCAATGGTTTTGATGTGGCAGCCGTTCTTAAAAATGATCCTCAGACCGCAGACATCCCGATCATTATTTTGTCAATTATTGAAAACAAAGAACGGGGCTACCATATTGGTATCGATCGCTATCTCACTAAGCCCATTAACACAGAAAAACTTCTCAGCGAAATAGGCTCACTACTTTATCAGGGTACTTCTAGTAAAAAGGTATTGGTTGTAGATAAAAATGCATCAGCCTTAAAAACTCTATCGGATGTACTGCAAGCTCAAGGATACAACGTGATTGAAGCCTCCAATCCGCAAGAATGCATCAATAAAGCTTTGTCAGCCAAACCTGACATGATCATCATCGATTCTTTCTTTTCTCAAGAAGCCGATTTGGTGAAAACCCTACGCTTTGAGAAGGAATTGGAAAATGTATTTTTTATTATGCTGTCCGATCAGTAATTGCTTCTACTGGGGACTGGGGGACTGGGGGACAAGGGGACAAAGAGAATACCCAATTCCCAATTCCCAATTCCCAATTCCCAATTCCCAATTCCCAATTCCCAATTCCCAATTCCCAATTCCCAATTCCCAATTCCCAATTCCCA
>NZ_JBALBW010000055.1:0-6271 GCF_036919895.1 Nostoc sp.
TCGGTATTCGATATTTCTGGTTGTACATTATCATGTCAGCTATTATTGCTGTTAGTGTTATGTTCCCACTATTTCTGCTAGCTAGACACATCAAGCTTACTAAAGAACTTTCTCCCCACAGCATTTCTGAAGCTGCTTAAAGATTCGTTGTTGGTAACTGGAGATGTCACACTAATCAACCCATGATCTGAAAGCTAGACGCACGACTCTACGTTGTTTGAGGTTGCTTGTGTCCTGTTGAGAAGGTATCCCGGCTGAAACCCATTGACACCGAATCCCAGGATATTCCCCAAACAGTTACCCAAGTGGAAAATCCTGTTGCCCAAGTTTGGAAGGGGCTGAAACTGAAAATGCAGCAAGGCTTGGACAGCGCTGGCTCTTTCTACCAAGAGCTTGTCTCTAGAGTTGGCTCTTCTGTTGGGGTGGCTGATGGTGAGCCTTACTGGAATGGCTGCCTGGGGCAATGGCAGGTCTGGGTTAACTTTGCCACGGGATGTACGTCTGTGGTGTGCGATTGGGTGGCGGTGGTTTAGGTCAAAGTAGTTCACTGTTTCATCAAAAGCGTTACTGTGAGTCGGTAATTGTGCAAACCTGAGTTCGATATAGCAGAAACGCTTAAAAATCAATGATAATCAATACTCTATCAATTAGCAATCCTTATTGAGAATAGATAGTCAAAATAAACTAATCCAAAAACTGCTATTTTGGAAAATTAAGTTAAATAATTTACTTCAATAAAAAGGTGATTAAACTAACAAAGCAGGTAAATTTTCGATTTCATTTTTATCTAGCTTTAAAGAGGGTTTTTTCTCTTGAAAAGTATAAGCGATTAAACCTGCAAGCAGATTAACCATAAAATTTTTGACACTTCTATGACGAGAATGAACAATTTGAGAGATATTTTTTAATTGGTCATTAACAGTTTCAATTAACGACCTTTTTCGTAACATCAGTTTTTCCCACAAATCAACTAGCTGATTGTTCATATTTTTCTTAAAGGGAGTGATTAGCTTGATATTATTTGACCAAAGTTCCTGCCATAGTTTTTTAGAAATGTATCCTTTGTCCCCAAAAAGATTACCCCATAAGTTTTGAGTTAAGGTTGGAACTGGTACTCGGTCATCTGTATTTCCAGGAGTTATTTGAAAAGCTAATAACTCCCCTTGGTCATTAATGATTAAATGAAGCTTGAACCCAAAATACCAAGCGACAGAACTCTTTCCCCAACCTGATAAGCCTCTAAATACCTTATTTCTTTTCGCTCGGTTTGGATGACAAATTGGAATAGATGTACTGTCAATAAAACTAATGCCAGTGATTTGACCTTTACGAGAATTTAAGTATAATGCCCTTCAAGTTTTGCTCTTTCGCGGTCTTGCTGATAAAGTGGTTCTAATCTCATAATTAACTCTCTATCATCTGATTCTAAATTTTGATTAACTCTTAAATTCTGGCGCAGGTTGTAAACTAATTCTAGCGTTGCTTGCCTGTATGGGTGATTCAATGGTAATGCTGATAATTCTACAATTGCCTGTGACTGCACGCTCCCCCTGCCAAGAATTCTTAGCCACAACGTTTCTGGTGTTTGCGGTAGTTGATGTATAGCTACAATTGCTGTCCGTAGAGCATCACCTAAAAAGTATACTCCTGACAACCACCCCGATTTCTGATTAACATTAAAGCTCGATAGTATTGCTGGGGATGCAGTTGGACTAAGAACCCATAGTTTCGGAATATCTGACTCTTGGAGTCTGGTTTTATTCGCTTTAGCATCTCGCCGTAATCCAGCTTTTACTTCTAATAATTTTTGAATACAATCGCAAATTTCATCACTAGAAGCTGCATTGCGAAATGGTTCTAATATAGCCGGAAATTCGGCAAATCTTCCAAGTAGCCCTAGCACTTCTAAATTAGAGCTTTGCTGAGAATAAGGAGTAAATAGCACATCAATTTCTTTGATCTCTCCTGATATTTTTGATGATGACTTTACTTCCCCATAAGGTTTTAACAGTTCTTCTAGATAATCTTTGGCAAATTCGTCATGTACAAATCGAGTCATTCAATTTAGTTGATTTGAAATTAATTTGAAGTGATTAATAATATTTTATCTTGATTTACAACCCATTTTAATCATATCTGAAAGGCTGGAAGAGGCTAAAGCTGAAAATGCACTACTGAGCCACACTGTACAAGGCGATGCGAGAGCTAAGTCATCAGCGATCGCGGTCGTTCATGTCAGCACAAAGTTATTCATCCTCATCTTCCTCCTTTTCATAATCTGCATAATCTGCATAGTCTTTCCCGTGTTGTTCATACCACAAACGTTCTTCTTCTTGAGCCGCCTCTCGCTGTATCCTTTTCCGCTCTGCCATCTCTGCTTCTAGGCGTTCTTGCTCTAATTTCTGCTTCTCAAACCGCTCTCTCAAAAGCTTTTCTCGCTCTTGGGTTTCTTGCTCTACCCTCTCCCTCTCAAGTTTGATTAATCGCTGCTCAACTCGTCCACAGTAAAAATCTAATGCTTTACCCGTCGCCGCTCCGGTAACTGTACCACCCACTAGAAAGATGAGTCCGGTTCTCCAGCCTTCAATTGGGCCACCGCTCCACTGCAAACTTTTTTGATTGAACCACACCAGCACAGAAAAGACAAAAATTCCAACCACTGTGTTGATAAGAGCGAAAATTCTAGGTGTCATTTCAGTCTGTCGCAGTACCAGCCACTGTCCTAGCCAGAGTATTGCACCAAAGATGACAGCCGCGATCCCGCTCATCACCAAATGATCTGGATATTTGAACGGATCTAGCGTCATGTTAATGATCAATGGTGTAAATATCAGCGCACAGAGCAAAAAGCCAATGAATAAGCCAGCAACACTTATCAGGCTCCAGTAACGACCCAGATAACCAAGGCGGAATTCCAATATCCACTCTTGTACGGGAAGCATTGTGACGTAAAACGCGATTCCTGCACTGACGTAATCGAGCATTGGCTGTTCTATTTAATAATTATTAACATCGCCTAAAACTGGACGCATAAATGATCGCTCATAACTGACAATGCACTTTGTTCGACGTGCAAACTCATACGCTTCCTGACAAGCTAAATCTTGCTGGGAATCTATTCGGTATTGCTCGTATGCTGCAAGGCTAGGGAAACTGAACAGAGCTACGGCAATATTATTAGCTCCTTCATGTGGAAGAAAGTACCCATGATGGTTTCCACCGAATTTTTCTACCAACGGTATCCACATAAGTCCGTATGCTTCAAAATCCGAAATTTTGTCAGGGTCAATAACGTAACGCAAATAGCAAGTAATCATATCAATCTGCTTTAAGAACTTTTCTCTTCATCAGTCACCTCTGGTAGTTTTTTCTCCCAAAATAATGCCTTGCCCATCTGAGGATTTAGCTCATAGCCACTGAATCCGCACGCCTTGTATGCTGACTGAGCAACATGGTTTCTTTCCAGTACCTCTAGCGTGAGTTTGCAGCACCCCAAATCGAGTGCGATTTCCTCCGCTTTCTGTAGCAGCAGTTTGGACAAACCTCTACCACGGTAGGATAAAGCAACAATGACATCGTGAATATTAAGTAATGGCTTACACGCGAAGGTAGAGAATCCTTCCAAGCAGACAACAAGCCCTGCGGGTTCGGCATCGACAAAGGCAAGAATAACATGAGCCGTTTTTCTCTTTGCAAGCTCTGCTCTTAGATTTGCTTTAACGTAGTCAGACAGACCTTTACCACCACCCATCGGGTCGAGCGCATACTCATCCATTAATTTAACCATAGCCTCCGCATGAGCAGGGATACTAAGGTCTGCTTCAACAATTTCAATCATCTATTAATTGTCACCACACTATCCTTTATTTTTCCATTATCAAATAAAGGAAACACAGCCGGATAATCTGTTTCATCTGCCAAATAATTTTTCGGCTCGATATTGTGAATATATTTGATAAGGCTGGGCTTTTTATTCCCTGTAGGTGCTTTATTTACGGTTCATTTCATAAGTAAACCTCTTATGAGCAGGATAAAACATGGATACAGCCTCGATTAGCTTACATCTAGAAAAAGTGACGGAAGACCAAGCCGAGACACTGTATTTATACCTCAGCGACCCTATTTTATACGAGTATTTAGAAGATGAAATACCGACTCTCACCGAGCTTAAGCAAAAGTTTAAGTTCGCTGCACTGGAAAAATCACCAGACAATGACACTATGACTTGGCTCAAGTGGGTGGCGATACTTCCCCAAGGCCAGTTTGTTGGAGTTGTCGAGATAGGTATTTTCGATGATGCATACGCAGAAATCGGCTTCATGACTTTTGCGAACTTCCATAAACAGGGGTATGCACCTGCTTACTGCTCAAAAGCAATCGCTCTTGCCCAAGAGCGATTCGACTTTCCTGCTCTATACGCTTCAGTGAACGAGCAAAACTATGCCTGCCGTAAGGTGCTATTGAAGCTTGGGTTTGATCTGTACAAAGTTAATAAGAACACAGAGTTCGTTCAGGGTAAACTTTCCGACGAACTCATTTACCGTTTGACCTTTTCTAACTCCAACTGAGCAAGGAAGTGTCGCTTGTACTTCTAAATCAAAGGTTATCCTGATTTTAGGTGAATTTTGGGAGATAATAAAAGATGAATGCGAAAAAAATTGTTATTGTAACAGCAGCGAGTCGTGGAATTGGTGCAGGGTGTGCGCGGCACTTAGCGAGTCAAGGATATACGGTTGCATTGATGGCGCGAAGTGAAAGTGTTTTAGATTTAGCACAAGAACTTGGCGGAATTGCTGTACAAGGTTCAATGTCTAAACTACAAGATTTAGAGCGATTAGTTCAGACCACATTGGATAAGTTTGGTCGAATTGATGCGGTCGTAAATAGTTTTGGTGATCCCCCGCGCCTTGATTTACTCAACATTTCTGATGAGATGTGGTGCGAGAATTTTGAGATGTTGTTTCTGAGCGTGGTTCGCATCGCAAAACTGGTGACAGAAACGATGCGTCAACTTGGGGGTGGTGCGATCGTTAACATTTCCGCAAGCGATTCTCAAGAACCAACACTTGGAACTCCTTTCAGTGGAACACTTCGTGCCGCAATGGAAGGATTCACCAAACTCTATGCCAAGCGATATCGGGCTGATCATATTCGCATGAACTCAATCGCTCCTTTCTTTGTTGCCGATAACCTTGAAGAATTAGAAGGCTGGAACGTTCCTGATGATTTGATGTGGGGTCGTCCAGCTACCTATGCAGAACTCGCTAAAACGGTTAGCTTTTTAATATCAGATGATGCTAAGTTCATTACAGGAACCACCCTCAAAGTCGACGAGGCTCGTTCATCTGGAATTTAATTACATAACCTCTCCATAGTAAAGGTTACAGAAAAACAAGGGCAACTTAAATATACCGCTCGTTGCCAGGTAACTTAACAAAAGATGCTGATAATTGGAAAACCATCAAACTGGAAGAGACTTGAAACTTTTACTGATGCTTAACCCATAGCAAATAGCTTCCCGTGCAGATTTCATATCAAGCCAACTTGCGCGATCGCTTCAACCTACTTTTGAGAGCCACTATCTCGCATCTCTATTGCGAGGTAAAAGCTAGAATTTGCGATCGCACTTCCCAAACCTCGACCGAGCAATCATCTTGCTCGGTCGCAGCTAGATCAATAGAAAAGTATGAGTCAGTTTTATCTCATCCACACAATGCCAGAAGGTGTATAACGATTCTGTTGAGCAGGCTGTCAATAACCTCGAACTCAGCATCAAAGAACTTTGACAGTCCACGACTCAAAATCTGCTCTGATTAAGAAACTACCGCAGGTTTTGACCAAACATAAGGTTGAAAAGCCTTATCTAAAGGAGTTTTAGCAATGTGGTTAGTGTAGTTGTGGATAATTTTCACAGCAATTCCTAAAATGACTTCCAAAACCTGCTGCTTTGTGTAACCTGCTGCTAGAAACTCTTCAATTTTTGGCTCATTCACCCAACCTCGCGCCTCAATCATCTGCTTAGTGAATAGCATCGCTACACCTGATTTGCTTGGTGAACTCAACAACTTAGCTAAACCAGGAATTGTGGTCACTCGAATCTATCTTTGTAAGTCTATTTGTTGTGTTTGAGATTTAGCTAGTATTTTATCTATCTGACTATTCGCATCCTCAAAAGTTTGCAATATCTGTGGAGTTAGTTTATTAGTCTGCACCTGACCCGATTGCAAGTTTAAAATTACCTCTCCATTTTTCTGTGAAATAGTTAAATCCC